>CAZWPN010000018.1:0-35936 GCA_964635275.1 uncultured Victivallales bacterium | reverse complement strand
TTCCTCCCTGTAGTAGCCGGCGTGTCGCCGGCGTCTTCTCCGACCCCGTGACGCCGTGACTGGGTGACGCCGGTCCTGAATCGTCCTCACCGTAACCAATCTAACATATGCAAGATCGAGCGATTGTGCGGGAAGAACGCCGGCTCTTCCGGAAGGGGCGAGGACCAGAGGCAATCGTAATCTGTAATCGCGCGCCCGACGGAGGTACTTGTGTCGCCGTGCAAGCCACAATTTCGCGGCTGTGCGAGAAGTCTGTACGAGAAGTCTGGACACAGCGACATGATACCTTCATAATCCACCGCCTTTGCCACGGGAACAGAATGCCAAACCAAGAGCTCAGAAACATTGCCATCATCGCGCACGTCGATCACGGGAAGACCACCATGGTCGACGAGATCCTCAAGCAGTCCCAGATCTTCGCTAAAATGGAAGAGTTCCGGGAGTGCTTTCTGGACAGCAACGACCTTGAGCGCGAGCGGGGAATCACGATCCTGGCGAAGAATGTCAGCGTCCAGTACCGCGGCGTCAAAATCAATATCATCGACACGCCGGGCCACAGCGACTTCGGCGGGCAGGTCGAGCGGGTGCTCAATCTCGCCGATGGCGCTCTTCTGCTGGTGGATGCCGCCGACGGCCCCATGCCACAGACGCGCTTCGTGCTCGCCAAGGCTCTCGAATTGGGGCTCAAGTGCCTCGTAATCCTGAACAAGATCGACAAGCCGGATGCGCGTCCGGATGTGGTGCTCGATAAAGTATTCGACCTTTTCATAGAGTTGGATGCCAACGCGCAGCAACTCGACTTTCCTGTCTTGTACGCCAGCGGGCGGCAAGGCTGGGCATCAACCACGCTGGAAGGCGCTCGTTCATCCATGGTCCCCCTGATGGATGCCATCTTGGAGCATATCCCCCCGCCGCCCTTCAAGGATGGCCCCGTGCAGATGCAGGTTGCGAGCATCGAGCACTCCGACTATGTCGGGCGAACCGGAATCGGGCGCGTCTACAGGGGCTCTCTTGGCGTGAAGTCTTCCGTCGTCCACATGACGCGCGACGGCAAGGCTCAACCGGTGCAGATCAAGCAGCTCTTCGTCTTCGAAGGGCTGGGGCGGCAGTCTGTTGAATGCGTGCCGTGCGGCGACCTGTGTGCCGTCGTCGGCATCGACGGCATTGACATCGGCGACACCCTGGCGGATGCGGAACATCCGGAAGCCCTGCCGGCCATCCACATGGATGAACCGACGCTTTCCATGATCTTCCGGATCAATGATTCCCCATTCTTCGGCCAGGACGGCACATTCGTGACCAGTCGCCACCTGCGGCAACGCCTGATTCTCGAAACCAAGCGGGACGTCGCCCTCCGCGTCCAGGAAATGGGCGACGAAACGTTCACGGTCAGCGGTCGCGGGGTTCTCCATCTTTCCATCCTGATCGAGAATATGCGCCGGGAAGGTTTTGAAATGACGGTGGCCCAACCGCAGGTGATCTACAAGGAGGTGAACGGCGAGAAGCATGAACCTGTCGAGCTTCTCATTGTCGATGTGCCGGACGCCTATGCCGGCAAGGTCATCGAACTCGTCGGCATGCGGCGCGGTGAACTTGTCCGCGTAGAACAGCAGGGCCTGCGCAAAGTGCAGGAGTTCCACATTCCCACTCGCGGCACCATCGGCCTTCGCAGCAAATTGCTCACCGTTACGGCCGGCGAGGCCATTCTTTCCCATGCCTTTATCCACTATGCGCCTGCGTCTACGGGTTTCGCCCAGCGAAACAAGGGAGCCATGATCAGCATGGCAAACGGAAAGGCCGTGGCGTTTGCGCTGGACGGACTTCAACCGCGCGGGTTCCTCTTCGTGGCTGCGGGAGAAGACTGCTACGAGGGCATGATCGTCGGCGAGCACTGCCTGGACACTGACATGGTTGTAAACATCCAGAAGAGCAAGATGCTGACCAACATCCGGGCAGCGGGACGCGACCGGAACCTTGAGATAGCCCCACCGGTCCGGTTCACCCTGGAAGAAGCCATCGAGTACATCGCCGATGATGAGCTCGTCGAGGTCACCCCGAAGCACATCCGCCTGCGAAAGCGGCTTCTCACCGAATACGAGCGCAAATGCGTCCGCCGCCGCGCTGATAAGTGAAGCGGGCCATCCGCATCCCTCCCCGGAGCGGAATGCGTGAGCATTCCGGCCCAAGCGCAGCCGCGGAATCCAGGACGGATCCGTTACCGGGCCGGCAGCGTCTCGTTCATGCTCCCCGTGCGGTACCCTTGAAGGTCAAGGGTCACGTATCGGAACCCGGCATTCACCGCGACACGACGAATGCGCTCACGAACGGCGGGACTCGCCGCCTCTTCAATCCGATGCGGCTCCACTTCGACTCGTGCCACATCGCCATGGTGTCGCACCCGACAGAGGCCAAACCCCAACGCCCGGAGTTCGGACTCCACGGCGTCAACGGCTCGCAACTTGGCCTCGGTAATCCGGTCGCCGTAAGGGAACCGCGAAGCCAAACAGGCAAAGGGCGGTTTCTCAGCAGTGGGCAACCCGAACCACCGCGATAGGCTGCGGATTCCCGCCTTGTTCAAGCCGGCCTCCAGGAGCGGGCTGATCACCCCAGCCTCTGCGGCGGCTTTCCGTCCTGGCCGGTAGTCGCCCTGGTCGTCCACGTTGGTCCCATCCGCAACAACATGAATCCCATGCCGGGCCGCCACTTCCCTCACCTTGATGAACAACTCCTGTTTGCAGAAGAAGCACCGGTTGGCCGGATTGTCGGCAAACCCGGGAATATCGAGCTCGTTGGACTCGACAAGCTCGTGCCGGATACCGATCTGTGCGGCAAGCGTCTCCGCCTCGATTCGTTCCCGATCCGGGTATGTTGGAGATGTAGCCGTAACGGCAATAGCGCGGTCACCCAGTTGCCTGAACGCAACTGCCGCCAGGAGAGTGCTGTCCGTGCCGCCCGAGAACGCGACCGCCAGCCCTCCAGTTTCCCTAACCCGTTTCTCCAACTCAGCCAACCCGGCTTGCTCAAGAGGCGTCAGTTCGCGGGATCGATCTTCATTTCCCATTGGGAATTCTCCTGTGCCTTAGTGAACTGTTATTGTAGTGTATCGCGCGACCAGACATCAAACTGATTAAGGAGTCGGAAAGAGCCCATCGGGTCATGTAGAGGCGGCGCTTGTCGCCGCCCACTGGCGGACACGCAAGGTCCGCCCCTACAGCGCCCTACACGCGACTGACGGGGAGCGTCGGAGAGTCCATGGATGTCACACTCGTAGAGGGATTGACGGAAAACGTAGTTGCCGGCGGTCTGCTGGGCTTGCTCCTCTTTCTCGGTGGGTGCTGTGTTGACGCCTGGTTGTTGATGCGGCTCATCATGCGCCCACCCGCCTGGACCAGACTCTTCCAGCGTCTGGAGCGAAGGCCTTGGACGGGACGCGATGGATTCATCCTGGCCCTGTTCCTGGGGCTGAGCCAGTTACTTCTCGCACTTGCAGGCCAAGGTCAACCGCAGGCGTCTCCCGATGAGAATCCGTCTCTGGGCGGACTGCTGATCCAGACACTGCTCTTCCATGCCACCGGCGCCGCGGTGATTGCCATGCTTCTGGCGGGAAGATATCTCACATGGCGGGCGGCGTTCGGATTTCATCCGCGACTCTGGCTCAAGCAAGCCGGCATGGGGGTGCTTTTCTACGTTGCCATGATGCCCATCGTTGCGGCAGCCTCCGTGCTCTACGGGCTTTTCCTTCAAGGCATGGGGTACGAGATTCAACCGCAGGACGTCATCACCTTCATGGCCCAGCCCGATCAGCCTTTGTGGACACAGGCGTATTTCCTGATTCTGGCTGTCGCCGTGGCGCCATTCGTCGAGGAAATGATCTTCCGGGGTATCGCGTTCCCTCTGATCGCCCGCCGCATCGGTTCGGTGGGCGCGGTTCTTCTCGTGTCGTTCCTCTTCGCTTGCATGCACTTCCACCTTCCTTCGATGGCACCGCTTTTCCTTATCGCCGTGGCTTTCAACCTTGCCTACGCGTACACGGGCTCGCTCATAGCCCCTGTCGTTATGCATGCCATGTTCAACGCAGTAAGCCTCTGCGCCTTCTATCTGTTTCGCGACATGCTTTTCCCCTGACCGGGCGCAAAGAGCGCCAGGCTGGGGCCAGACGCTCCCAAGTACGAAGTTTCTCTCCACTGCAGCCGCCGCAGTCCACTGCCGTGTGTCAGGAGAGGCTACTACAAAAGAAGCGGCTTCCTCCCTGAAGAACGCCGGCTCTTCGGTAAGAAAGCGCGATGGTTTGTCCCCTTACCCTCTAAGCGTACGCGCGGTGGAGCGCATAGCGTCTTACCCTTACACGTCCTGAGGGGAGGCTGCTAATTACTACTATACGGGCTATCTGACCCTTCGACACTCAGGTGGTGATCTTCGGCGCGCTCCGGCCTTTGCGCGTTTTGCGAACTTCTGCGGCGATCTTGACATTGAACAAGGTTTGTGGGATTATCCCACCATGAGCACGGCGATTGCGGATGCCAAGAAGCGGGTTGTGATTCCTCCCGCAAGACCGGGGGATGTCTTTGACATCCAGCAGCAGAACGAAGGGTGCTTCCTGCTTGTTCGGATGGAGAGGCCGGAACCGATGGTTCACATGAGTCGTCAGGAGTGTCTCAGAGCCATCGACACATCGCCACTGCACCCAAGAATAAGTTGGGATCAACTACGGCGACTGACTCGTGAGCCATGATCCTTCTCGACACCAACGTCCTGATCTATGCTTCGGACAAGAGTGCCCCTCACCATGACTGGGCGCGACGCACCATTGCCGAGGCCGTGGCGAGCGAGGGCGCGGCGATTGATGCCGTCAGTCTGGCGGAAATATGCGTTGGGGAGAAAGACCCTGGCACGGCGGCGCAACGAATCCGCAACTGGGGTGTTGAAATCCTGAACGTTCCAGCGGCGGCGGCGGAGGTTTGCGCAAAGGCATACCGAGTGTATCGTGAGAGACGTCTGGCTCAGTCCGGCAAAGAGTCACCATCCATGCCCCTGCCGGATTTCTTTATCGGAGCGCATGCCCAGATCATGGGTTGGCCTTTGGCCACGGCCGATGACGGCAGGATCAGAATTTATTTCCCTGCCATCGTCCTTAGATTACCGCCCGCCGCGCGATGATTCACCGGTTGTGGACGTGGCCCGCCTTGGTGTGTTCCCCAGGTAGGGCGAGTTTTCCGAGCGAGCCGTAAACACAGGACGCACACGGGGCCGCTAAAGGAGTCCTGCATTCCTTAGCCGAGGATCTGAGGGTCGACAAAACCCTTGCCAGCCCGGTGGGACCCGACTATGTTCCCCGCCATGTCGCACGTCCGCTCAATCGAATGGCTACCCGACATGCCGCCAGATCCCTGCCCGGGACGAATACGAATCCTCGACCAGACCCGACTCCCGACCGAAGTGGCATTCATTGACACGGTCGATGTGGAAACAGTCTGGCATGCCATTCGAACGCTGCAGGTCAGGGGCGCGCCGGCCATCGGAATTGCCGCGGCCATGGGGATGGCCGCCGCAGCGCAAAGCGTCGAGTCCGGCAGCTCGATCGAGATTCTCGCCGCCGCGGAGCGCGCCGGCGACTACCTGGCCACATCCCGCCCCACCGCAGTCAATCTCTTCTGGGCCATTGACCGCATGCGGCAGGTCGCCCGCGCCTCTTCCGGAATGCCACCGCAATTTTTCAAAACCCGCCTGGTTGTCGAAGCCATGTCCATCCGGGATGAGGATGAGGCAATGTGCCGCTCTATCGGCCGCCACGGCTTCTCGCTGTTGGAATCGGCACGCGCAGTGCTCACCCACTGCAACGCGGGCCGGCTGGCAACGGCCGATTTCGGCACCGCCCTGGCTCCACTCTACACGGCCCGTGAGAAAGGCGTCTCCATAGCAGTCTACGCCGACGAGACGCGCCCTCTGCTGCAAGGGGCACGCCTCACGGCGTGGGAATTGACTGAAGCCGGCATTCCGGTGACGCTGATCTGCGACAATATGGCCGCGCAAGTCATGAAGGAAGGTCGCGTGGATGCCGTTCTGGTGGGTGCGGATCGCATAGCCGCCAACGGAGACACCGCCAACAAGATTGGAACCTACGGCCTCGCGATACTTGCCCGCGCTCACGGCATTCCGTTTTACGTGCTGGCGCCAACCTCGACGTTCGATTTTGCAGCGCCGGATGGAGGCGCCATCCCTATCGAAACACGGGCCGCTGAGGAAGTGACATGCGGCTTTGGACGCCGCACGGCCCCGGAGGGAGTGGCAGTCTATTCACCCGCTTTCGATGTCACCCCCGCGGCGTTGATATCGGCCATCGTGTGCGAGCACGGCGTTGCGCGGCCGGACTACTCAACATCGCTACGCACATGGTGCGCTGCGAATCGCACCGCACGGCCTACCAGCGCTCCCACGCAGTACCGTTGACCTCGCGGAGTTTCGGCAGTCCCCTCAAGACGCGTTTCACCGCCTCATCCACCTCATCCACCCAGAGCGCCTCGATGCCGGAGCCCCTCAGCACGGAGTAGTCCCTCACCTTCGTTCGCTGGCAGTTCAACCGCTTGATCGGAAGCCCTTTCAGCGCCTTGATATCCCTCACACGGGTGCCCTGGATCTCCAGGGACTCCAGCGGAATATTCTTCAGACACGACAAATCCTCCACCAACGTGTCGGAAACATTGACCCATTGCACCGGAGAATCCGCGAGAAACGACAAATCGTCTATCTGCGTACCTGAGGCGGAGAACGCCTTCAGAGGCAGCCCTTTCAACGGCGCAACATTCCTGACCAGGGTCCCGTCCAGCCAAAGGTTGACGAGCGGCATCCCAGAGAGGATCCCGACATCGGACACCGACGTTCGGCTAAGATTCAAGCTGACCAGCGCCTTTCCCTTGAGGACCGACAGATCCTTGATCTGTGAGCCCGACAGATCGAGGACCTCCAAGGGCATTTCACGAAGGCTCTGGAACTGGTAAACGCGGGTGTCGGCGAGATTCAGATCCTTCAGCAGTGCATTCCTTATGGGCGCGAGATCGCGAAACTGGGTTTTCGCGAGCATCAGCCTCTGAAGCGGCATACTCGCAAGGGCCCCGAAGTCATGGATATTGAGACCAGCCATCTCAAGGTCCTTGATCGCCATTCCCCTCAGGGGCGCAATATCCCGGACACCGGTGTCAGAAATCACGAGACGTTCCAGCGGCATGCCTCGGAGCGGGTCCAGTTCAACAATCGGCGTTCCACGGATATCCAGATCTCTCAGCGGCATTCCCTTCAACGGCCCGAGATCCTTAATTCCTGCGCGGGGCAGGTGCAGCCGCTCGATCGGCAGGCCCCGCAGGCCATACACGTCACGCACGTCACTTGCACGGTCGGACACGCCGCAGAACAACGCCCTCAGAGCTTTCAACCCGGACAACGGCCCGAGATCTCTGACCAAGGGCGACCGAACATCCATCCGACACACGGCCCCGTTGCCGTCGCTGAAGAGAAGAATGTCTTCTTCCACCAGTTCACGATTCCGCTTCAGGAACGACTGAACCACCTTCGTCGTCTCGGCGTCGGCATCCGCCAACATCAGCGGCTTCTCCACAATTGCCGCGGGGCGGACTGGCGGATTCGCGGCCGGCACATCGTCCTTTCCATTCGTGGCTACCGGCGGCGGCGCGCCATTCGCACTTGCGGCGGGCTCAAGCGTCGCGGCATCCGCTTTGAAGCCCCGCGCCATCAGCCGAATGGCGAGGGGTTCCGGCAACCCGGCAAAGTAGGTCTTGGCCTGCGGGTAGGCCTTTGCCCCGAACGCCATGAGGCCCTTCACCAGGGCCACTTCGGGCATTTCATCGGAACCCATGCGCTTCAGACGCTCCTTGGAGTGCAGGCCCGCCACAGGGAAGCGCAGCGTGATGCTGGCATCGCCAGACATTCTTACACTGCCGACCAGACAATCCTTCTCGACATCGTCCAGAACAAAAGCCTTTGATTCCCCGTTGGCCAACATGATGGTTACCGGCTTGCCCTTGGACGGCAGAAATGACATTAGAATGGCACTGTCCATATCCACTGCTGCATCAAGCACTCTCTTCAAGGGCGTAAGTTCGGCCGTTTGTTCCACCATATCCGGATCCGCCATGCCGGACAGCAACAGCACGCGCGCTGCTTCCACGCCCTTCTCCAATAGCGCGGCCGCAACCCGATCCAGAAGAAGGTTGAACTTCTCGGCCGAGCGTTTCGCTTTTTCGGAGCGTGCGGCAATTATTGCGCCCTGGACCTGTCGAATGCGAACGGCCTCGTTGATTCGTCCCGGCCGCGTCTCCTCCTGGAACCGGCCAGCGTATGTCTCCAGCAACTCGATCGCCTTGCCGTAGTCCCCCTCGCGCACCAAGCCCGCAGCCTTCTGCGTCAAGTCATTCACGACCCGGTCTATCTCCATCCGCTTCTTGTCCTGAAGTTCCCAGATGCCCTTGGCGGCAAGAACCTCGTACTGGGTTCCAGCAGCAACCTTCATCACCGTCCGATACCGGGCCGTGCCTTCGTCATAAGACTCCGGGTGCTCGACCATCCAACGCCGGGTACCAGCATAGAGTCCGGCGAACTGGGCGGAGGGGTCCTCCACCGCTGGCAGCGGTGCCGTCGGGGTTTCAGCCACCCGAGGTGTTGAATGGTAAGACTCTGTCGGGTAGTACAAGAACACAGCCAGAAGAGCCCCAAGGCCGACGATCAGAAGAAACACCCAAAACGGAACCGCCCTGTTCGCCTTCTCTCCTGCCGGCCTTCGGGACTGGGGAATTGGAGACACAACACGCTTGGACTTGCGGGTAACCGTACTGGCCGACTTTCTGGGAAGCCGTGACAGCGGCAGCATTCCGTTGCGTACGCGCGCCAGATCGGCGCGGACCGCCTGCCAGCTTTCATGCCGGTCGGCGCTATTCTTGGCCAGCATCTTCTCCAGAAGCCAGACCACGCCCTTGGAGAGGCGAGGATTGATGTCGGTGGGATCGGCCACGGTGCCGGTCACCTGGAGTTCCATCACGGCCTCGTCCTTTTCCCCTTGAAACAGCAGCTTTCCCGTCAACGCATGGTAGAGCGTGGCGCCCATGGCGTAGATATCGGTCCGGAAATCCATGTCGGACTCGCCTCGCGCCTGCTCCGGAGACATGTAGGCGGGCGTCCCCAGCACTTCATCCGTGAACTGCTGGGTCGTCATCCCGGAAATCGTTCGCGCCAACCCGAGGTCGGTCACCTTCACAGAGCCGTCGGCATCCACCATGATGTTGTCAGGCTTGATATCGCAATGAATGATCCGGGCGTTGTCCCACCCATAGCTCAGAGCATCCACCACGCACTCGGCGACAACCAGAGCGTCCTTTTCCGGCAGTGGGCCTTTGCGGCGAAGCCAGTCGCCAACTGTATAGCCGGCAACATACTCCATGACGAAGTAGTACGTGCCATCGATGGCATTAGCGTCGTAGACCTGCACAATGCCCGGGTGCTTGAGACGGGCCGCCGCCTGCGCCTCCTGCTGGAAGCGCGTGACGTCTTCCGTCGCGCGGCTGAACCGCGCCGAGAGAATCTTGATGGCCACGAAGCGATCCAAAGAAACCTGTCGGGCCTTCCAGACTTCGGCCATTCCGCCGACACCAAGGCGTTCCAGGATGTCAAAGCCGGGAATCGATATCATTCGGTCTTCTTTCTTCCGTCACCCTTGCACACATCACAGAGCACCGCCTTGCGTCCCGCACATACCGCGCATATCTTCCCGCTGACTGTGCCTTCCCCTTTGCAGCGTGCACAGGCCAGCATCCCGCTTCCGTCGCAGCGCGCGCAAACCGGTCTGTCGCCAGTTCCCCCGCAATCAGCGCATAGGACCTGACCTTTGCCCTGGCAGGTGGCGCAAGTCAGCTTCCCGGCGCCACGACAAGTCGGACACCGGACGGTCTTGGTCATCGTGCCCTTGACCAGCGTGCCCATCTCCTGTTCACGTACCAGACCCTTGTTGCACCGGGAGTTAGTGCAGCGCAGACGTCCATAGCCGAAGCACTGCTTGCATAACTGCCGCCCAGGCCCCAAGCATCCCCCGCAAGGAGCAGCAGCCGCACGCTTGATAAGCGCCATCTGTTTGACGGTCAGACGACCTTCCAGATCCAGAGGGACCCAGGCATTGCCAACGGGCACATAGCGCCTCGCCTTCTGCATGTCCGTGTACTGGCTCGTGGCCTGAGCCAATACCAAGCGTAGATCGGCTGCAGAGAGGGGAACCGCGACCATTTGTTTCCCATCGCACGCTTCGCACCGCTTTGCCGTGCCCGCCATTTCCTTCGTCTTGCCGTCCAGCCCAGACATTATAACCGTGGCCCGGCCTGACCCTCCGCAAGCTGAGCATTCACGTGTAGCCATGCTAACTTCCGCCTGATAGTCCCGAATCATCCCAAGAATGCGCATGCCCCTGCCTTCATGCCCCGCGCCAGAAGTTATCATGTCCAGTGCTATGGCATTCCGCAGAAATAAAACCGCTACAGCACCACCCTTCGTCTTCGCGTTCTTGCGAGCTTCGCTGACCTCGGATTCAACCACGGAGTCCGCAAGGAACCCCTGGGCATCCATCAATACGTTTGATCCTGCGTCAAGATTTGCCGGTTTAGCTGCCTCTTGAACCGCCTTGGCACCACAATGCCCGCAATTCTCCACTCCGGACACGATCTCGTAACCGCATTTATTGCAAACGTTTACAGCCATGACCACAAGAGCGACCCCAAGAAACAATACCCCGCAGAGCAGTAGAAAGACGCTTCTCGCCGAGGAGACCGATCTGCTTTTCATAGCATCACTCCAACAACATCGCCCGTAAATAGCGGTCACGCAAGGGGCTTAAATAACACTGTTTACATCATATGGTCAAGATGATACCATTCTGGCCGAGGGTGGACACGGTGACATCTATAGCGAGTGGATCGCGTCGCGGGCAGGCGATGGTCGAGTATGTGATCGTGGCCGCCATGCTGACCGCCACTATAGCCATAATGGCCGTGTTCCTGTATTCGTTCAGGGAGGACAGCGGACGGGTTCTTGACTTGGTTTCTTCGGAGTTTCCATAGGAGTCTGAAAGGGGTATCGCCTTGTGAGGCGGGAAGGGGCTGGTATGACAGTGCGAAATGGCAGGAAAAGCGGGCAGACAATGGTGGAGTATGTCATCATCGTCGTAATTGTGGCCGTCGCGGCAATCGCCATCTTCGGCATATTTGGCGACACGATTCGCCAGAAGCTGAGCGGTGCGGTCAGCGAGATGGACAGCGGCAACAATGCCGCCGCTGCGGACACTGCGGTTGGCACGTCTTCACGCGACTGGCTCCGCGATCTTGGGAGCGGCGCGGGCGGCGGCGCGGCTCCGGGACAATGAGATGAATCCCCTTCGAATCATCCGGCGACAGGCTGGTACGCCGGAGGGGACTCGATGCAGGCGGGCGGGGCAGTCGCTGATTGAGTCTGTTCTGGTGATGTTTCTCGTTTGCGTTGTTTTTGCCGGGCTCTACCAGTTGTCGCGAGTGTTTGTGGCTGCTGAAGTCCTTAGCCGGGCGGCACAGTGCGCGATCCGCGCCAGAACAGTGGGATTCAACCAATGGATGGTGAACAAGTGCGCGCGGGTGGCCTGCATACCCAACGCCGGACTCATGACCAACCCTGGGTTCGTCGATCCCACTCCGGATATTGAACCGCTTGCCCAGACTCTCGACTCCGGCCAGCTCTGGGACACGGTGCTGCAGAGCACACCGGTCTCCGACCAATCCGCCTTTGAATTGGCGCGCATCCCCGTGTACCTCGCCAGCGAAACGCCAGGCAACGCGGCGGCCATTCTGGCCTATGCAGACTGGGGTGGTATTGTCGCCTCCACACCCCCTCCCACCATCACAGACCCGAGCGTTGGGGCGGCCATGCTTCAGGCGACGGCTATCCAGGACTTCCCGCTTCGCGTGCCTTTGCATAGGGCGTTCTTCGCCGCAGATTCGGTTCAGATCTCGGGCGAATCCGAGATGGAGGGCCACTACAGCCTCTATCTTGATGATCAAAGCTGGTAGAAGAGTATTCCCATGAATGCGGCCAACAACAAGAGCAGACTAGCCCGCCTAGGCCGTTCGGGGCAGGCTCTCATCTTCATCGTCATGGTGGTGGTGATTCTGTTCTTTGTGGCCCTGTGGACTTTCGACGTCTACAAGGCACTAAGAGTCAAGGGACTTACACAGAATGCCGGCGACGCCGCGGCGACAGCCGCCGCGCGTTGGCAGGGGATTACGCTCAACCTTGTCGGCGACCTGAACCTGATGCGCGCCCTGGCAATGGGGTCTTCCGACACGGGAGCCGTCTCAGTCATCGCCGATGTGCAGGCACGCCTGCTGTACGTCGGCCCGATGGTGGCCATGATGGCCTCTCAGCAGGCGGCAAAGAACAACGGAATATTCGTCAACGCCGGGTTTACAGACCGCCTCCGCGAGCATGCCCTTAGGGTTCGCAGCGATTACCCCACGGCCATCGGCCCCAACGGCAATCTGCTTTTCCCTGAGCCTTATCCGGGTGCATGGCTGGAATATGCCGACATGCTCGACTTCATTGCCAATGAAGGAGTCGCGGTAGGGCCCGACAATGTTCGGCTGTACACCGATTACGCGGGAGAAGACCACTTCCTACTTATGCCGGGGTTCTACGAAGCCATCGCCGGTCAAATCTGGTGCTGGTTCCTGTGGAACGCGCCCACCCTGCTGATCGACTACCAGGAGTTCTTCCCCTGTTGGTGGCAACCCCTACCGATGCTACAACTCGCTCAGTACATAAATTCGGAGATCTTCGGCGTAGGGATGGTCAAAGTATCCACCCCGCTCGAGACACTGGTGGACACTGGAACCGTCAGCACGGTGACAGCGGACCGCGGGCTTTCACCCATAACCGACCCTGAGTCATGGGGCAACATTAGCGAATGGTATTGTTTCGACAGCGGTTTGTGGTCCCCGTGGAGCGTCATGAACACAGTTAACACCCCATATCCATTCCCTTTGACAGGCCCCGTGCGCCCCCAGTATGACTACGCTGGGGCGGATGCCGCGGTCCGCATCCAGGCAACGGCTATGCGACTGACCCCGGGGGCCGGCGGTTCCGCCGTATCCAACGCCGTCACATGGACCGCGGCCGCAAAGCCCTTCGGCCATCTCGATATCGATCGTCGGCCTAATGACGTATTGGTGGTCCTTCCAGCCTTTCGACAGTCCAGGCTGATTCCGGTCGACGCCTCATCCGCCGGAGCCGGCGGCGGCTACAACATTGCGTGGCGTCGGCATATCGAAGAGCATCTTCCGTTGTATATGCAGAATGGCCCTCAACCATCGTCCTGCTGGTATTGCCAGCAGCTGGTTACATGGGAAGACACCGGGTTTCGCGCCATGGGAGCGCAATGGCTAAGCCAGAACAGTCAGCTCTGTTCGGTGTCGGGTGGAGGCGGAGGCGGGGGCGGCGGAGGGGGAAGCCGTCGCGGGCACTGACCCGTTAAGGGAGGCACAACGATGTCGCTCAGGTCTCGAAGTCAGTCCGCTCAGGCAATGATTGAATTCATTGTCGGAATGGTTGCTGTCATGACCATCACCGTAGGGATACTGCAACTGGTAAGCCTGATGCTGGCCTACAACCGTGTTCGCGTTGACGCCAGACGCGAGGCTGGACAGCGGGCCCTTCTTCAGGCTGCGCCCGTATCCTCGCCCTCTTTCATTCAGGATTGGCAGGCCGGAAACGACGGGGCCATATATTCTGCCGACGACGAAGCCCTGCTTTCGTCAGGGGCCGGAACGTTCGCCGCCGTCGTAGTTGATCAGGCTTCTGACACAGGGAACGGCTGGGCATCCATCGGAATGTCCCAAAGCGATCGCCTGACGCCTCTTCGCGCCGGCGTCGACACGGCCTATCAGCTCGGCCTTGTAAGCGGATACAGCCAGGAGACAGTACCCTTGATGTCTGCTGTCCAGAGCTTGCTGTTCGATGCACCAAGTATCCTGGTGAAGTCTGAAGTCTACATGGCCTGGTGTGACGGTATCTACTAAGACCCGCCGGGGCAACACCATGTTGTCAATCGTGCCCGCAAAGAATATGGCAAGTGGACGGCCATCCGTACGAAGGTGTGCCATCCGGGTGTTCTTGGGCATCCTCTTCTGCTATCTATCTGTTCCATCCGCGGAAGCCAGGATTTTCCGCCGCTGGGGACGCCTGACGGATTCGGCATCTATGGTCCGTTCGCTGGGCGGCGAGTCTGTCTATCAGGCACCGGTGACCATCAACGGCATCCGCGGCAGCCTGAGCGTATTCGCATTCGCGGAACCCATGAATACATGCCTGCGCCGGGTACTGTCCGTGTTGCACCCCGGAACATCTGCGGCCAGAGACTCCGCAGCCACGACCGTTTTCACGCGCGACGACGAACGAGTGCGCCTGGTTGCATTCGGTGACCATAGCGGAGCTGCGGCACGGACGGTCCTGTTTCTGATCTCCGTTCCCGAGGATAAGGGAGCCGCCGCTCAGACGCCACCCGATGCGTATCCTGACAAGGCCATCCCGGTTTTTCCAGGCAGCCGCCTGCTCTTCGCCGCGAGCAACCACGAGACTGATAGCCACTTTGCGATTGCGGAATGCGACACAACCGCTGACGCCGTTGTCGGCTTCTTCTCCGCTCGACTTGCCGCGGAACGCTGGGCGCCTGTGTCTCCGGTGGCGGTTGCCGGGTCCTTCGCGATCTACGGACGTCCCGGCGAGCTTTGTTGCGTCTACGTGGACCGTTCCCAGGGAGGCGCCCCTGTTCGCCTGGCGGTTCTATACAAACGCCTTGGATCCGACAAGAAGCCCTGAGCGCTTCCTTCACTCCGTGAGTTGAAATCGAATCGTAAGGACGATCTTGCCGTCAGCAGGTTTCCCGTTGCTCCTGGAAACAAAGCGGGCCCGATGCACGGCGTCCAGAGCCGCCCGGTCAAGAGCCGAATGGGAACTGGACTGAATGACGGACGCAGCACCGATATTCCCTGCACCGTCCACCTCAACTTCCACCACGACCGTGCCCTGTTCCCCGCGCATTCGCGCTCCAACGGGGTACCGGGGGCGAACATCGGCAGCAAAAACCATGTCGGGGACGCCGGAAGCATCCGAAGCGCCCGCGCCGCCGGATGAAGACCCCGAGGCGCCCACCCCGCCGAATATGGAATCCACGCTCGCCGCCGCCTTTTCCAGAGGCACAAACAGCCCGGCTTCGCTCGGGCCCGCCGGCGCATCAGGGACCAGGAGCGGGGCATCGCACCATATCTTCGTATCTCGATCCATCCGAACACCGGCATCGCCAGGCATGGGAACATCGGCATCCAGCACCCGACCGGAAGGTGCCTCCGCTTCGGGCACCGGCATGAGAGTACTGGTTAGAAAATCCTTTGACTCCAACCTTCCATAGGGAACGGGAAGCGCATCCTCCGTCAGGCGAGCACTATCCACGACCAGTGCAGAGCTGGTGCGCACCTCCACAAGGGTCACCGTAATGCCTGACACCCTATGCCCGTCCCGAGACGACATCAGAGCCATCTGAACGCCCCACCATCCGGCTGGAACAGCAACGGCATGAATGGCCACGGATAGCATCAGCGCCACTGCCCAGCCTCGCTTAGGCATCAAAGTCATTCTTGCACCTTGCTAGCCGCCGCCCATAGCAATTGCCCAGGCGCGGCTATCGTCCCCTCGTCCGCCCTCTACAACGAATGCGCCCGATCCTTGATAGGGCGGGTATGCTCATCACCATCCTCGGCGGCATGTTTGCCCACATTCACCAGGATCGCCATGCCCGCCATGGAAGCCAGCAGGCTGGAGCCACCGTAACTGATGAATGGCAGCGGCAGCCCCTTCGTCGGCAGACAACCCGTAACCACGCCGACGTTGATCGCCGCCTGGACCGCCGTCATCATCGTGATGCCGAACCCCACGGCTTTGCCGAATGCGTCGGGTGCCCGCGCACTGATCTTGATTCCACAGATAAGAATAACGAGGAACAGTAGAACAACCCCGAGTGTCCCGATCAACCCCAATTCCTCCCCTATGATTGCCAGGATGAAATCGGTGTGTGCTTCCGGGAGGTACAGCTGCTTCTGCATGCTGTTCCAGAGTCCAACCCCGAAGAATTCTCCGCGCATCAGCGCAACTTTTGACTGAATGAGATGGTGCGCGGCAACGGGGTAGTCTTCGGGGTTCAGGAAAGCCATCACCCGCCTCATCCGGACAGGATCACGGATAACCGCCGCGACAAACACCGTTAGACCGACAGCGGCGAACCCTCCGAGGTACACTAGGCGCACACCGGAGACAAAGAGCATCAGAGCCGCCACCGTAGCGATCAGCAGAGTCGTTCCGAAGTCCGGTTCCAGTATCGTCAATCCCAAGACCACACCCAATCCCAGCGCCGGGTACAGGACTCCGTCCAGAAACCGCGCCATGCGGCGACCAGCATACGCAGTCCATGACGCAAGCACCAGCACGGTAGTCAACTTGACGAACTCGGAAGGCTGAACACTGAACGGTCCCAACCCAAGCCACCGGTGACTGCCACCCACTTTAAGACCAACGCCGGGCACAAAGACAAGCGCCAGGAGAAGCACCGATCCCACTGCAATAGGGAGAAGGACTGCCTTGCGCCGCCACCAGTGGTAGTCGAACCGGGAGAGCGCCAGGAAAACCATGAGGGCAATCAGCAGCCAGACAACCTGACGCTTGAGGAAGAAATACGGGTCGCTGTAGTTCGTCGCACCCCTGACACTGCTGGTGCTGGCGAGCATGACGATCCCGATCATCAGCAGAAGCGCAACCGCCGCTTTTAGCGTACGAGATACTCGCCGGTTGCTCATTGGGCAACAGAAGGAATTGGGATCTTGAGTCTCTGGCCCGGTCGTATCGGATCCTGGCCCAGATCGTTAAGCTTCCGGATCTCTTCGGCCTTCACCCCGTAGGTCATGGCCACACCGGCAATGTCTTCGTTCGCCTGCACATCGTGGATGGTCATGATCTGCAACTCCGCAGGCGCCGGGTAAGTCGTTGCCGGCTTCTGGGCGGACGTCACCACCGGGTCAGCCGTCGGCTTTCTAACCGGCGTATCCTTTGGCGTCTCGCGTGACGGCCCAGGCTTGTTAACGGGAGATGCTAATGCACTCGGCATCGGGCCCGGCGCAGGTTTTACCGCAACAGGCTGTGGAGCTGGCTGCCTTACCGCAATCGGGCTCGGCGCAGCCGCCGGAGTCTCGGTACGGACGGACGCCTCTTTGGGTTTCCCCGGAACCACCAGTTTATGCCCCGCGACGATCCTGTCAGACTTCATGTTGTTCGCCTTGCGGATCGCTTCAGTCGTGGTGCCGTACCGAACCGCGATCTCTGAAAGGCATTCGCCGGCCTTGACGACATGCGAGCTTTCCACTTGTCCCGCCACAGCGTTCCCAGCGGGAGCAGGATCCGGCATGACCTTTGACTCCGATTGCTTCGTGGGCCGGGCGCCAGATGTGGTCGTCCGTTCTTCCACGCCTCCGGGTATCAGAAGATTCTGACCGATCCGCAGTTTCCTCGGGTCCGATATCTTGTTCAATTCCGCAAGCTCGGAAACCTGGACACCATACTTCCTGGCGATGACAGCCAGCGTCTCACCACTGACCACCTTATGAGATCTGGTCGTAACCGCCACAGGCCTGAGAGGCGGTTCTGGCAGACGAGAGGCAGTGGCAGACGGCGGCGTGTTCGTGCGGCCCGCTCCCGGAGACGGCGGCATTACAGTCGCCGGAGGCTCCACTTTCAGCGGTTTCGTGGTCTGGCCGCATCCCTGCAAAACCACAGCAACCAATACTACAAGATGAGCCGCCGCCACCCACACCCAGATAGACTTCTTATTCACAATCCCTCCCGCTCCCTCAGCGCCAACACAAGACGACTGAACTGCTCTCCCCTGTCCTCAAAGTTGCGGAACTGGTCGAAACTCGCACACGCCGGCGAAAGCAACACCGTTTCCCCCGCTTGCGCATCCCGCCGTGCACTTTCGACGGCCGACTCCAAGGTCCGGCATACCTTGCAGGGAACGATCTTACCCCATGCACGGTTCATCTTTGAAGCCGCATCGCCGATAAGATAAGCCCCACGCACACTTCTAGCCAGCACATTATTGACCGACGACAATCGGTGTTCCTTAAGCAATCCGCCGGCAATAAGGCGGACGGCGCCGTCCGTCATGTTCAATCCCGCCGCCATCGCGGTAAGCGTCGTCGCCTTCGAGTCGTTGACAAACCGAACACCGCCAATGGTCGAAACCTCGGTCATCCGGTGGGGAAGCGGCACAAATGAACGCGCCACGGAAGACAGAACACCCACCGGAACATGACAGGCATCAAGCACCGCCACGGCGGCGGCGGCCGTAAGACCAAGGGTCGTATTGTCAAACCGGGTTCCCTCGATCGACACCCACTGCCTTCCGGCATCGTACCGTACGCCGCCCTTCTCATACCGGTAATCGGCATCTGACTCCGTTCCGAAAGTCACGATTCGGAAATCCGGAGTACGCTTCCCCGTCAAGCGACCAACCATCCGGCGGACCCGTCCCACGTCCGCAGTCTGGATGACAGCGATGTCGCGCGGCCCCATCCGTGCGAAGAGTCTGGCCTTGGCCATCAGGTACTCCCGAAAGCTGGCGTGCCGATCCAGATGGTTTGGATACACGTTCATCAGCACGGCAATTCGGGGACAGAACAGGTCCACAGTCTCAAGTTGAAACGAGCTGACCTCCGCGACGACCCAGTCGAGCGATTCGCTCTCCCCTGCCAAACGCGACAGGGGAATTCCGTAGTTGCCGCCCAGCTGTACCGAAAAACCGCGCGAAGCCAGCAAATCGCCGCAGAGTTTGACCATGGTGCTCTTTCCATTCGAGCCGGTAACCGCAATCACAGGGCACCGACACCTGCCAGCACCCAGTTCAAACTCCGACCGGATCGGCACGCCGCGAGCCGCCACTTCCTTCATCCACGGCGAGTCCGTAGGAACGCCCGGACTGACTACACACACATCGAAATCCGCCGAAGGAATCCCCGCAGCTTCGAGGTGAACCTCAGCACCCATCTCACGAAGGAGCGCCGCCCTGCGATCCAGATCGGGGGTCCGCTTGGCATCCAGCACAACAACGGCGGCACCCTCCGACAACAGAAGCCCGGCCGCAGCCTCCCCGCTAATCCCGAGCCCTATTACAAGTGCTTTGCGATAGATCATCTCGACCGTCTTACTGTTACTGATGGGATGCTGATGATAGTGAAACACATGCCGCCTGGCCTCCGGAGGCTAGGGCCGGCCCTGCCCCTGCGACTCGTCCGCCCCCCACAGTGTCAGCGGCACCGGGTCGCCGTTCGGCATTCTGAGACTGTCGCGATGGAGAACGCCGGAGGGATTTCCGCCCGGCAACCTGTCCGAGTTGTCGCGAATGACCTGTATTGCCTTCCTGAGGCCGCTGCCTGTCGCCGCCATTCCCGCTCTTGAATGCACGCGTGCTGTTTCCATCGCTCAGCCCTCCTTAGCATTGATCAACGCCTGTGCGATCTGTTCAAAATGCATTCCTCTCGAAGCCTTCAGAAGAACCTTCTCTCCAGGGCGACAGTGCTGGCGTATTTGCGCCGCAGCTTCATCATTGTCGCGACAACGCAAGAGCGGCTTCTCACCCCAGCCGCCATCCGCCACACCCTGCGCAATCAGATCCCCCAGCCGCCCTACCGTGATGATTCCGGACCACGGACCGCTCGACGCGTAGGAACCGACAGCCCTGTGCTCCACGGCCTCCGCAGCCCCAAGTTCCAGCATACCACCGAGTACCAACCACGCCCGGCCCGGCATGGCACCCATTGCGTCCAAGACCGCGCGCATGCTCAAAGGATTGGCATTGTAGGCATCGTTGATAAGTCGCAATCCGCCGGCGATGGATTGCTCTTCCCATCGCATGGGAAGCGGCACAAAAGCCCCCAGCGCGGCACGGATCGCCGCCCCTTCAAGCCCGCATTCCCGGGCGACAGCGAACGCCATCGCTGCGTTGGTAATGTTGTGGTGCCCGGGAACGCTGTTGCGCAGCCTCAATGCCTGTCCTGATGCGGCCTGCACAATGACGGCCTCATCCGTGGCGCCTTCAACAAATTCACCGCGGTAGTCCGCAGGACCACGGAATGATATCGTCACTATCCGGCATGCCGGAGCCCCCCGCAACACATCCTGCTGGTCTGTATCAAGATTGACGAACGCCAGCCCGTCCGCAGGCAGGTGGCGAAACAGTTCTGCCTTCTCCTGGGCGATGGCGCGCACTGACCCGAAGTGCTCCAAGTGAACGGGCCCAACATTGGTGACAACGCCCCAATCCGGCTTCAGAAGGCGGCACAACCGGGCAATCTCACCGGGATGGTTGGTCCCGATTTCATAAACGCCAAAGCGTGCATCAGCTTCCATTGACAACAGACTCAGCGGCAGCCCTATTTCGTTGTTCCAGTTTCCGCGCGTGAACGCCGTAGGCCCGAGCCCGCTCAGAATCTGGGCGATCATTTCTTTCACGGTCGACTTTCCGGCGCTGCCAGTCACCGCGATCACCCTTGGCCCAACCGCCATACGATGCCCTGTGGCCATGTCCGCCAGGGCTCGCAGCGGAGCGTCAACCCGCAGCAGCGGCCGCGCCGGGTCATGCCGGTCAGCCCGATAGCCCGACTCCACCACAGCGCCGCAGGCTCCTGAAAGAAAAGCCTGATCCACAAAAGCATGTCCGTCGAATGATGCCCCTCGCAGCGCCACATAAAGACTGTCGGACTTCAGTGTCCGCGTGTCGTTCGACACCGCGGTAATCCTCCCGGGGGGATGCGGGTCCCACGTTCCTCCGCACCAGCGCGCAAGCGTCATGGCATCGAAAACAGGCATCAGAGAAGCCTCCTGGCCACGACGCGATCATCATGTGGAATGATCGTGCTGCCGACCTCCTGAAAACCTTCGTGCCCCTTTCCGGCGATCAGAACAATATCGTCCGCCTGTGCAATTTCAATGGCCCTGCGAATGGCCTCGACACGGTTCTCGACGACCTCATGTTTCCCGGCGGAGCCGAACCCTGCCTCGATCTCGCTGAGAATCGCGGCAGGATCCTCCTTGCGGGGGTTGTCAGACGTCAGAATCGTGTAGTCGGCCAGGCTGGCAGCCACGCGGCCCATCACGGGCCGCTTCGTCCGGTCGCGGTTTCCTCCGCACCCGAAAACAAGCAGAAGCCGGCGGGGAGCGATCTCCCTGAGCGTCATCAGCACATTGCTGAGCGCATCGTCGGTGTGCGCATAGTCTACATAAATGTGGATGCCCCTGTTGTTGGGAATGGCCTCCATGCGACCGGGGACAGTCTGCATTCCGCCCAGGGCTGCCAGGATCGTCTCCAGTGGAACACCCATGGCACAGGCGGCGCCTATGGCCGCCAGAGCGTTGCTCACGTTAAAGCGGCCCAGGAGCCGCAGGCGCACTGGAGCAGCACCCCAGGGGCTCTCGACTCGAAAGGTGCTCCCCTCCGCGGACAGGCGGATTTCGGTGGCCCTGACTTCCGCTGCAGCGGTCAATCCGAAACTCACCCTGGGCGCGACGACATCCGGATCCGCCAGGAGCCGACACCCCCACGCATCATCGGCGTTGATCACAGCCGTGGCTCGTTTCCCGCCCCTCCCAAGCCCAGTGAAAAGTCGTCGCTTCGCCTCATAGTAGGCTTCAAACGTTAGATGGTAGTCAAGATGGTCCCGCGTCAGGTTGGTAAAAACGCCGACGTCGAAGTCAACACCCAGCACTCGTTTCTGGTCCAAGGCGTGTGAAGACACCTCCATGGAGGCAGCCTGGCAGCCCGCCGCTACCATCTGAGAAAGCAACCCCTGCAGACAACCCGCATCTGGGGTTGTCCTCCCCGCTGGAATGGATCTCTCCCCGATGCGGTACTCCACGGTGCCGATCAGCCCGCATCGCCGTCCGGCGGATTCAAGGATATCGCGCAACATGAATGCCAGCGTCGTTTTCCCGTTGGTCCCTGTGACACCGGCAATGCTCAGGCGACCCGATGGCCTGCCATGGAATTCAGCCGACATCAGTGCGTAGGCCGCTCGGGCATCGGGCACCCTGACCCTGAAGACACCGCCCCCAATGAGATCATCGTGCTCCGAAACAATAGCCACAGCACCGCGCTGAAGCGCGTCATCAACGAAGGTCCGGCCCTCGCACTGCGTCCCTGCCACCGCGACAAAGACGTGTCCGCTCTTCACGCATCGGGAATCACAAGACACGCCCGAGACCACAATCCCGGCGCTCCCCGGCAGGGAATCCGGGTTCACGGCAGACAGCAACTGGTCTAGTTTCATGGCCGTGTCCGTCGTGGTCCGGCACCCGCGGCAACCTGATAGGAGACGGGAGGGATGTCAAGGTAACGCACAGTCTGGCCGGCAATCCGGCTGAAGGCCGGCGCAGCCACCACACCGCCCGTATGGTAAGGCTGGGGCTCGTCCACCACAACCACCAGGGCGATCTCCGGCTCTTCCGCCGGAAGAAAGCCGACAAATGAACCCACGTACGCCGTGGTGGAGTAGCCTCCGTTCACTGGCTTCTGCGCCGTGCCTGTCTTCCCCGCAACCTTGTACCCCTCAACGGCAGCCCGCACACCAGTTCCACCCTCCTCGGTGACGCGGCTCAGCATGGTCCTCATACTGGCGGCCGTCTCGTGTGAAATCGGGCGACCGATCACCTCCGGACTGCGTTGGTACATCGTACTGCCATCGGCGGCCGTGACCTTGCTGACCACATAAGGCCGCATCATGAAGCCGTCGTTCGCAATCGCCCCATATATGCTTACCATCTGCAATGCGGTTACCGCCACACCCTGACCGATCGCAATGCGGGTGGCACTGATACCAGACCAGCGGGACACGGGATGCAGAATACCCTTCTCCTCGCCCGGCAGATCAACTCCAAGCTTGGCGCCCATGCCGAACGCCTGCAGATAGCGGTAGAACTGCGCCTCACCCAGCAACAGGGAGACCTTTGCCATCATTATGTTGCTCGATTTCTTGATGCCGTCCGCAAACGTCAGGTTCCCGTAGGGGTGGTAATCGCGAAGAATCTTGTTGCAGTGCATCCATGCCCCGTTCTCGCAGTCAAACACTCTCGACGGTGTGACGATCTTCTCATTGATGGCGGCGGCAGCAATCACCGCCTTGAACGTTGACCCGGGCTCGTAGACACACCCGACAGCCCTATTCAGCACGGCGGATTCCGGCACTGCCCTGAAATCGTTGAGGTCGAAACCGGGACGGGAAGCCATGGCAAGAATCTCGCCCGTCTTGACGCGAGTTACAATGGCCCATGCTCCCTTCGCCCGATGATCGTTCATGAGATCATCAAGCGTCTTTTCCACCACGTGCTGGATGTTCTGATCTATGGTCAGGATGACATTGGCGCCGGGTATGGCCGGAATGTACGACTCCTGTTTCTCGTAGAGCTCCTGTCGCAGCGCATTGACGCCACGCTCCACGTACCCCGGAGATCCGCGAAGATACTTGTCGAGGGTTTGCTCGACTCCAGCGCTTCCGACCCCCTCCATGTTGACGAATCCAAGGACGTGGCAAAGAAAAGACCGCTGCGGGTAGTAGCGAACCCGCGTCTCCTGTAGAATCACACCCGGCAGTTTGAGTTTCTGAAGCTGCTGCGCGCGCTCATCGGCAACGGACCGCCCTACGTATGTAAACCGGCGATCAGGATCGGCTACCGCCGCGGCAATCTCGTCGGGAGGAATGCCCATAACCTTTGCCAGCGATGCCACTACGTTGGTGCGGCACGGGTGCGTCGCAAGGAAACCGGGGTCCAACGCGACATCCCTGGCGGCAACACTGAGTGCCAGCACGTTCTCGCCACCGCCGCAATCGAGTATCTGCCCGCGTTCCGCAAGCAGAGTGCGGCGCGTCTTCCGACTCTCCTGGATGCGTTCAAGGTCCGTGGAGTTGGCGCCCAGATGCAGGAATCCCAAACGCAGCCCCAGTCCGCCAAAGACCAGACACATGAGGCAAACGCACAGGAGCATGCGTCCTTGTCGGCTTCCCTCACTCATCGACCACCGCTCCGGTTCAGAAAGTCTTGCGGCTACTGCGGCCCACTGCTGCAACCCAGCGTGGCTTCGACGAGGCAACCGCACGATCGTTCCCTATCCGTACAACCTGATCACATCTGGCAACGGTCATCTCAAGCCGGTGATCGGCGAGCGCTGACTCCAGACTCCGCGGGGCCTTGGCCATCGCCCATCGGTACTCCTCGTTGAGATACTGCTTGGTCAGCGAATCCCGCTCGATCTCCAGTCTCCGGATGTCGCGCCCCAGCATCTCGCATCGGCAGCCCAGCCACACATGCGCCAGACCGGCAACAGCCACCATAACAGCCCCGGCCACAACCAGCGGCAACCCGGGCCCCTCGTTTCTTTGCAGTTTCTTATTTTGTCGCGGCATGTCCTGTACCCTTCTCCCTACCACATGAATCGAGGGATCGATCCCCCGCGAATTCCGCTAAACGCTCGGCCACCCGCAGTTTGGCTGACCGCGCTCTAGAATTAGTCCGGATTTCCTGCTCGCCCGGCACCGTCACGCGGCGGTGTATGGCGCGCATGGGCGGCGTTATGCCCACCCAGCGGCTGCCACCCGATGGGAGCGATTCCTCGTGCCCCTCGTGAGCCCGCATGAAAACCTTCACTCGCCGGTCTTCCAGACTATGGAAAGATATCACCGCAAGACGTCCGCCAACCTTTAGGGCGTCCAGCGCCGCCTCAAGCCCTCGGGAAAGTGTGTCCAGCTCATCGTTCACCGCTATCCGAAGCGCCTGAAAAATCTGCGTGGCCGGATGAATGCGCCCGCGTCGCCCAACAGCCTTTTCTACCACACCGGCTAACTCCAGCGTCCGCGTGATGGGCCTTTCTGCCCTTGCCGCCACAATGGCCCTGGCAATACGCCGCGCTTGCCGCTCTTCCCCGTATACCTTGAAAAGAGATTCCATTTCGCTTTCAGCCATCGCGCCTACCAGGTCCGCAGCCGTCTTCCCGGCACGCGCATCCATTCGCATGTCCAAAGGGCCATCCCGCATGAAACTGATTCCCCGCCCGGGATCTTCGAGTTGATCGGATGAGATTCCCAAGTCCAGCAGCACCCCATCGAACCTTCCCCCCGCACACACCTCAGCCCACCGGTCCAGGTCCCCAAAACTCCCTACTTCAAGCCTGACCCTTTTCCCGTACCTGCTCAACCGGCGCCTAGCCCTCGCCACTGCATGAGGGTCCCTGTCCAAACCGAAAAGAAGGCCGTCAGGCGCACACCGATCCAGAATCGCTTCGGCATGTCCGCCACCACCAAGGGTTCCGTCCATATAGACACCCCCGGGGCAAACCGCCAGACCCTCAATCACCTCGTCCAGCAGCACCGGAACATGTACGGTCTCGCCAACTTCCATTCTCGTCCCGCCCCGTGGCAATCCGTCAGAACCCGACGTATTGCGCCGCTTCCACCAACGCCCCGCGATCCATCACTCCGATCGCCTCGACGTTCTCGGGACTCCAAAGCTCAAACCGCTCAAAGGCCCCAACCAAAACAACCTGATCCACCAAGTTAGCCCCCTCAAGCAATTCATCCTTGATTCGCATCCTCCCCTGCGCATCCCAGGAAACCAGATCGGATTGCGACGCCAACACACGGGCAAACTGCCTCGCCGTCTGGTCGGCAATGGAACGACTCCTCAACTTCTCGATTCGACGAACCATTTCTCCCGCCGGAAAGACACACAGACACTTCGTGTGCATGTCCGGCAGCACGTAAAGACTGTTGGGTTCTCCAATCTGCGAACGCCACCCCGAGGGTATGGTCAGGCGCTTCTTAGGGTCGAGGGCATGGGTGAAGCGGCCAACAAAGATGCCTTGCCCGCGCACCTCCTGCTCCAACAATGACCCTTGCTGATCCATGCCCCACCTCTTTGCCCCACCATTAGACACTTCGCCCCACCTAGTGTCAATAAATTTTCGGAAATGAGCTTTTTTGTGAAACATCCACCCACTGTTGACATGGACTGACTGCGGACCAGGGGTGCGATCCGGCTTGCTGCCGCCTCAGCGCAACGCGATGCGATTGATCATCCCCATGATAGCGTAGGTTAGCTTTGCGGCGGTGAACTCGGAAACCTGCTGCCCCGGTATCGGTGATAGTTCCACCATGTCAAAACCCGCGACGCTTTTGCCGTGAATGACGGTCCTCAACAGGTTTATCGCGTCGTACCAGAATAGACCGCCCGGCTCCGGCGTCCCGGTCCCGGGCATGACAGCGGGGTCGAACGCATCCACGTCAAAAGTAATGTAGATGTTATCTGGAAAGCCGACCGGCAGCAGCGCGGACAGAATATCCTTGCGGCCGATCACCAGAGCATCCAGGTGTGGCACACGGTTTTCGCGGCGGAACTCGGCCTCAGGTTGCGACAGACTTCGCACGCCGATCTGGAAGACAGGGACATCCATCTCCACGATCCTTCGCATGACGCAGGCGTGACTGAAGGGGGTCCCCTCGTATTCGGCACGAAGGTCCGCATGCGCGTCGAACTGCACGACACCAAACCGGACGCCTGCTTCGCGCAACGCGCGAACCGGGCCCAGCGTCACCGTATGTTCGCCGCCCAGCACTACCGGAACGGCACCCGCCGCCACGGCGCGGCCCGCTGCCTCGGCTATCCGGTTCAGCGCATCCAGCACCCCCCCGGATTCGCAATCCACCGGCGCCTGCGTGTGAATCCCCGCCTCGGCGGGAACATCCGTACCGTCAAACGCCTCCAGTTGCAGCGATGCCTTGAGCAACGCCAAGGGGCCTGCCGCCGTGCCGTGCCCATAGGAGACGCTGCGCTCCAGCGGCGCAGGAATAACATGATAGCGGGCGGTCTCGGGCCGCGCCGGCGGAACATCCATCTCAAGAAAAGAGGGGTATTGCGCTGTTGTCACGGTTCAGTCCTCCCATCGTCCCATCACTATGACAAACGGTTCCGGTAATCGGTAAAGTCGAACGTCTTCAGTAAAGTAAAGCGGCGCAATTCCGGATCCCATGTCGCGATCGAGGGCAACCGGATTCCGTTGAACGTGTTGTTCTTGACCATTGTGTAATGAGCCATGTCGAGAAACACCAGGCGATCGCCGACATCGAGCCGCCGATCAAAGGAATAGTCGCCTATCACATCCCCCGCCAGACAGGTCAATCCGCCCAGACGGTAGGTGAACGGCTTCTCTCCAGGCATGCCGGAGCCAACGATGGCGGGCCGATAAGGCATCTCCAACACGTCGGGCATATGCGCCGCAGCCGAGGTGTCCAGAATGGCGATGTCCATGCCGTTGTGAACCACATCCAGAACCGTCGCGACAAGAACGCCGGTATGCAGGGCGATGGCCTCGCCGGGCTCCAGATACACGGTAAGGTGTGGATAGCGCTGCCGGAACCCTTCAATGACCCGACAGAGCCGGTCCACGTCGTAATCGGGCCGCGTGATATGGTGTCCGCCGCCAAAATTGATCCATCGGAGCCGGTCAAAGAAGACTGCAAACTTCTCTTCGACCACGGCCAGCGTCCGCTCCAACGTGTCGGAATTCTGCTCGCACATCGTGTGAAAATGCAGGCCGTCAATACCTGTAAGATCCTGCCCCTCGAAGTCCGCGCGCCGGATGCCCAACCGCGATCCAACCGCACACGGGTTGTAGATCGCCACGCCGACTTCGGAGTACTCGGGATTCATGCGCAGTCCGCACTCGATGCGCCGCACACCGCCGCGCACCGCAGGCCCGAAGCGCCGCCACTGTGCAAAGGAATTGAACACAATGTGATCGGCGAAACGCACCAGTGTGTTCATGTCCGATTCGCTGTATGCCGCCGCAAAGGCGTGCACCTCGCCGCCCATCTCCTCCCGCCCCAACTCAGCCTCGTGCGGCGAGCTGGCGCATACCCCATCCAGATGATCCCGAAGGATGGGGAAGACGCCGAACATCGCGAAACCCTTAAGCGCTAGAAGGATGCGACATCCCGTCCGCTGCTTGACGTCGCGGAGGACTCCGAGGTTGCGGCGGAGGGCGGCCAAATCAACCACGTACGAAGGACTGGGAACGGATCCCAAATTCAATCCGTCGCATATCGGCGGCTGCTGATTCACAGAAACGTTTCCACCCATGGCAGCCCGTGAACGTTGAGCTTCTCCATGAACGGATCGGGATCGAACTCCTCAACATTGAACACACCCTTGCCCCGCCAGTTCTTCCGCATCATCATTATCGCGCCGATCACCGCAGGCACGCCTGTGGTGTAGGATATCGCCTGCGCCTTGACCTCGCGATAACACTCAGCGTGGTCGCACACGTTGTACACATAGTAGGTTCTCTGCTTGCCGTCCTTTACGCCGGTAATCATGCACCCGATGTTGGTCTTCCCGGTATATCCTTCACCCAGGGATGACGGCTCCGGCAGAACGGCTTTCAGAAACTTCAGCGGCACGATCTTGTGCCCTTCGTAGTCCACCGGATCAATGCGGGTCATTCCAACGTTCTGCAGCACGCGCAAGTGAGTGAGATACTGCTCCCCGAACGTCATCCAGAACCGGATGCGCCGAAGGCCCTTGATATTCTTGACCAGCGATTCCAACTCCTCGTGGTACATCAAGTACATCTCGCGCGGGCCGACCTGCGGAAAGTCGAAGGTCTTGTGAACTGACAGCGGCTCGGTCTCGACCCACTCGCCGTTGTCCCAGAATTTTCCTCGCTGCGTGATCTCCCGGATATTGATCTCCGGGTTGAAGTTGGTGGCAAACGCTTTGCCGTGCGAACCGGCGTTGCAGTCCATGATATCAACCTCATGGATCTCGTCGAAGTGATGCTTCTGCGCGTAGGCGCAGAAGATGTTGGTCACGCCCGGGTCGAAACCGCATCCCAGAAGCGCCATCAAACCAGCCTTGTGATACCGGTCATGGTAGTCCCATTGCCACCGGTAGCAGAACTTGGCCTCGTTCGGCGGTTCGTAGTTTGCGGTGTCCAGATAGTTCACCCCCGTCTCCAGGCAGGCGTCCATGATAGCAAGGTCCTGGTAAGGCAATGCGACGTTAATGACAAGGTCAGGTTTGAAGTCGCGAATCAGGCGCGCTGTGTTGGCAGGATTATCCGCGTCAAGCGCCTCGACCCGGATTGGGCGACTCAACTGGGCGGCAATCTTTTGACACTTGGACACCGTACGACTGGCGAGACAGATACTGTCAAACACCTCCGGAACCTGCGCACACTTGTGCACCACAACCCCGCCCACCCCACCGGCTCCTATGATCAACACTCGGCCCATGTCAACCCCCTTAACTTTACGTCACGGTTCAAAATATGTATACCCGCGAAGTCCTGCCTCGTAGGCGTCAAGGATCTCACGGCGCTCCTGCGGCGTGATCCGCTTCGAGCGCACCGCGTTCTCCGCCAACCAGCGAAACCGCTCGACCAGCTCCTTCGGATCGTACTCCACGTAGGAGAGCACGTCGGCCACCGAATCCCCCTGCATCTCGCTGGAGAACTCCACATCACCGTGATCATTCACGCCGACGTTGATCACATTCGTACCCCCAAAGAGGTTGCGCAGATCGCCCAGCGTCTCCTGATACGCGCCCACCAGGAAAACCCCCAGAACATAATCCTCGCTCTCTCTAACTTCGTGAACCGGCAAGGCCTGCTTGACATCGTGGAGATCAATGAAACGGTCTATCTTCCCGTCGCAGTCGCACGTAATGTCGGCCAAGGTCGCAATCCGCGTCGGTCTCTCGTTGAGGCGATGGATGGGCATGATGGGAAAAAGCTGCCCTATGGCCCATGAGTCCGGCAGCGACTGGAATACGCTGAAGTTAACGTAGTAGATGTCCGCCAATGCCGTATCCAGCCCCTGCATTTCGTCCGGCACATACTTCATGTCAGTTACTTCGCGCGCAATGCGGCTCACGATGTTCCAGAATATCTGCTCGCCCAGCGCCCGCTGGCGCAGTGTAATGCCCCCGTGAACAAAACCAGACCTCAGCTCGTCGCGATAATATACAGCGTCGTGGTAGCACTCCTGGAGGTTCTTGGCGGTCAGCATGTCCGCCACCTCCTTCAGGTTGCGTAACGGCTCCGGCGGCGTGCCTTCGATCTTCTCGGGAACCGTTTGCGACTCGTATCGAGCCACGTCCAGAACGTTAAAGAGCAACACCGAGTGGTAGGCGATCAGCGCCCTTCCCGATTCGCTGATGATCGTGGGATGCGGCACCCCAACGAGGTCCGCCGCCCGCATTATTCCCTCGATGATGTCCGAGCAATACTCATTGATTTCGTAGTTGCTGCTGCTTGGAAAGTTCGTGTGCGACCCGTCGTAGTCAACCGCCATGCCCCCGCCGATGTCGAGGATGCCCATCGCGGCGCCTTCCTTGACCATGTCAACGTAGATACGGCTGGCTTCGGCGATAGCCGTACGAATGTGGTCAATGTTCGGGATCTGCGAGCCCAAGTGATAGTGCAGCATCTGCAGGCAATCGAGCATGTCGCGGCGCCTCAGGTCGTCAACAACGTCAATGATCTGAGCTGCGTTGAGACCGAAAACGCTGCGGTCGCCACCGGACTCTGTCCACCGCCCGCCGGCGCGCGTAGAGAGTTTCACCCGCACGCCTATCCGGGGCCGTACGTTCATCGCCGCCGCCGCCCGAAGAATCAGATCCAATTCACCAGGCATTTCGAGCACCATGATCGTCTGGATGCCCATTTTCAACGCATACAGCGCCAGATTTATGAACTCCTCATCCTTGTACCCGTTACAGACGATGTAGGCTTCAGGGTCGTGCATATGTGCCAACGCGGCAATTAGCTCCGCCTTGCTCCCCGCCTCCAAACCGTGGTGATAGCGCTTCCCGAACCGGCAGATTTCCTCAACCACCTCCTGCTGCTGATTAACCTTGATAGGATAGACGCCACGGTAGACACCTTTGTAGCCCAAGGTCTGCATGGCTTGCTGAAAAGCTTCGTTGAGCAAGGTGATACGGGAATCAAGTATCCCGCTGAAGCGCAGTACGACCGGCAGGGTCATGCCCCGGTCCTTGAGACCAGCCACCACGTCCACCAGGCGAATCGGGCAGTCGCCGTGGCCGTTCTTGAGGCGGGCTACCACGTGACCATCGGACGAAATATCAAAATACCCGTTACCCCAAGTTCGAACCCCGTAGAGTTCAACCGAATTCTCACACGTCCATCGCTCCAGTTGATCCAGCTTCATAGGTTCCAGCCTCCGGTCAAAGGGGAACAGAGTACCGGCGGCAGGCGCAAAATGCAAGCGCATGACCCAAGAACACGTCGATTCGCATTATTGCGCCACCCCCGCTACCGCGTGCGGCAGGGGCCATTTCCATAGTGCGAATTGCAGCCAGGGAGCCGGGCCGTCACCGGGCAAACAAGTGTTCCACGAGCATCTTGACGCCGATGCCGATCAGAATCAACCCGCCAACGACTTCGATCCGCCTTTCGAAAAAGTGCCCGAACCTTGTCCCGATCCACACCCCCAGATAGATCAGCACAAACGTAATGCCGCCGATAATCAGGACGGGAACAACAATCGCATTTCCCTGCAGCGCAAAAGTAAAACCCACTGCCAGCGCGTCGATACTGGTAGCCACCGCCAGCAGAAACGCCGTCCACGCGCCAACCGGGTCCGTACGACGTTCCGCCTCCTTTATGACCACCGCTTCATAGACCATCTTGCATCCTATGAAGCTCAGCAGCCCGAACGCCACCCAATGATCCCATGCTCCGATGTACGACCGAACCGCCCCGCCACCCAACCAACCCAGCAATGGCATGAGCGCCTGAAATCCGCCAAACCACGCCGCCAGCCGCAGCGCGTGCCCAACCCGATGGCGGCGGATCACGATCCCCTCGGCAATCGCCACCGCAAAGGCATCCATCGCAAGAGCGAACGCAATCAGAATGATCTGCCAATTGGACATGGAGGCGTATGATGCCGGATTCGTCATAACGACGCAACTGGATTGCCATTCCTGGCTCCCGCGTTTGATTCCTTGCCCAAGGCCATTGTTTACACTACCTTTGACGTGGCTTCACGCAATGCGTCCGGGTCCGGCCGCAGAAAGCGAGCCCCCCTGACGTCGGCAACCGGATCAAGTGATGATGCCTGCCGCGCTTTTTAGGAGTGTGCCATGATGAATGGTTTCAGCAATTTGCACCCCGTCATTCAGGCCCTGCTTGCTACACTCTTCACATGGGGAGTCACCGCACTGGGTGCCAGCCTTGTATTCCTGACGACCACAGTCAACAGGCGCATGATGGACGCCATGCTCGGGTTCGCCGCCGGCGTCATGATCGCCGCCAGCTATTGGTCGTTGCTCGCCCCCGCCATCGAGATGTCGAACGGCAGTTGGGTCCCAGCCGCCATAGGTTTCCTCGCCGGCGCCGGTTTCCTGTGGGCCATGGACAAAGTGCTGCCCCACCTCCATCCTGGATACGCACTAAATCAGGCCGAGGGCCTTCGCACATCGTGGCAGCGCAGTGTCCTGCTCGTGATGGCTATTACGCTCCACAACATTCCCGAAGGTCTGGCGGTAGGCGTAGCCTTCGGCGCCATCGCCGCCGGCATTCCCGAGGCGACCATTGGCGGCGCTATCGCCCTGGCTATCGGCATCGGCATCCAGAACTTCCCTGAAGGCACGGCGGTCGCCATGCCGCTGCGGCGCGAGGGGATGTCGCGCCTGCGAAGTTTCCAGTACGGACAAATGTCGGGGATGGTGGAGCCCCTCGCCGGCGTTATCGGCGCCGCCACCGTCATGGTCGCCAGGCCTATCCTGCCGTATGCCCTCGCCTTCGCCGCGGGGGCCATGATCTTCGTGTGCGTGGAGGAACTTATCCCCGAGTCTCAGCAGGGCGGTAATACGGATCTCGCCACGATGGGCACCATCGTCGGCTTTACCGTCATGATGATCCTCGACGTGGCGCTGGGATGATGGGATTCCGGCTGTGTGTTCGGCGATGTCACATCGAACGAGCGTCGCGATGCAGCTTTGAACACCGCCGGACTCAAGCTCCGACCGCCGTGGCGTCGCGGCACCCCCACAGTTGCACCGGCGGCTTGCCCGCGGCATTGGGCACAAACGCGTCCGACACCTTCACCAGGTTATTTCGGAACACCAGCCCATCCACGAAGCCGGCGGTAAGCAGGTTGGGATTGGGCGAGATGAAGGTGTTGTCCTCGATCACGATCCCGCTGTGATACCCCGGCCCGTCCTCCCTGGCCTTCGGCACTTCCGGACTGATGTTGATGGGCGCAGCGCCGTCCGCATAGCCGCAGTTCTGGAACGTATTGCCGCGAATAACGAGGTCGCGCACCGGTCCCGACTCGTTCCAGTAGTTGGCATCGCCGGACACGTGGATCGCGTGCGAGGAATTGTAGAACGTGTTCCCCTCGATCAGCATCGGCCGGTTGCTCCCGAGCAGGAAACCGCGCGGCCGGTTGTTGCCGGTGCGACAACCGCGAATGACCGCCGCCGGCATGCGGGTGACGTTGGTAATCGCAAAGCCGGTCTGCACTCCCGAGGGGATCGCGTCCCGCATGCGCAGCTCGAAATACTGCGCGTTGAGCACCCGCACTTCCGCCACCACGCCATCGCACACGGTTTGCATGCTCTGGTTGTCCGTGAAGGCCACGCGGTCGCCGGGCCGGTACGAACAGATGCCGTGCTGCTGGAAATGCCGAAGCTGCGACTCGATGCCGTCACACCCTATCCGGCGCGTGATCGTCGAGTAGATGCCGTGGATGTTCGTGGCGTCGTCCAGCATGTTGTCAAAGCGGCAATCCTCGATCCGGATCGTCCCTTCGCAGTGGACGAAATGCGTCGCGTCCGCCTTGACGGACACCATCCGCGACGATCCTTCGCGAACTGACATGTCCAGCCGCTTCAGCGAGATATCCGACGAGAGCTGGGCGATCACTCCCATGGCTCCGACGTGGTGCATCCGCACATCCTCGACAGTGACGTTGCCGGACTCGTGGATGAACACGCCCGGGTTGTTTCGCTTCTCGTGGCCAAGGGTCACGATATGGCCGATCGTGTGCCGCCAGGGTGTCTTGTAGTGCAGCCTCACGAGTCCCGGCTCCAGTTCCGTCGCACTGAAGGGCTGCGCCCACTTGTCGAAGCTCTCGTCAATGTGGGCAAATGAGACGCCCTTGTTCTTGATTGGGTAATAGAACATGTTGTTCGTCGGCGCGCGGGTCCGCGGATCGAACTCCGTAACAAGCCAACACCACTCATGCGTGCTGTTCCAGTCCGGGGCCGTAAAGGTCAGCGAGCCGCCATCCACACGATACGGGAACGAGGTGGTGTCGATCCGCAAGTCCAGGCTGTCCTCCGTGCAGGCCACAACCTCGCCCTGCGAGAAAAAGGGCCGGTCATAGTCCACGGTGAAGTTCCGCAGCGTGATGTCGCTGGAGTGATCCAGAACGAAAGGCGTGATCCGGCCATGGAACATGAACTCCGCCCCGCCGCCGTCAATCGTCAGGCCGGAGCGCTCGATCAGCGGAAACGCGATGCGCCGGACTCCGCAATCGTTGTTGGAAATGTAGTAGAACCGTTCCGGCGCGCGCTCCGCCCGAAAGTGGTACGTGCCAGGCTGGAAGCGCAAAGTGGCCTGCTTAACGTCCCGGCAGGCCGCCAGCGCCCGCTGAACAGCCGGCACGATGTCGGTGGAGGAGTTTTCGTCGAGGTAGTTGTTGATGTCGATGATCATGGTCTTCCTTTGCTGTCCGACTTGTCCGACCAGTCAGACTCGTCCGACTTGTCAGACTATCGCCGCAAAATACTCGTTCATCTTTTTGTGAAGTTCAATCATGGCCGGCTCGTCGGCCTTCTTCCAGCCCAGTCCGCAGAAGGTAAAGGTCAGGCGCGAAGTGCGGGCGGCCAGGCCGAGTAAACGGCGCATGCCTGCCTCTTCCTCGCCGGCGGCGAGTTCCTCGCCTATGGCCAATGCAATGGGGCGGTCGCCGATCGCGGTCAGGGCCGCTTCGGCCGAAATCGACCCGGCGGCAGTCGGATTGAGGATGGTTCCGGCTTCTGTATAGACCACGCCCGGCAGCTTCTCCAGCGTCACATGGAACACGTGCGGCCCGCTGCACGGATGGATCGCCACCTCGCCGTAGTACTCCGCGATCTTCCTGTCGAAGCGCAGGACATGCTCCTCATAGAAATCCCGGGACACCATGTTCACGCTGCACTCGGCGAGCCGGTGCAGCTTGGCCGGATGGGTCGCGAGGCGTTCCGGCCCGATCCAGCTGACCAGCGTTTGGTGCGCCGCGATGAAATAGTCGCTGAGCAGGGCCATGAACCGGTCCCATTCCTCCGGCTCGGTCAGCGGCGCGAGAAACACTTCATCGCCAAGGATATTGTGCGCGATGTTGAACAGGCCCTGCATGTCAGGCAGCGCGATCTGGAGCCAGGGTGGCGTCAGGGCCTTGGTGGCTTCAATATCCTCGCGCATTTCCGGGAAGACACCGCTGGTCTCCGGATTCGGAAGCCCGTCCCTCAGCACGTCGGCCAGCGGACGTGTGCCGTGCGGAGTGAATCCGATCTCGGGGTTGAGCCAGATGCCGAAAGAGGCGGCCATTGTGCCGGGCCCCTTGCCCACCATGCGGATCGCCTCGATCGGGTTAAGCGAGGCCACCGGCCCCGGCGCGCTTTTTAGCCACTCGAGCAGGCGCTCTTCCGGGGTGCGCGGCGGCGGAGGCGGTGCGTACTTCCCCTCACCCGCCGCCAGATCCGGGAAC
>CAZWPN010000017.1:0-36286 GCA_964635275.1 uncultured Victivallales bacterium | reverse complement strand
CGATAAGCCCGTTCTATCGGCCTTTTGTGACAAAACAGGAGGAAGTCAGGCTAGAACTCGCCCTGGCGGGCTCGTTCAGCCTGCTGCCGAACGTTATGAGGAGAGAAATAGGATGAACAAGTCACTGAAACGAATTGGCGGAGGACTGATGCTCACTGGCGCGGTGTTTCTTCTCGCCACAATCGTCGGAATGGTTGTGGCCTTCCGGGGAGCGCATACGGGCGCGCACGCTGGCTTGTCGGCTGCGGGTCTGGCTGACGGAATCTCCAGTTCGCTAAGTGGGGCAGCAATCGGTGGACCGCTGTTTACGGTGGGACTCATATTGTTCCTGATCGGTTGGCTACGAGGCAGAGCGGCAGAGACAACGACGACGGTGTCATAACCAGCAAATTCAGCCTATCGCCGGAAGCCCGGCTCAGGCTGACTTGCAGCGTTAAACATGATGAATAGAAGGATCATTCCGGCAGCGTTTTCCGTTGCTCTGGCTTGTTCCTGCGTACAGAAGCAGTCGGATGGCCCACAGCCTGCCCATCGTGAATCGGCTCTGGCTGCCGTGACATCGCCAGACTTGTGCTACACCAATTTCATTACGGAGAATTTCAGACAGTCGGGATGCGACTGGGCAAAGGCTGTCAAGAAAGCCCAACAGGATGGCTTGATTCGGACAGGAATGACTCTCCCTCAACTGAAAGCTTTGCTGGGAGACCCTAGCAAATCACGGGAGAAGTATTGGGAGTGGTATTTTCGATCTCCGATGCATATCAATCCAGCGTTCGTCGTGTATCACACGAATGGCGTCGCATCGGAGTTGCAGTGGACAACTTACTGACAATGTTTACAGATGACGGCGGCCTCCCCGAAGGCCCAGCGCAGATAGGCGTTGCCCATCTTGCCGCCGGTCAGTCCCTTGAGCTTGCCGGCGCTGGCGACGGAGCCTTTGACGAGGCGACAGTAGCTGGTGAAGTCCTTGACGGTGGGGAAGCGCGAGATGGTGTCGATCTCGTAGAGGATCGTCATGGACAGCACGTCACCGATGCCGGGCACGGTCTGCAAGAGGGTGTACTCGCGGCTCTGGTGTTGGCGAGCGTACAGGGTGATCGTGCCGTCGAGCTTGGCGATCAGGTCGTCGTAGGTGCGGATGGCGTCCATGTCGCAACGCACGGCGAGTTGGTGATAGGGATTGGGGGTCTGGGCGAGGATACGCTCCTGCCAGACGTCCCGGTTATGGCCGCCTTTCAATGCGGGCACGCAGTTCTGGGCCGTCTGGTTCATGGACAGATGAGTCATCAGTTCGGCGCGGTGCCAGACATAGCTCATGCGTTGGCGCAACAGGGCACGGATCGGGCGGCGTTCTGCCGGGTAAATGTAGGCGGGTGGGATCAGGTTGCTGCGCAGCAGGTGCGCCAACTTCTCCGAGTCGATGCGGTCATTCTTGTTCTTGCCGCCGTGGATGTGGGCGGCGTAGAGGGCATGGGCGAGCACGAACTTGATTCCCGCCGCATCGCAGGCATCGGCCAGCCAGTACCAATTGAACGTGCATTCGCTGACCACCGTCAGGTCATGCCGATACGGTTCCACCCGCTTGAGGAAATAGTGGAAATCGTTGCCCTGGATGTTTGTGTGAAGCAGAACCTTGCCCTGCCGGTCCATCACGCAGGCGTACATCTGCCGCGCATGCAGGTCGATTCCGCAGTTGTATTCCGTCGTCGTTGTGTAATACCTCATCACGCTTCTCCTCTTGAGTGCGGTTTACATATTGGGATGCCCCACACGGGGTAAGCCCGCTAACATAATGCGCCTTGAGGAGAAGCTTCGCTTCACCAAAAAGGGGCTTTGAGGAGATTCAAGAGGACGAACCGTACCGTTGCCCCGCGCGGACGCGAGGCAACGGCCGGTTGGCCTCGTCGTTGGCAAGGAGAAACAGATTGAGGAACGAAATCGTCATCTTCTTTTCTGCCGTATGCATAGCGCTTGTCTTGCCGTCGGCATGGGCATGTGAAGGCTGCATCGAGGATGCATCTCTGAGCAGCGAAGCCATAGTGCTGGGAAGTGCGGCGGCATCTTCATTTCGGGAACTGGTGTGCCAGGTGGAAGTGGCCGAGGTGATCAAAGGACCTGATGTGAGGGGCCCCATTCCGGTTCGTTTGTCGTCCGAAGATGCCAGCCGAGAGGCGGTGAAGTCAGCGGGCAAGCAGTTGTTGTGGTTTCTGCGGCGTGAAAACGGTTCATTCGTCATGACGCTCCCGCCATCCATACAGGAGGCCGCGACGGAGAAACTAATCTGGTTTCGTGCCGCATGCCGACAATACGACACCCTGAAAGGCGGCGCTGCGGTAGACGGGTTGGAGCTGATTCTGGCGTTGCGACCCGCGGGCCACTTATCGGGTATGCCGGCGGAACGCCTGTACCAAACCGGCACGGCCAAAACTGGCCGCTCGGGCTTCCTGTTGTATGCTCTGTTGCGCAATAACAGCGGACGGACGATGCATGTGTACAACTTCCTGGCGGATGCGCCCTTCACCTTTGTCATCCAGACACCCGACGGCCAGGTTAGTCGCCTGACAACCATAGACCTCTTTCCGTTGGCGGTCCGCCGCAAGTCCAGCGGTCCTGCGCAACATCATCGCCTGTCGCTTGCGAGTGGACAGATGGTACGACTCCGCTCATTCCCCAGCGGATTGGTCGAACCCGCGAATGGCATGCAGCTTAGTTTGGAGTTTGCCAACAAGCGGTCGGGTGCTGGCATCTGGACGGGGCTTCTGCTGTCCAATACCATAACATTGGATTTCGACGCCTCGCCTGGAGAGACAGAAGGAGAGGAGTCCGGGAGGCGAAGTGATCCTACGCAGCAAGTTACGGTCAAGAAGCAGGAAACGACAGCCGAACCACCGGCAGGTGGCGACGGTAACCCCGCGCCACAGCCGTGACGTTGGAACACGGAAAGGAACTGAAGAATGAAAAGCGATGCGAAATCAAAGGGCACCTGGATTCACCGTTTTGCCATACGGCTGTTTACCCTCGTTCTTGCGGTGCTGATATTCTGGGTGCTTGGCTTCTTTGTGGACGATATCCGGTCCATCCGCGGTCCCGATTACGCCACCATCGAGCAGAAACACCTCGATAAGGACCTTGTGGCAAAACGGGTCGCTCTTGAAAAACAAGTCGCTGATCTCACCCGACAGATTGAGAACCAGACAGAGAAACAGCGGGTCGTGGGGGACAGTTCCCGCAATCTGCAGCAGACCATCAACCAACTCATCGAGCTCCAGAAACTCGGCATGCAGAAGAGCATCGCCTTTTCGGAAACCGAACAGGCGAACTTCACGAGCAGCCTGAGACTCTTTCTGGACAACCAGAAGAAATACCAGGAGCTGAGCCAGACGGTATCGGACATGCTTGAACGGAAACAAGGGCTCGTTCGGGAGAAGGAACAGGCGGAACAGGAAATCGAGCGGCAACGTCAGCCGGCTAGGGCTGAGTTCAACCGCCTCAGCGAGAAGCACCGGCTGAAACTGGCCTTTCTTCAACTGGCGATCCTATTGCCCATTCTCATTGTCGCGGCGGGCGTCATCATCAAGAAGCGTTCCAGTATCTATTTCCCGTTGTTCCTCGCCTTCGGCGCGGCAACACTGATCAAAGTGGCGCTCGTGGTTCATGAGTATTTTCCCAGCAAGTACTTCAAGTACATCCTCATTGGCGGCCTGTTGATCGTGGTAGCCCGGCTCTTGATCTACTTCATCCGCACGATCGCCTTTCCAAAGACGCAGTGGCTGGTCAAGCAATACCGGGAGGCATACGAGCGGTTCCTTTGCCCTGTGTGTGAATACCCTATACGGATTGGACCACGTCGGTTTCTGTTCTGGACTCGGCGGACGGTCAACAAGATCGTGGTGCCGGGTGATCACGGTGTCTTGGAAGAGAACTACACTTGTCCGTCGTGCGGCAGTAATCTGTTCGAGGAATGCCCGTCTTGCCACAAGGTCAGGCATGCGATGCTTCCAAACTGCTCGCACTGCGGAGCGGAAAAGGAAATCAAATGAGGTTCCACCCACGGCCTGCTGGGTACATCGCTAACGCGCCGCCCCAGAGGCCAGTCGGTTCGGAGGAGGAGATGATGAAGATTGGAGGAAGAGATGTGATCTTACTGTGCATCGGTGGCGTTGCGGGCTTTCTTCTGTGCTTCGCCCCCACCGGCAGCATAATTGCCGCCTCGACGGCGGGAATCGCTTCTGGGATGGGGGGCATTTGCATTGTCCTGATCTTTGAACGGTGGCTTAATAGACGTCAGTTGGAGCGGAAAAACGCAGCGGCACCAGAGAAATGATCTCCGAACATCGGCGTGCATGGTAGGCTCGCGTGCGCCAACATTACGCCGGACGAATGAAAACAGAAAGAAAGGACAAATGGACAAGCTAAACATTCAAGTGTGCCCGGAAACTGGAATGTGCTCTATCATCAAAAAGAACGGAACAAAAGTAGATCTGATGCCGGATGAGGTAAAGGATCTGAGGAAAGCATGGGACAATCCTGATGCAGCCAGGAAAGTCCTTTCTGAAGCGGATGCTGACTTTGCAGAATCGTTGGACATGGAAGAGATCAATCAACTAGCTGCACATTTGAAATAGGCAGAGCCAGCAAAGTTCTCAACTGTGCTATTGACCATGCCGGGTCAATGTCCGGTTAGAACCGCCGTCGGTGGAGAGACGACAGTGGAATTACTCTTCGCATCGCCTCAAGGCTAGTTCGTGTGCAAGTCGGAGTCTTGACTGTGGACCATGACCTGAAATGCAGTCTCGCTTGGGACTTCCTGCAGGAAGCGACGCCTCGGCGCTGCCTTGCATTACTGGCATTGATGCTTCTTCTCACCACAGGCTGTGCGCACACCTACACAGCGCGCAGTGTGCAAAAAGGGGATGATGTTGCCATGCTGCATCCGCAAGGCATGATAACCCAGGTGCGGATTGTCACCGCCGAAAAGCCTGACGGCGAGGCACTGTTCTCCTCTGCGAAAGAAACTCTTCTCATGGTGCGGGATGTGTGGTTGATGCCAACAACACTGGGATATTCGCTCCGGGGTACGATCAATGGGCCGATACTGGTTGTGCCTGCTGGCCAGATTACCCTCAAAGGGAAGTACAAATACCGGACGTTTGGGAAGTATCTGCGCACCGAACTCTTGCCGAACCAGACGATTCACTGGCATGCCCCGGGCCCAATGGCGACCGCATCGTTCGCTGTTAGCGACGAACTGCTGCCGGGAGTTACCTATTACTTGCATCCCAAGGGAATCTGGCGGGAGAAACAAGCGATCAATGTAGAACAAGAGGTCCGACGCATACACAAGTGAGGCCCGCAGGGCCTAGCTGAACAACAAGGTCAAGAGGACCTTGCCCCCGATACGTCCGGTCTTGAGTCTTTCAGGTCTGAGTGGGGCCAACTACTACATTGGACACAGCAGAAAGGAGACAGCAGATGCGTATCATTCACGTCAGTGCAGCGATTCTAGGGTTGTTCGTTATAGCCGTCCAGGCAGACGAGTTCTACCTGCAGCACGACGCAACGGGGAAGGTCTACGGGCCGTTCCAGACAGACGCGGGGGCAAAGGTGGCCATAGGAACCACCGCGTTCACCGTGGTCAAAAAGACGGCGTCGGCATCATCTGTAGATGCCACGCTTGACGGGATCATTATTCCCCAGGTCGAGTTGAGGCAGGCGGCACTTCAGGATGCGGTGGATTTTCTGAAGATGCAGATACAGGCCCTCGATCCGAAGCGCACGGGCGTCAATTTCGTCATCGCCAAGTCACCGTCAACCACACGCACGAAGCCGTCCACTGACCCCTTTGCGCCTCCTGGTCCCGGCGGAGATTCCGACATGGGCCCCATGGTCACACTCAGCCTGAAGAACGTCACAGCGCTGCAAGTTCTGAAATCCATGATGGACCAAACGGGCTACACCTACAGGACATCGGGAAACACCATCACGATCGTTGCGAAGAAATAGGGCAAGATGTCCATCCGAGGCGATTCTGAACCCGCGCGGACGCGGGTTCAGAATCGCCTCAATGGCAACGTTGGGTGCCGAAGAGACTCGTTGACATGCAGAATGCATGTGGTATGGCTGCATCATGAGCACGATAACCATAAAGGATGTGCCACCCGCGGCGCATCGGACCAGCGACGGGGACAGGCAGATAGTGAGCTGCGCAGTCGTAAGACGCAGGATGGAATGGATATGCCGCCTGGAGGTGACGATCCGCGCCCTGCATGTGGAGCGCGGAGCATGTGAATGCCCGCTGTCTAGTTCTCAGGGCAACACGCCCCTCCACCTAACATACAGAAACGAGCCATCGACTTTTCCGCAAGCAACTGCAACTATTCGTATGTCCCCGATGCACCCTGGACAATGGAGCGGTCACGGTTCCGTGTCCGATCTGCTCAAACTCCCGCCATCGGCGCCCGACTGGCTCGCCTGACGCTTCAGGCGCCGCATGTGCCTCAGTCGGCCGTGGCAAGGGCGAACAAGTTGGCGACGATGCGCAAGGCCGAATCCGGCTTGTATCCGACGCCACCGTATAGGTTGATTCCGGCAAGCCCTGACGTCAGGTCCAGCGGCGAAAACACCACGGCAGGCCGCTCGCCCTGCATGGCCACTTCCAACTGCTGGCGGCGGCTTGATTGATCCCGACGGTGCATCTCGCGGCGCGCGGCCAGCGTATAGCGGATGCCCTTGGAGAGATCCGCGCCTCCCAGGAACCGGCCGGAGGCGAGCATAGAACCGGAGTCCAACGGCGCCAAGGCGCCGAAGCCCGCCTCCAGTTGCTTCCGGGCGCTTTCCGCAAAAGCAGCGCCCCCCCCGAAGGCATCCACCAGAACCGTGCCGCCCGCCCTGACGAAGGCTTGCAGAGCCGCTGTTTCCTCGCGGCTCAAGGCGAGGGGCCGCCGGCCCGTAATGTGGAGAAAATGAATACCCTTGAGATCATCCTGTCCGAGACGAACCGCCGGTTTCTCGGTCATCGTGACACCGGTCTGATGCTTGAGGTATGGCGCAAACCTAGACCAGGCACAGGGGCCTGCCAGCCAATCCATGGGAGCGTCGCCGGCCTCGCCGTGGCGAACTCTGGCCACCGTAACGCTCGTGGCGCGGGACTCCGCCGGCTCGGTATCCGGAACCATGGTGCCGAACCGCCCATCCAGTTCCACCCGGTCGGTAGCATAGAAGAGAAGGTTCATGGCGAATCGCATGGCATCCCCCTCCGTCTTGTCCATCTGCCAATCGGCGGAGAGATAGCCGTCGGAAACGAAGAGGAAGGTGCGGGAACCGTCAGACACTCCCCTCAGTTTCGGACGAACCTTCCAATCCTGCCGGATGACCGAATAAACCGGGTGCTCGTCCGGCAGCGCTTTCAGCTTGTATGCGGGGTAGTCCTTGGCGGGATACATCTGTCGCAAGAACCTCTCGATGCTTCCGGAAAAGGCGGGACTGCGGTCGCTGGCTTCGAGCAGCAAAGTGCCGCCGGCTTCGACGTAGGACTTGAGGGTCAGCGCTTCGTTATCCTTGAATGCCAGTTCACGGCTCCCGCTGATGAACAGTATGGGTGCCTCGAATTCGGATGCCGGTGCCGAAACACTGACGGATGACCAGTTAAGCGGCCGCTCATAGGCGGACCACAGGCTCTTGGCGACATTCGCCAGGTCGCGTGGGTTGAGGTTCCAGTCCTGTCCACCGCCGTATTCCAGTTTGTTGTAGGCAGTCGGGGCGCCGCCGTAGACCATGAACAGGGCGGCAAAGGCGGGGTTTCCGATATGACCGCCGTGTCCGCCGAGCGAGAAGGAGCCGTCGGCCCGCTGCCGAAGCATGGCCTGAACCACGCCATCTCCAAACCAATCGCGGCCGCCGAAGTACTTGCGGCCGCTCGCCACGCCGGTTCGTTCGATTCCGTACAGGTAGTAGCCGTCCTCGTTCGATCCGCCCTGGTTCCCCAGCCAGTCCATGCCGCGGGCAACCGACTTCAGACATTCGGCCGCCTCGCCGGTGGTGAAGATATCCGGCTTCTCGCTGGTGTAGCACCCCCGGCCGTGATACTTGTCGAAGACGAGGAACATCGTGGCAAGGCCGGCAGTGGCCATGTTGGGTGTCGAGCCATGCCCCTTCATGTACCCCCAGCCGCCGTCGCTGTTCTGCACGGCCCGGAAGTGCCGCGACATGCGGCGCCAGAAATCGTCGCCGGGATCAATGCCCGCGCGCGCCGCCGCCCAGATGCCGAGGACGCCATACTGGGTAACCGAGTTATCCCAATCGGTCGAAGCCATTGTGTAGCGCCACCCCTCCTTGTCCGCCAGCGCCTTGACCAGCCAGTCGAAGTCCTCCTTCAGCGCCGTCCGGAGTCGCTCGTCGTAAGGAGCCTTGCGCAAGGCGTATTCCCAGACATTCGCTCGTATGCCCCGCATGTACGTGTTGTCCGGGTGCCGGCTGAGCAGCCACCCGATCGCCCGCTGCAGCGACTCGTCGGTCGTCGGACTGGCTCCGCAGGCCAGCATGGCCAGAGCGGCCAGCGCCGTATACCCGTCATGCCCGGCCACGGACCCGTCCGCCTGCTGGTTGGACTGAAGGAACTGGATGGATGCCTCGACGGAGCGCCGAATCTTGGCCGCAGTGACCGGCTCCTTGAACGGGGTCCATGCCCCCCGCACGCCGGCCTCTTCACCAAACGCCTGATTGCCCGCATCTTGTTCCACCCACCCATCCGCCAGCGCCTGGCGGTTCACCCGCTGTACCTGCATTTCCGCCGCCTGGACGGCTGGCACGCCTAGCACGATCCCTACACAGAACAAAGCAATGCGATTCATGATGGTCTCCTTCTCTGCTACTCAACGACCTGAATGCGTTCACCCTTGATATCCATCTCGATCTTGGCGCCCAGCTTCTGAGCCTCGGCAAAATCCCGATTCTCTCGCACAAGTCGCAGGTAGTCATCGCTCATCAGTTTTACCTTGCGGACCGTTGCTACGGGAGTGCCCGGCGCGTTGGTCTGCCCCGCGCCCTCCACCCAGCTTCCGTCGTCTTTCTGGAGGAAGGTGCGTCGGCCGACCTGGCTGAGGCGGGACTCGCGTTTCTCCTGACCGGATCGATCCTCGTACGCATTCACGTCCGCCGATTCTGCGACCACCTGTTCCTGCATCTTCCGCTCGTTGCGCGCCTGCGCGACGGCCCACTTGCCGCCGATCTCCCGGTGCGCCGCCTTCATGGAGTCCATGGCGAGCGACGGCGCTGCCGTGGCGGACGGCATCTTACGCGCATCGGCGAGAAACGCGGTGTATTCGGTAATGATCCCGAATTGGCGCCCGAGCCGGACAATCTCGTCCACCAGTTCCCGGTTCTGGCCGTTTAACCGTATTTCCTGCATCAGGTGGCCGATCCGCCGTGTGGCCCAGAGGGTGGCGACATAGTCGTCCCGCACCTGCTCCTCACCAGGGAAGTCCACCTCGTACCGGTATGTTCGCGTTTCGCCCGCTACCCGGCCGGAAACCGTGACCGTATGTTTTCCGCCGCCGCGGTAGCGCCCGAACAGCATCAGGTCGCAGCCCTTGAAAAGGGTCGTGACTTGCCGGGGATAGAGCGCGCTCACCGCCAGTCCGCCGAAGTCGATGACGACATCCGACAGCATGGGGTTGCTGAGCCGGTTGTAGAGCGCCGCGACCTTGACGTCGATTTCCTCCTCCGGGCGAAGAAACTCCGCCACGCCTTGGGCGTTTTCGGCGATCCGTCCGAGCAGGCGCGCATCCACGTCGGTCCCAAGCCCGAAGACATAAATGCGCGTACCGCTCCGGTTGGCGGCCGTCGCCTGCTCGATGATCCGGTCGGGGATCAGTTCCCCGGCGGTGGGGGCGCCATCCGTCAGGAACAGCATGATCCGCATGCGCCCTTTCTCCGTCTCACCCGCCAGCCCTTTCGCCAGCGCATCGCCTATATTGGTTCGCCCCGTCGGCTCCAGTTCGTCCAGGAACGCCTTTGCCTGCTTGACGGCGGCGGCCGTTGCAGCCACCGCCTCGGGCCGGAACGAGGCGACGTCTGTTCCGAACGAGATCAGGCTGAACCGGTCGCCCTCGTTGAGGTTGTCCAGGCAGTACTCAATAGCCGCTCGCGCCTGTTCCATCTTCTCGCCCCGCATACTCCCGCTGGTATCCAGAACAAACACGAGATCCTTGGGAACCGGCGCATCCGCCTTTTCGCTGCCGGTAGGATTGGCGACCAGCAGAAAGTACCCCTCGTTCTCCTCGCGCGTCCGGTGCGAGACCACCCGTAGTCCCATCGGATCCGGGTCAGCCACAAACTGGAGAACCAGGTCGGCGGAACCCGTATAGCGTTCGGTCCTCGCCTCCACTCGGGCCTCTTTCAGCCCCACGCGTTCGACACGAACGGCGTGCGTGGTGCAGAGCACGGTGCGCAGGGGATCCGCGGGCTTCAGGGTCGCGGTGAACGAAAACTTCTCGATGGGCTCGCCAGACAGCGATGTGTCAGGAGTCGGACACACGTACTGGGACAGGCCGCTGCTCGTGAGAATGCCCTGCCGGAACTCCACCGTGAGCACGGCCTTCTTCCCAGCACGTCCCATGGGAATGCACACAGCCTGTCGCCCCGAGTTCGCCAGGACAGACGGACGATTCAGCGCCTTGGCGGCGGTTTCGTAGAGCGTCTGGGCTTTGGCCGGCGTCATCAGGACCGGCAACAGGTCCCGTGACTGTCCATCCGACACGAGGCGGGCCTTGACGCCGGAAACCGCTATTTCCGGCGGGAACGGAATCACACACACCATGCTATCGAGATCGGCCGGGGCTCGGAGCGAACACTCGACGGATGTGAGCGCCGTGCCGGCTTCGACCACAGCCTGAATCGTGCTGTAGGCCACGCCGCCCTGGCGGGCCACAGTTCCGGACGCCGGGCTGAAAGCATCATCCTTTACCGTTCCGGCCAGGAACAGGATCCCGGCGTTCGCGGACGGAATGCACCCCAACACCAAGACCAGCAGAGCGATACCCGTTGTCTTCTTCACCTTCACCTCCTTGCTTACTCCTCAGACGTTTGCCGTCGCCCATTCCTTCCGACATTCTGTGATGGGCAAGTCCACCATGTCCGCCCGTATGGGAACACAGAACCGCGGCGCGAGTGTCATGGGCGCATCAGGCACATGTAAAACGTTTGTCATCGAAGCAGACGCCCGCACAGGCGAGAAATGTCACGCAGGCGATCCGGGCCGGATTGGTTCAGCTCGGGTCAAACCGTATTGTCAATTCTGGCGGGCTGCCAAACGGTCAAGGATGACGTTGTACCAAGAGGCACAGGATGTTTTTGAGAAGACCATTCAAGACCGTTGCGGAGTTCTACAAGGCGGTTGAAACGCTCATTCAGGAACTCAAGGCAAATGGAAGCACTGAAGAAGCCGCTCAACTTGATGTGCTTATGCGTTGCGCCTGGACAACTGGATCGGAACTTATCGGAGAGCTGATGTTATCGCTGGGCACAATGAAGGGTTCCTTTCCAAGTGACATTCGAAGACAGATCGACGATTGTCACTATTTTGCCAAGCATCACAGGCGGATACTTGGTTTAAGTTGAAAATATGAGTAAACTGGATGCACAACCAAGCGGCGCATGCTGCGGCGCGATAAACTCGCCGATTCTAGCCGCTGACATTAGCCTGACATGGAGAACCGGCTACTCGACTTTCCGATTACTGGGCACTATCGAATCAAGGCAAAACAGAGCTCGATCCAAGTGGCGGAGGCTATCGGCGCTGGCGCGCCTGAGCCTCAACGCCGAACGTTAACAACAGAAAGGACAACCGATTATGGACACATTAAATGATTCTGTGCCTCGAAAAGACATGAACCCTATCGGACTGGCAGTCGCCAGTCTCATACTGGGAATCGTCTCCATTGCATTCAGCCTGTTCTTGGTTGGTGGAATACTAGCCATCATTGGTTTAATTCTGGGCTGGATTCATCTGAGGAAACGAACAACGTTTCGCGCGATGGCGACGTGGGGCATCATTTCGTCTGTTGTCGGTCTGCTGGCCTCCGTTGGGCTAGGATACTTATACTACCAAGGATACAAGCAAGTACAGGCGGCTATGAGCGGTGGTGGAGACGGACATGGCGCTGCGCTTGAAGACTGGCAGGGCATGAGAGCTCCTGATTTCACTGTGATGAGCCTGGACGGAAAGCAAATCCGATTGGCGGATTTGCGCGGCAAGCGGGTGGTGCTTGATTTCTGGGCCACATGGTGTCCGCCCTGTGTCAAAGAGATCCCGCATTTTATCCGACTCGTGAAAGATTCCGGCGTAAATGATCTGGTGATTGTCGGCATCAGTAACGAGGAAAAGGAGCGGCTCGCCCAGTTCGTCAAAGAGAAGGGGATCAACTATTCGATCGCTTCTGCAAAGGACGAGGCCCTGCCATCACCCTACAAGGATGTCCGGGCAATCCCCACAACCTTCTTTGTGGACAGAAACGGTGTGATTCAAACCGTATTGCAGGGTTACCACGATTATGAGGCTCTCAAAGCCGCAGCCTTGGCTGAGAATTTCAAGGGCGTCGTTAAAGAAGAAGAGAAACTGAAGGAGCGCGGAAACGATGGCTGAGCTGTTCGACAAGCGCGGCGGTTTCCGCCGGGTGCACTCTTTCACGCTGGCCACATTCTTTCGACAGCCCACTTAAATCCTGTTACCGTCACGGCCCATGAATGCGCACTACACCTCTCTAACGCCGGCCTCCAAACTTCACAGTCGGAAAGTAGATTGTCACCCCCTTGACATGCGGTTCCCACGGCGGGCTATCGCGGGAGTCTGCCTTGTTGGAGTCCTCTGCGGCTGTTCGGAACCGGCGCCGACGACACGCGTCGACCGCCCTCCGGCCACAGTTGAGAAGAAGACCGAAGCCCCAGGGCTTTTCCTGACGGTCAGCCAGTCAACTGAAGACCTGGAGGCGGCGATGAAGCTTGCCAAGCCACCGGCCGTTCAGGACCCGCTTTCGGTTGCGAATCTCGACAACACGTGGGGGGTCTCGATCGACGCTGTGCCGCCCGGGATTCCACGCGACCAGGCCATCGCAAAACTCCAGGCGGTTGCCGATGACCAGAGCGCGCCACCTCACGCCAGAGCCGTTGCAGCATGTATGATGGCGCTTATTGATCAGAAGCGGGGCGAGTCGCTGATTCTGTCCCTTCTCCGTGGCGAAGACAAGAAGCTGAAAGGAATGGTCCTGTTAGTTCTGTCATCCGCGGATGCGGACGCCTTAAGGATAGCGGACCCAGGGCTTGTGGCCGAACTGAAGACCCTCATGTCCGATCCGGATCACGGTGAGGAGACCGTACGGCTGTACGCGTCGCGCCGCCTGCCGGACACCGCTGCCACCCTGTGGGAACTGCTGCCGAAATCCGAGGGTCGCCGCGCGGGCGAGATCCTGTTCTGGTTGGTCCGCTTGCAGCCTGATCGCCAGACACTCGACGCCTGCGTGCAGGCGCTTTCGGGGACCAATGTTCAGACCCGCTATCGGTGCATGTGGGGTATGGAGGAGTTCTTTGAGCACCCGGATGCGGCTCTGGCCCGAGACGCGAGCGAGTGCGCCGCGCGCGAGATGATTCGCCAACTTTCCAGCCACTCCGGGAAGCATCTCGATTATCCCCAGAGCGTGTATGCCGCCGTGCTTCAGAGTGGGACCGGGCCGCAGGCAAGGAAGCTGGCGGAGATGGTGTTCGTAGCCCTGGAGACGGCGGACCCCTATCTCTACGCTTGTGCCTACGCTGCGATTCGAAAGGGCGAGGGGGAGCAGGGGCGCCGCCAGTTGATCCGGGATCTCGCCGACAGCCGTCAGTTCCAGCGGGCAATCAAAGCCGTGGACGCGATCTACAAAGGGACTGGAGACGCGGGAATATCAGACGCTTTGGTAACCAGGGCGTCGCGAGAACAGGAGCCCGCCAAGTTGGTGTCCATTGCGGAGACATTGCTATCCATTGGAGGGGCGCAGTCCGTTGATCGGGCCAAAGCGCTGGCTGCGCGGTTGCCCTATGATTTGAGGCTGCGTGTCCTCCGTGCCGCTGGCAAGGAAGCGCCGCGCGCCCTGGCCATGCGTCTGACGGCGGCCGGCATCCTCGACAGCGCGCGCGTGGAAGTGGCGGTGTCGAACGCCTTGGCGTGGCACCGTGATTACTACGGTGAGGCGGCGGCGCCTGTGCTCGATGCGCAGGAATTCCTGTCGGCCGATGGGGTAGTGCTGACGTTTGATGTGGAGACCGACGAGATTCCGGTCAGGCACGACAAGTTGATCCTCAACATGGCCAAGATGAGCGACGGCGAGTTCCAACCACGGTTCTGTCATGAGACGGGCGTTGGCAACCCCGGCGAAGGCAACGATGACGCTTCCTACCTGATCCAGTTTGTCCATGGTGAACGGTTGTACCGGTTCATCGCCAGGGACTTCGTCGACTGGTACGACGTCGAGCGCGTCGTTCTGTCCTGCAACCGGGCGCTGGCCGACGCCAACTCCACTCGGCGTTTCATGGCGCTGGCGGGTGACGGGCAGTGCGCCTCGATCATCTGCGCCACTGCTGCTCAGGCAAAGGTTCTGGCGGAGCAGTTCCACCTTTCCTTCGACTCGAATCTCAGTGCCGCGATGCAGGACGGGAAATCCTTCGAAACTGAAGCAATTGAACGGTTGAAAGATAGGGTTCGAAGGTAGCTTCGTCCCAGCGGCGGGCGCTCGGAGGCACACGCCTCCCGGGGCGCCAATTGATGGAAACTTGTCATCGAAAGAGTCCTTCATGATCAGAGTGCTACTTTCCTGGATTATCCTCTTCGGAACCACGGCTGGAATCGGTTACATCGCTGTTCGTGCTCTTTCGCGACTAACTGGGCGCATTGACGACAAACACCTTAATGGGTTCCAGCTGTTCTGGATCGGAGTGGCAGTTACGGTAGCAACGGCTCATCTCTTTCATTTCTTGTTCCCGCTGAATACCGCTTCCCTGGCTCTGTGGCTCTTTACGGGCATAGCCGGATTATCCATCCTTTTGAGAAACACTTCGCGGGCCATGTGGTCTCACAGCCCTGCGATTGGCTTGAATGTTTGCATCCGATTATTGCTATTCACAGCGTTGATTCTGCTTCTGGCGTATCTGGGGGCATCAGGAGCAGGACACAAGAGGTGGTCTGGCGCATACGATACCGACCTCTATCATTTTAATGTCGTACGCTGGATGAATGAGTATCCGGTTGTTCCCGGTCTGGGAAATCTGCATTCCCGCCTTGCCCATACATCCGGCTTCTTAACATATTCTTCTCTAGTAGATAATCTGTGGTGGGATGGCAGAAGCGCGTGGATAACTTATGGACTGTTTGTGACTGTCGTATGCGCACAGTGGTTGTGGATCATCATTGTCTGCTCGGGCAATCGTTCGCGCCGAGTGACGATATTCGGTGTCGGAACCCTGGCCTATGTGTTACAGCTGCAGACAACAATTCATCCAACGCTGTATTTCGATGAGATCGCATTGCTGGTGCAAATGGTGCTGGCGCTGGAGTTGCTGGTCGGTATCCGCCGCCAACATGAAGGCGGGTTACACACTGAGAGCTTCACGTGGACACGCATTACCCTTCTGGCAACATTGGCTGCGCTTGGATTCAGCATTAAGCCGATTGGTGCCGTATCCTTGATATTCACGTTATCCATTGCCGGCTATTTCGCTATCCTCACATTGGTTAGGGAAGAGTCAAGCCTGCGAACCAAGTGCTTTGCGATTTGCGGTGCGGGGGCTATTGCCGGATTCCTCTTGGCGGGTCATATCTTACGCAATGTTATCATGACAGGATGGTTGCTGTTTCCTGCTCCTGCTGCTCGCCTAAACGTAGACTGGGCTATGCCTTGTCATCCAGCAGGCGGATCCAATCGGCATGAAATGCAATCCGTCGCAGGCCAATATCATGTGATAAGGGCGTGGGCAAGGTTGCCGGGGCCCAGATATCGCGAGGCTATGTCAGAGGGCCTTTCTTGCTGGTTCCCACAATGGAGGGATCGGGTTTGGAATGGCATTGAGCCACGTTGGTTCTATTTGGGCTCAATCATGATATTGCTGCACCTCGGACGAGCTACGCTTTCGCGACGAGCTCGGAGCAGAATCGCTTACGACATATTCATCATCACGTTGTCAGGAACGAACATAGTATATTGGTTCATGATGGCCCCCGACATGCGTTTTGGGAGAGGATTCTTTTGGATTTGGATGGGGATCGGCACCGCATTCCTTCTTGAGGGACTCTTCAGAAGACATTACGCGGCATTCGTTATGGCAATACTTCTTTCGGTCTATTCAATGCATGCCATATCAGTGAGCATAATCCCGCGAAATCAGCCTCTCACGGGCATAATAGGAAAGGCCGCATCGAAGACTATGAAGCAAGTGGTAATAGAGAATGGACAAAGTCCACCGCTTCAAGTCTATGTGCCCGTTTCTGGGGATCAATCCGGCGATTCTCCGTTACCGTCGACGCCTTATCCGCTAAACACCTTAATGATGAGAACCCCCGGCGTTTTACGCGATGGCTTTAGAAGTGAATCATCAATTGAATCCCTCTAAGCCGATGGAGAGGATCTGACCGCCGATGGAGAGGACGGGGAACGCAAGAATAGGTGTTCGGTGATCGCGCGGTATGCTCTTCCGTTGCCGCCCAGGGACACCATGTTCATAATGCGGTAGGGGGAAGAGCAGAGCCCTTAGCCTATTGGACTCCTGCCCTTTGATTGGTGAGGGCCACGGTGTCGAGAACGGCCTGCGCGGCGCGGTCCGCTACACCCGGTTCGCCCAAGAGTGCGTTAACGGCTTTCATCTCCTCCAGCATGCGGCGGCGTTCGGGCGTATCTCCGATCAGGGGATCCAGCGCCGAGGCCAGTGCGTCTGGAGTGGCTTGGAACTGAAGGAGTTCAGGAGATACGAGGTGGTCGGCTATCAAATTGACGAGTCCCACATGCTTGACTCGAATCAGCATGCGTATGATCAGGAAGGATAGGATGGACGTACGGTAGGTTAGCACATGCGGACACTCCAGCAAGGATGCCTCCAATGTCGCGGTGCCCGAAGCGATTAACGCAGCGCGCGACTGGTGCATGACTGCGTGGGCATGGCCCTGCACGATGGCGAGCCGTTTCGGTTTGCGTGGACAGCTCAGCATCTGCAGCCGGGCATAGTCTGAGATGTCATCGTTCGGTGTAGGAATGACAAATGATGCTGAGGGGTGTTTCGTCTCGATGCGGACGGCGGCTTCAAGCATGAGTGGGAGAATCATCTTGATCTCGGAACGCCTGCTTCCGGGCAGCAGCCCGATTCTCGGTTCCCCGTCCCATGGGAGCGGCACCGTAAGATTGCCCTGATTGCGAGCAATCTCGTCGACGAGCGGATTGCCGACATAGGCAACAGGCAGGCGAGATCCGGCGAACACCGAAGTTTCGAACGGCAGAATGGTGATGAGGTGATCGAGACATTCGATCATCCGGGGGATTCGGGACGGCTTCCACGCCCATACCTTAGGGCAGATGTAGTAGATAGTCCGGATATTCCGCTTGTGCATGGACTCGGCGAATCGGAGATTGAACGCCGGGTAATCTACCAGGATGACCGCATCGGGGCGCTCCGCTGCCGCCCATGCCTTCATGTCCGACATCACCCGGCGAAAGAACGCAAGATGCCGAATTACTTCCACAAAACCCATGACAGCGAGGTCGCGGACATGGTAGCGGAGTTCGACGCCTTGAGCCTGCATGGCATCGCCCCCGAATCCGAAGAATCGTGCCGCAGGCAGCCGTGCGCGGATGGCGCTTACGAGGGCGGCAGCATGGGTATCGCCGGAGACCTCACCGGCAAGGATCATGAATCGAGGCTCTCTGGCGTTCATGGGGTCGTGGCAGCCCGTACCACAAGCGATATCTTGTAGCGGTTTGCGACGCTTATGGCGGTATCACGCTCCAGAAAAATTGTCCGGCCCGCCTCGATCGCGAGCGTGCTGGCGCCGGCTTTCCGGAGACTCTGAACTGTACGCAGTCCGATGACTGGGATATCGAATCGGATGTCATGGTTGTTCTTGGCGACCTTGACGACTACAGTGCCTGGACCGCCAACCTTACCCGCCCGGCGAATGGTGGCATCGGTTCCCTCAAAAGCCTCGACCGCGATGACCATGCCCTGCTTGATAACCACGGTCTGACCTATGTCGAGTCCGCTGGTGGCCTTGCCGACCTGCAGTCCTATTGCGATATCGCGTTCCTCCTGCTCTGTTGGAGGCCTGGCGGAAAGCTGGCCTGCGGCGGGCATGTGATCCTCCATAAACAGGTTGGCTGGAAGCAGTTCGACGCCGATCCTGGCGAACTCCTCGGCGAATGCCCCGAAGATGGAGTGGGCGTGGAGGATGGGCAGGCGCGAGATTATGCCGCGGATGAATGGATCCAGGTACGCCTTAAATAGTGAGGCGGGAGCAACGGATCCAACCATAATGGCGCTCTTCACGCCGCTAGCCTTGACGATGTCGAGCGTGCACCCTAGTTCGCTGAGGCGGAGCCAATGGAGTTGATCGGCGAACCGCGCGATGCCCCGGTCGGTTTCACCCTTACAGGCGACAACAATCAGGGGGGCGACGCCACGCTTTTTAGCTGACTCGGCCAGAAGCATGGGATAGACGCCCCGGCCGGCTAACAGCGCAAACGACTTTGGATGCTGCATCACGCAGGAACTATAGTCCACGGTGTCGGCCATGACAAGGAGAGGCTGAAGCCCCCTGAACTGCGGAAGATTGGAAGGATGGAAGACTGGAAGGATGGGAAAGGCGCGCCCACAGGGGCGTTCAACACGGCCATGGGCAGGATGAAACATCAAGCAGTGCGTGAACTCATGCACGTGCGCAGGGCGTGTGAATCGGCCACGGATTCAAGGGCTTGCCCAATCTTCCAACCTTCCAGTCTTCCAACTCCCGCAGTTTTTGGAAGCCCCTGATCCTCGGCTAAGAGGACATCGTTCATGCGCGCACATCGTCGCCATTCCGTCGATAACCACGGCGACCGCCCCGTGGTTGGGTTAAGCAGGTCGATGAAGTGTAGCCGAGAGTAAGGGTGGCGGTTAAGAGTGGGATTAAATGCGCGAGTAGGTGTCTGGACCGACCGGAGGCCACACTTCGTCGCACACTTCAACCCCACACCTACTTGGATGTCGGCGCCGATGGAGCATCAGGTGCGGCGGGAAACACAACGGCGGTTGCCATCCGGTTTGTGTTCAGAAGCGAGCGGGCCGTCTCCCGGACCTGATCGGCTGTGAGCGCTTCGAGGCGGCGTGCCGTTGAGAAGACGTGGTCAGCGCCCAACCCGTAGATTTCGTTCAGCGCGCATGTGAATGCCAGGCCACCGGGGTTCTGAAGCCCCATCTCGAAGTCGGCCACGAGTTGGTTGCGCGCACGGTCAATCTCGTCCTGACGCAAGCCATTCTCGGCTATCCGACCGATTTCCTGGGCGTAAAGGTTGAGCACTTCATTGACAGAGTCCGTCCGAATTCCGGCGTAGAGAGCGAAAACGCCCGGCTCTATGCCTGACTGGTTGTAGGCACCAACGTAGTAAGCCAATCCGCGCTTCTCGCGGACTTCCTTGCTCAGATCCGAGGAGAGTCCGCTCATGGCAGTCTGAATCAGTGTGACGGTGTCATAGCGCGGATCGGTGAGGCTGACGCCTGGAAACCCAACGATAGCGACGGCCTGTTGACGCGGTTCAGTCAGATCCACACGGGAGGGAAGGGCGGGGGATGGTGGCGAGATGGCGGCCCGATGGAACGAACCCGGCGGGATATGACGGAAAGCGTTGGCGGCCATGGTTGCGGCGTCGGGTGCCGAGATATCGCCAAAAACGGCCAGGACCATATTGCCTGCCAGCAGGTGCCGCTCTGCATGGCTCAGGATGTCTTTCCTTGATATGGTCCGTACCGACTCGACGGTTCCGTTGGGTGTCCACCGGTAGGGGTGGCCCGGAAATATCTGTGATGCGACTGCCTGCTGGGCCTTGAACAACGGGCGCTCTGACTCCTGTGCAATCGTGGCAAGTTGGAGATTCCTCTGGTGCTCAACTTCAGAGACGGCAAAGGCAGGTTTGGTGAGACATTCCGCCATGAGTTCCAGCATCACAGGCGCGTCGCCTACGAGGCAACGCATCTGCAATCCGAAGCTGTTGAGTCCTGAGAAGCCCGAAAGCGATGCGCCGCGCGACTCCACCATTTCCGCAATCTCGGCGCTGCTATGGCGCGAAGTGCCGCGCGTAAGCAATTCGGTCATCATCCGCGTTATGCCTGCGCGCTGATCGGGTTCCGACAGCAGTCCGCCGCGAAATACCGCGCTGGCATTGACAAAGGGGAGACGACGGTCCTCCCGCACAAGCAGCGGAATGCCGCTTGGCAGAACGCGGCGCTGGACCGTAACTACGCTCGTGGTCTGGAGGGTGGGTGCTGCATTTGTGACAGGTGCAACTTCCGGTGAAAGGATGACGAGTGTCTGCCATTCCGGGCGCAGGTACTTCCGGGCGGCAAGGACAAGGTCTTGGCTTGTTATTCCGGCCAGGCGGCGAAGGTAGGTGGCGCTGAAACCGGGGTCATCCGCGAAAAACTCGCCGCTCGCGTAACCGGCCGCCTGTCCTTGCATGGTCTGCAGGCCGGAGAGCGTTGCCGTTAGGATCATCTGCCTGGCTCGCACGATCTCGGCTTGGGAAAATGATCCCGCTGTCCATGACTGCACTTCGGCTTGAATGGCTTCAAGCACTTCGCCCTCCTTGTCAGGGGCGAATGTGGCCGATAGTCCGAAAAGCCCCATGTGCCTGGGCGTGTAGGACCATGCATCGATGTGGGAGACGAGTCGCTTCTTCTCCTGAACAGACTGCACGAGCCTGGAACTGCGGCCGGATCCGACGACCTCGGCCAGCAGGTCGAGAGTCGCGGCGTCCGGGTGCTGTAAAGGCACGGCCGGCCAAGCCAATTCAAGGCGCGAAACTGTGTAGGCGCCGGTCTTGCGGCTGAACCGGGGGCTCGCCTGGGCGGGTTCCTCCGGCAGGACCACCGGTGCCCGTGCGCGCCGCGGCACAGATCCGAGGAGGCGGCGGACCTCCGCCTCGACTTCCGCGCATGGCGCTGCGCCGACCACTACGACGATCATGTTGTCCGGCGTGTAGTTCTTCCGGGCGAAGGTCTGCAGGTCACCCCGGGTGACTGCGCTGACGATATCCTCGTAGCCAATGACCGGGTGCCGGTAGGGATGCACCGTGAAGGCCGTTTCCCAGAGTAGTTTTCCCAGGATGCGGCCGGGGTCGTCGCGGCCCATGGCGATCTCACGGATGATAACCTGCTTCTCCTTTGCCCACTCGGATTCCGGAAACGTGCTGTGCAGAACAGCGTCAGTCAGCGCGTCAAGCCCCAGTTTCCAGTGGCGCGCCGGAAGGTCCGTGTGGAAGACCGTTCGATCAAACGTGGTGTAGGCGTTGATGTCGCCACCGGCGTCGTTGATCTGGCGTGTCATGACACCGACGCCTCGAGTTTCCGTCCCCTTGAATATCATGTGCTCAATTGAGTGCGACAGGCCGGCGCCGAGGTGCTCCTGCTCATGGATAGAGCCGGTTCCCACCCAAATCTGGACCGCGACCACGGGTGCAGAGTAATCTTCGCGGATCAGAAGGCGCGCGCCGTTGTCGAGACGTACCCGCTGCACGCTGTCGAAAGCCTGTTGAAGCGCCTTAGGAACGGCTTGGTGGGGCTCGCCTGCCCACGAGATGGCGGTGAGAGTTACAGCCAGAGCCGCGGCGGCCAAAGCGGATGCGTTCGGAGACAGGGAAGTCACTTTGCTTCCTCGGGTGGCGTTGTCGGCCTCTGGCGTTCTCCGGGGCGTCCGGGCACGGCTGTCTTCCGTCGTCCTGGCCCGCGTCTGCGCTTGCCGGAGAGCACATCGGATGACGGCATCTGTGGCAGGAATGGCCTCACGAACGCAGTATCAAAGTCATAGCCATCGTTAAAGTCCTCTTTCCGGTCGTCTTCCGTCTTACCGAGAATGCCGGCGTTAACAAGATTGAAAACGATCTCGCCAAAGTCATGCGTCTTCCCGATTCCCCAGGAGCGGAGGACTGTCAGCGCCATGGGGCCAAACTGCTGAATGGCATACTCGCGGATGCCTTCAACGAGTTCCTTGCCAGTGACATGCCGTTTTGGCGCGCGCTGTTTGCCGAGCCGCTTGACGGTATAGTCGAGACCGTGGCGAACGAATACGTAGGCGTCAGGGTGGTAACGGGCGTCCGACTCGTACAACTTGCGTACAGCGTCCATGAAGGCAGTCTCATCCATCGCAACTTTCTCCAAATACGGTGCGTTGATCGTCAGGCTGTCATTGCGGCGCGTATGCGTTCGGCGAAGGCTCTGGGATCGTCCGGAGATTTGTACTTCCCGGGCTGCCAGTTGCGAGGCTCGGTGTCGGAGGCGAAGCGCGGGATGACATGAAAGTGAAGATGCGGCACACACTGACCGGCCAGGACGCCGTTGGCCTGTGTTACGTTGACCGCGTCGGCCTTCAGCCCGAGAATCTGCGCGCGAGCCACCTTCTGCACGGAAAGAATGACCCGCTGCAATACTTCGGGCGGAGTCTCGTAGATCGGATCGCAGTGCTGCCGTGGGATGACCAGCGTGTGACCCATCGTTACGGGATTGATGTCCAGGAACGCCACGGTGTAAGCGTCTTCATACACGCGAGTTGACGGCACCTGGCCGGCTATGATTTTGCAAAAAATGCAGTCGCTGGCGCTGTCCATATCAGATCTCCCCATTGCGACGTGTCTACCAGGTCGAGTCCAATGACAGGATCACCCGTGCTTCCGATGGGTAGCTGCTGCCGTCCACGACGGTCTCGTCCGAACTCATGGCGGCGGAAGCGCTGAGGTGGAACCACTTGAATCCCAGCGAAACGCCACCGGTGTAGATCATACCTTCGTCGCTTTCCGCCAGGTTCGTCATCAGGCCCGCGCGCAGCGCAATCAGGAATATTGAAGGTGACCCTTCAATCGCAATGCCGCCGCCGAGCATCTGGGATTTGTACCCATCGAAAAGTGTCTCGTTCTCGGTGATGTCGCAGTCCAGCGCAAAGCAGAGGACGCGATCGAAAAAAGCCAACTCCATGCCGCCGCGCATCTGGAACGACTCCTCGAATTCATGGCCGTCAGCGGCCTTGAAGGAGGGCGAATTAAGGTTGCGGGCGACGAGGCCGACATTGAGGCCTGGCACCGGTGTCTTGTACAGCATGCCGAGATCAATGGCGAAATTGAACGCCTCCTCGAATGCATCGTTCAACTCGTCAGCGAGATCGTCGGATGTTGCGTCGGTTATCAGCAGGCTCTTGTCATAGGTCACGCCATGGAGCAACCGGACGGCGATGCCGACATCGAGCGAAACCTTCGGGCTGAACTCCAGCGGGTGTCCATAAGCGAGGGGCACCTCGGTCAGGGCAAACCCCTTGAGGATAACGGCGGAACTGTTGTAGTACAAGGACGAGGGATCTTCCAAGTCCGAGATGTTGAGGTGTTCCGTGTCCACATCGGGGGAAACGGCGATCCTGGCCGACGATATGATGCCGGCGCCGAAACGGTTGACTTGGAAGAGCAAACCGCCGTCAGCGTTGACGAAGAACGCGCTGCGCTCGTCCATGCGGAGCAGTTCATCGCGTACGGCCGCAGCGTCTTCGCTGTAGGCTTCTGGATCGCCGGTGACTTCCTCCCAGTCATAGTCGGCGAGGGTGTCCAGAGATTGCGCAAGGTTGAAGTCGTGAAATCCGACGCCCATCCCCAGCGAGATGCGGGGGGCTGCGCCGATGGAAGGCTCCGCCAATGCCGCCGGATTATAGTGGACGGAGGCTGCGCCGCGCGTTGAGGCGACGCCGGCGCCTCCCATTCCGAGCGCGCGGGCGCCTGCGACACGGAATTCCGCTGCATGAATGTGGAGCGAAGCTGCAACCAGTGTGACCAGAGCTGCTGACACAAACTTACCTTCCATGTCGATCTCCTTCTTTGCATTCCTGGGCATGGCTTCCCATGGATGCTGACTGTTCTCTGTTACGCGCGTGCCAGGTTCGAACGCCCATGCCGAGCACGAACAGGGCCAACACCAGCAGCAACGCGCGCTGCTCATCGCGGGTCAGCAGGCACCATGATCTTCGCGCTGACTGTGTCCAGCCCGCTTGAGGTGGTGTCTGATGATTGACAACAGTCGCCATGCCGTGCCTATCCGACGACGATGTTAACCAGCTTGTTTGGAACCACGATCACTTTACGCACTGTCTTGCCTCCGAGGTGTTTTGTCATTTGAGGCATACCGAGCACCAGCGCTTCAACGGTTGCAGAGTCCGCGTCGGATGGAACAAGTAGGCGGTCTCGGAGCTTGCCGTTCACCTGCACGGCAAGCTCGACCTCGCTCGTCTGAAGCGCGGCGGCGTCAACGGCAGGCCAGCCGGCCTTGAGTATGCCGGTCGGATGGCCCAATTCGACCCAGAGTTCCTCGCTGGTGTGAGGCGCGAAGGGCGACAGCAGCAGGACCAGCCCGTCGAGAGACACCTTGAACACGGCGCGATCCTGGTCCGGGCTTGCGGCCGATACGTCGAAGGCATCAATCACGTTCAACAGTTCCATGATCTGGGCTATGGCGACGTTGAAATGAAAGTCGGTTTCGATGGCCCTCGTAATGACGTCAATGGTCGTGTGCAGTTTGCGGTACAGCTCCCGCGCGGCGGGCGGCATGGCGTCAATACGGCAGGGAATGCCATGGACCTCAACCAGCCAGTCACGGTTCGAGTAGACGCGGGTCCACAATCGGCGAAGGAATCGGGAAGCGCCCTCAATTCCGCGATCGCTCCACTCCACATCCTTCTCCGGCGGGCCAATGAACAGCGTGTAGATGCGCAGGGTATCGGCGCCGTACTGCTCGACGAGTTCGTCCGGGCTGACGACGTTGCCCTTTGATTTCGACATCTTGTAGAGTTGGCCGTCTTTTTCACTGCGCTTGCAGATCATCCCCTGTGTGAATAGCGCTCCAAAGGGCTCAGGGAATGAGCAGCAGTCCGCGTCGTGGAGAACCTTCAGGATGAAGCGAGAGTACAACAGGTGAAGCACGGCGTGTTCGATGCCGCCGATGTACTGGTCCACTGGCAGCCAATAGTCCACGTCTTCCTTGCGGAACGCCCCGGTCGTCAGGCGGGGGTTCACGTAGCGCAGATAGTACCAGCATGAGCAGAGCCACTGCGCCAGGGTGTCGGTCTCCCTGTTAGCGGGCTTTCCGCACCGCGGACATGCTGCCTGCGAGAAGGACGGATGCCCGGCAAGTGGATTCCCTCGCTCGGACTGGAAGTCTACGTCATCCGGTAGAAGTACAGGCAGGTCCTTCTCTGGCACCGGAACAGCGCCGCAGTCGGCACAGTGGATGATGGGTATGGGAGCGCCCCAGTAACGCTGCCGGCTGATAAGCCAGTCCCGTATCTTGTACGTGGTGGCGGTTTCTCCAAATCCCCCATTGGCGGCGTGGGCGACCATGGCGGGAATGGCTTCGCGGTTCGTCCGCCCGTCGAAGGGGCCGGAGTTGACCAGGATTCCGTCTTCAACGTAGGCGGCGGTCATGGTTTCCGCGTTGAGGGAACGGTCCTGGTTCTGGATGACCACGCGGATTGGAAGGTCGTAGGCCTTTGCGAATTCGAAATCGCGCTGGTCGTGGGCTGGAACGGCCATGACCGCGCCTGTGCCGTACTCCATCAGGACATAGTTGGTTACCCACAGCGGCGCGGTATCGCCGTTGTATGGGTTACGGACGTGGAACCCGGTGAAGACGCCCTCCTTGCGGGTGGCGGCGTCCGACCGGACCGCGGCAGGGGTCATGCGCTGGCGCTCGGCAAACGACTCGATAGCCACCCGGTTAGGACTCCGGTTCGCGAGGGAGGCCAGCATTGGGTGTTCCGGCGCTATGGCCATAAAGGTTACGCCGTAGATGGTGTCGGGCCGTGTGGTGAAGACAGAGCAGTCATCGCCGGTTTCAGCCACGGTGAAGCGTATGCGGGCGCCTTCGGATCGGCCGATCCAGTTTGCCTGCATGTTGCGCACTTTCTCAGGCCAGCGATCGAGAAGCGACAGGTCGTCCAGCAGGCGCGGAGCGTACTCCGTGATGCGGAAGAACCACTGTTCGAGGTCTCGCTTGACCACCGGGCGACCGCATCGCTCGCATGTGCCATCGGCCAGTACTTCCTCGTTGGCGAGCGTTGTGCAGAGCTCGCACCAGTTGACTGGCGCCTTCCGGCGGTAGGCCAGGCCCCGTTCGTGCAGTTTGAGGAATACCCATTGGGTCCAGCGGTAGTAGTCCTGGTGGCATGTTGCAAGCTCGCGATCCCAGTCGTACCCGACACCCCACGACTGGAGTTGCTGTTTCATGTGCGCAATATTCTGCCGCGTCCAGAGTCGAGGATGTATCCCGCGGGTTTTCGCCGCATTTTCGGCAGGAAGGCCGAAGGCGTCCCAGCCCATCGGCGTCAGGACATCGAATCCGCGCATGGTCTTGTAACGGGTGACGGCGTCGCCAATGATGTAGTTGCGCCCATGGCCGACATGCATGGTGCCAGACGGGTAGGGGAACATGGTTAGGCAGTAGAATTTCTTGCCGGTGCGCCGGGATGTGTCGACCTGAAAAACGCCGTGATCTACCCAATACTTCTGCCACTTAGGGTCAATCTCGGCAAACGGATATTTCTCCTTCATGATGTTCAATCCTGATGGCGTGCTGGTTGTGTTGAAGAATGCTCGGTCAGTTCGCCTCTTAGGGGGCCGGTGTCTGGATCGGAGGTTTCCCATCCGCAGGCTCTGCCGATACCCCTTGGCCGGAGGCAGGCGGGTTGGCTCCTATGTAAGCGTTCCTTTCGTAGAAGCCGGCAAATACCCTGCCGTCGGAAGTGACATAGACTCCCTGCCCCCACATCTGGTCATTGCGCCATTCCCCATCGTAGCGGTCGCCGTTGGGGAACAGGTAGGTCCCCTGGCCGGAAACGAGGCGACCTCTTGCCCAGAGACCCTCCAGACGGCCTCCGTTCGGGTACTGGTAGCATCCTTTACCGGACGGGAGATCGCCTTGCCATTCGCCGTCATAGCGTTCGCCGTCATGGAACGTATAGGTCCCTGTCCCGTGGCGCTTGCCGTGGCTCCATCCCCCGGAATAGGCGTCTCCTTTCTGCGTACGCAGTACCCCTGTGCCGTGAGGGCTTCCCTTCAGGGATTCGCCCCTGTAAAGGTCGCCGGAGTAGGTGATCGAGTCGGATGCCTTGTCTGGAGACTCAGGCGCCTTTGCTGCCTTTCGGGCGCGGCGGGGCTTCTCCACAGGGGGCTTTGCTGCAGTTTTCGCAGTCTTTACCGACTGTGGTTTCTGTTCTACTTCCTTGGTTGTTGGCGGTTTGCCTGCATCCCGATTAGACGCAGGGGGCACAGCACTCTTTGGGTCCTCCACTGACTCAGAGGATGTCTTGTATGGCGCTTCAAGAAGGAGGCGTTCAACGCGGAGCGATTTCTTTTGTATCGCGCACTGCAGCGGTGTTTGTCCGTCCTCGTTGAGCATGCTTGTATTGGCGCCTTGCTTCAGCAGCACGGCGGCGGCGTCCTCGGCATCGGCGAGAGCGGCCCAATGGAGCGGTGTCTGGCTACGTATGGCCTTGGCGTTGACATCGCCGCCATTCTCGGCAAGCACTCGTATGGAGGCGGCGCTGTTGCGGTTGGCGGCCCAGTGCAACGGGGTGCTCATGTTATCGGTACGGGCATTGACCTTCGCCCCCTTCGATATGAGGATCTGTATGGCGGCGGTGTTGTTGCACGCGGCTGCCCAATGGAGCGGGGTGGTACCACCATCGGCTTTCGAGTTGACGACTTCGGCGGGCTTCTCGTCGAGCAAGCGGATCAGTTGAGCCGTGTTACCGGCTCGGATGGCGTCGTGGACGGCGCTGTCCTGTGCCATCGCCGAAGACAGCAGAAGTCCTGTCAAAATTGAAGCGGAACCGGCGCACAATCGACACAAATGCCTCATGATATACCCCCGGGATTCGCGACAGCGGACAGGAAACTGCAAAGCCGCCCGTTTGACGTCCAGAGCCTAGTTTGCGGAACGGGTGAAAGCAACGCAAAAAGCGAGATCAAGCCGGCCGCAGGGCCCGTAGCCGGGGATCAGGACTGGACTTCGATTCTCAACATGCTAGCATTCCCCGACGCAAAGGAAGTGCAACGCTATGACTGCGACAAAGGCAGCCGTCAAGGCAGACGAGTAGTCCGCATCCGGAGAAGCACACCATGGCGGACATACCAGAGAAAGCAGAAACGGTTGAAGTCGTCGTAGACGGCAAGGAATGCAGCGTTGATGATCCGGCGCGTGGGCGTGTCCGCGTGGGGCCTTGGGGTCTGCATGCGCGCGAAGGACAGGAGGACGTCAAAGTCGGCTTCACGGGGATCTACATCAGGGATGGCCAGACTCGGGTCAGTATCAACCTGTGGAAACCGTTTCTCGGCTGTGCCCTGTTCGTTCTTCTGTTTGTGGCCGCGATAACTGCGGTCATCGTGGGCGTGGTTAAGTGGCTTATGCGCTGAGGGACAGGGAGTCAGGGGCGAGGTCTCTCATCTTCCAGAGCCATCTTGCCATGCCTTCTTTGATGCGCGGAAGAGGCTGCTGGGGCTGTGCTTTTCGCGGATGACGTCCAAGGCCTTGCTCAGGCGTTCCTGGCGATCTGTTTCTGACGGGCTTTCATTGAAAAGCGACATTTGCTCCGGCTGCGCTCCGCCAAAGTTGGAGACGCCGAATCCGATAAGGCGCACGGGACTGGCCAGTTCGATGGCACTGAACAGACGCTCGGCGACCTCGCGCAGACTTTGGTTGTCACAGACCGGCCGGTTGAGTTTCTCCTGGCGCGTAAGTGTCTTGAAACCCTGCCAGCGGAGTTTGATCCGGACGACCTGAGCGTGCTTTCCGCTGTTGCGCAGGTCTTCCCCCACGGATTCCACGAGATCGTAAAGCGTCTGCCGGATTTCATCTTCATCCCGGCTGTCTGCTGGGAATGTGTATTCGCGCGAGATACTCTTCTCCTCACGCCCGGTTTCAACCTCGCGCACATCCTCACCCCACGCCAGGTGGAGAAGGTGCCCTGCCGAATGCCTTCCCACCAGTTGGGCCAGCCGCTCTTCTGTAGTGTGCTGGAGGTCGCCGATGGTGCGTATGCCGGCGTCTTGCAGGGATGCCTCGGTGACTTTGCCAACGCCCCATACGCGGCTGACCGGCAGCGGTGCGAGAAAGGCGATGATGCCTTCGCGGCTTTCCGGAACCACCAGCAGCCCGTCGGGCTTGCCGAGGTCGCTGGCAACCTTCGCGAGGAACTTGTTGCACGCCACACCGACAGAGGCGGTGAGCCCGGTTTCCGCCCGGATGGCATCCTTGATCTTCCGGGCCATTTCCGGCCCCGGGCCGAACAGCTTCAGTGTGCCGGTAACGTCCAGGAATGCCTCGTCAATCGAAAGCGGTTCCACCAATGGCGTGAAGCGATCGAGGAGTGCGAATATCTGACGGGATGCCGCCTCATAGCGCGCCATGTCAGGCGGCAGGAAGACGGCGTGGGGGCACAGCCGGCCCGCTTCCCGCGAGGGCATGGCAGAGTGGATGCCGAATCGGCGCGCCTCGTAGGACACGGCAGCCACCACACCGCGCTCGTTGGGTGCCGAGCCTATTACCACGGGTTTGCCCCGCAGCTCAGGACGGTCCCGTTGCTCGACGGCGGCGTAGAACGCATCCATGTCCACGTGCAGAACAACGCGTTTCATTGTCGCATCACTGTCCGATCTTGCTCATCTTTGAATAGGGCGATATCATTACCACCTAAAGCGTACGCCTGCAAGTGGTGTTGAAAAACGAAAGGGATCAGTATGACCGTGAAGTCGAAGATAACCATGATTCCCGGAGAGATTCTCGCTATTGCCCTGGGGAAGGAGAAGGAGGCGCATCAATTCTACGAAGAGGCGCTCAACCAAGCGCATTCGGATGTCATGCGAGAGCTGCTGGCGCAACTCAAGGACGAAGAGTATCGCCACATCCGGCTGATCGAAAGCAAGATCACTGACCTCAACATGGGCCGGATGTAGGTGGCTTGGCGGCGATGGCGTTAAGCATGGCGATGGCTTCTGTCGCCACCCGATCCGGGGAGACACCGGTCATGCACGGCAGACCGGGGAACCGGCATTCACGCGAATAACAGGGCTGGCAATCCAAGGCTGTGCTCACCACCCGGTGGCCGTTTCCGTAGGGCCCGGTTCGTGCGGGATTGGTGGGGCCGAACACCACCAGGGCAGGCGTTCCGACGACGGCGGCCATGTGAACCGGCCCTGAATCGTTGGAAATCAGCAGGTCCATTTCTCGCAGCACGGCTCCGGTCTCAGGAAGCGAAAGCGTCCCTGCCAGATTCACCACGGCATCCGCAGGCAGAGACTGGGCCATCCGGTCGCAGACCGGGCGGTCCGCAGAACTTCCAAGCAGGTAGATCGTGGCAGGCCGTTCCTGCCGCAACCGGCGGGCCACTTCGACGAAGGCCTCAGCAGGCCAGTTCTTCGTTGGCCACCGCGAAACAGGCAGTACGGCTACCCGCGGGTGGGGGTGTGGCAGGTCGTGTGGCGGGAAACAAACGGGAAACTCCTGACGGAGGCATGAGACCCCGAGGAATCGTGCGATATCCATGCACTCATCAACCGCGTGGCGGCTCCTGTCCATATGCCCGGCGATCGCGTTGTAGAAGATCGCCGATGCCTCGCGGTGGAACGACGGCCCGATGCGACGCGCGCCCTGGGCAAGAAACGCGGTAAACCCGCTCTTGAACAACCCCTGGAAATCCAGGATCAGGTCATAGGGTTCCTGTCGAAGGTCTTTCCAGAAGCGCACAAACTGTTTCCGGAAATCCCGGCGTGGAAAGCCGATGACCCGCGACACATCCGAAAAACAACTTACCAGGTCCTTGTACTCATCGTGAGTGACCCAGTGGATTTCCGCGTTCAGTCCGCGGCGGATGTTGTGGACGGCCGGCAGGGCATGGAACAGGTCGCCGAGTGAACTCAACTTTATCACCAGAATCTTCACGGTCCGGGTTCCTCCTTCGAAAGCGATTGCAGAATCAGGGTGGCCATTGCGCGGCCGATGCCGGGAACGGCGGCTACATCGTCGGGTGCGGCGGCCGACAGGCGGCGAACCGACCCGAAGCGCTGAAGAAGCTGTGCGCGGCGGTGGGCGCCGATGCCGGGGATATCGTCCAGAACGGAATCCTGAAGCCGACGGGTGCGCAGCCGCTGGTGGTAGGCAAGGGCAAAGCGGTGGGCTTCGTCGCGCAACCGTTGAAGCACGTGGAGCGCACGGGAGTCCTTGGGCAGACGGATCGGGGACTCCAGGCCGGGGCGGTGGATTTCCTCGAACCGTTTGGCCAGGCCGGCAACCTCGACCCCGCGCACGGCGAGTCGGGCCAGTTCGGCAGACGCGGCCTTCACCTGAGTGGCGCCGCCGTCCACCATGACCAGGTCAGGCAGGGGCGTTCGCTCCTCCTGGGCGCGCTCAAAACGGCGGCCGATGACCTCCGCCATCATGGCCGGGTCATCCATGCCTTCCACTGTCCGGATGCGGAACCGGCGGTAGCGCGTTCGCGCCGGGAGCCCGTCGACGGCGCACACCATGCTCGCTACGGACAAAGTGCCGGAAATGGTGGAAATGTCGTAGCCCTCGATGGTTCTTGGCAGGCTCGGAAGGCCAAGCGCATCCTGGAGTTCCGCGATGCCGGCATCCGCGTCATGCTTGCGCATCGCCGGCGTGGACGCCACGCGCGCCTGTCGGCGGACCGCTGCCTGAAGGAGAAACAGCGAGTCGCGCAAGGCCGCGGCCCGTTCGAAGTTCATTTCCGCCGCGGCGTTTTGCATGGCTTCGCGCAGCGGTTGGAGGTCCGCCGGACGCTCGCCGCGAAGGAAGCTGCATGCCTCCTCAAACCGGATCCGGTAATCCGCCGGCGCAATTCGCTCCACACACGGCGCCGAGCAGAACCGGACGATGTCGTTCAGGCAGTGGCGGTACGTTTCGGCATTCGGGGTGCGCGGTTTGCACTTTCGCAATCCGAAGTTCTTTTCGACAAAATCCAGGGCGGCCCGTGCGGCGGCCGACGAGGTGTAGGGCCCGAAGTAGCGGCGGTTGTCATGGCGCTGCAGGCGCATGAGCCGGAATCGGGGCAGTGGTTCGTCAGGGTCCGCCGACAGGAGCGGGAAGCGTTTGTCGTCCCGGAAACTCACATTGTAGCGAGGCTTGTACTCCTTGATGAGTCTGCCTTCAGTCAGTAGCGCCTCGGCCTCGTTGCGCAGGACGATGACTTCCAGATCGCCAACGCTCCTGACCATGCCACGCAACTTGGGCGACCCGCGCCGGAGAGAGGCGTCGCGGAAGTAGGACATGACGCGCTTGCGCAGGGAAATGGCCTTGCCAACGTAAATGATTCGCCCACGCGCATCGCGCATGAGGTAGCACCCCGGCTTGTCCGGCAGCAGGCGAAGTTTTTCCTTCACTGTCTCCGGGATGTTCATGAGGCGGGCAGTTCAGGATAGCGTATCCCAAGCAGGCGACTGACTGCGGCGTCGAAGCGCCGGCGCTCCCGCCGTCCGAAAAGCGTAACTTCACTGGTCCGGCGACGGTAGATGCTGAAGTCCAGTCCGGCGGTGGCGCCAAAATGGGTTTTCCGCGCGATGGCCAGGCGCGGATCCATGCCCTTCAGATCGGCGAGTCCGGCCTTGGCCTTGTCGTATGCATCCCGGAAGGGCATCCCGCCGGCGACCCACTCCAGTGCCCGGTCCGTGGCAAACACCTCAGGCCCGAAAGCGCGCGCCAGTGCGGAGCGGTTGACTTTGATGGCCGGGATGAGAGCGGCAAGGATTCTGACGGAGGCGCGCGTGGCTCGCAGTCCCTCTATGAAAGGCTCCTTGGTTTCCTGCAGGTCGCGGTTGTAGCCGCCGGGCAGAGCTTTGACAATCGTGGCCACTGTCATTGCCTGGCCCAAGACGGTGGCGGCTTTTGCCCTGACCAGCTCCAGGACGTCCGGATTGCGCTTTTGCGGCATGATGCTGCTCCCGGTACAGAACGCAGCCGGCAGGCTGAAGTAGCCGAACTCAGGTAGGGAGTAAAGAATCAGATCCTCGGCCAGACGTGAAAGGGTCAGCATGACCTGCGCCAGCGCCATAAGGGTCTTGGATTCGGACTTGCCGCGCGCACTTCCGGAAGCATAAAGCACGTTCTGAACCGGCTCACTGAACCCGAGCAGGCGGGCGGTCAGTTGTCGGTCCAGCGGTAGCGGAACGCCGAATCCGGCCGCGGCGCCCAAAGGGGATCGGTCTTGCAGGCGGTACACGGCCCGGAGCAGTTCCAGGTCGTCGAGCAGCGACTCGGTGTAGGATGTTGCCCATAGTCCTACCGAGGAGGGCATGGCCGGTTGCATGTGGGTGCGCCCGACCATGGGAACGTCGGCAGAGCGCCGGCCCATCGCGGTCAGTGCGTTGGCAAGGGCGGCGGTTTCCTCAAACAGGCCGAGGAGTTCGACCTTGGCAAAGAGACGGAGATCCACAGCCACCTGGTCGTTGCGGCTCCGCCCGGTGTGAATGCGACGGCCCATGTCGCCCAGCTTCTCAGTCAGGCGCCGTTCCACCGCCAGATGCACGTCCTGATCGTCTTCGGTGATGCGAAACCGCCCGCCGCGGACATCGCGAATGATGGCAATGAGTTCCGCGACAACACGGTTGCGATCGCGAGCCGTGAACAGCGGTGGGCGGACCTTCATTCGGGCCAGCATGGTGACATGTGCGGCTGAACCAATGCAGTCGGCCTCGGCCAGTACCTTGTCCAGGGTGGGGTCTTTTCCCACTGTAAAGGTGAGGACATCCTGATCCACGGTGCCGACGATTGTTTTGCGGCTCTTCATCGTGTCTCCTTGCGGCTCCCTGGTTCCAGACTCTCGTGCGTGGCGGAACGGCTTTCGTAGTCGCTCAGTTTTCGCTCGGCTGTCTCCAACCGTTGCATCAGCACACGCGTGCTTCGGCGTTCAGTCAAGGCGTCCAGAAAAGAGATGTATGCGTCCACCACGTCCCGGAACCCCTCGTCGCGCCCGATTCCCAGCAGCCTCAGGCGCATGGCCTTGCTCGAAGCGGCGGCGGGCACCCATGCCGCTTTTCGAGATCCGACCAGATCCCGCGGGGCAAAGGGTTGACGCGCTTCGCCTGACATACCGGTAGCAGAATCATCGGGGTAAATCAACAACTGAGCTTTCAGTTGCTCAAGGGCGTGGGCTGATGGCTGCCCGGGGAGTCTGATCCGGTTGCGCTCTTTGAGAAGCCAGTCGTCCCATGCGCGGTCCAGGTCTGTGGCCGAGCCCCCCCGGGGAACGAAGGGAATCAAGTCGGCGGCGGTAAAGGGTTTTTCCTCTTGGAAACGCAGCCACAGCCGGTCCATGCAAGCTCCGGCATCCGACAGGGAGAGGATCCACTGCAATAGAACGGCAGACAGAGGCGCGTCTTCCGGCAAGACCCGGGGCGTTCCCTGACGGTCCATGCCTTCGCGAAGGGAGGGCAGGGCGCCGTTGCGCCAGGCATCGAAGACCTGCTGGTAGGCGCGGTCCCGGGATTCGGCGTTCAGGTTGTGAATGACCGCAGAGACAAACCAGTCCGGCACGACGCCGCTCAGGCGGGTTGCGTCCGCCAAGGGACGCCGGTCCGGCAGGAATCCGGACACCAGCAAGCGGACGAGGCTCTCCTGTACGAGCGCCACGGGCGCGGTGTCATAGCCGGTAATGCGCAGCCATTGGATCAGTGTCGGGCCGTCATAGCCTTCCCGGGCGTCAACGGAGGCGACCTGATTCGATGCGCATGGAAGAATCGAGATCCGGATCAATCGCTTTTCGAAGGGCATTTTGCGGCCCAGCGTGGCTTCGACGCGTGATGCTAGGGCGTCAGCCCACTGCATCAGGTCGAGCACTTCAGCGCTGTTTGCGCCGGCGATGGAGAAGCGTCCCGACGGGCTTCTGACCAGGGAAGTATGCAGGACGTCTTCCGGCGTGAATCGCGGTGTTGGCTCGGCTGCGGCAAGCGGAGGGGCGTAAATCGCAACGCCCAAAAGCAGCGGCGCTGTTAGGCGGCAGAGCTTAAGGACGCACGCCCTGCATCCCGAACCTTCCATAGTGACACCGGCTACTTCTTGTCGGTCTTTGTTTCGCTCTTACCGGCTTTTGTTTCGCTCTTGTCGGCCGGTTTCGAGTCCGAAGATGAACTCGATGCGGACTTGTCTTTCTGGGCGCCCTCGGTATAGGAAGGCTTGCGGTAGTCGGTCTGGTAGAACCCGCTGCCTTTGAAGATGATGCCGGCTCCGGTTCCGATAAGCCGGCGGATCTTCCCCTTGCATTTTGGGCACTTCTTGAGGGCTTCCGCAGTGATGCTCTGAAACTTCTCAAAATTGTGTCCACACTTCGTGCACTCGTAATCGTAAGTTGGCATGCAAACTCCTCCCAAAAACTGTTATTCTGGCAAACTCCTCTGCGAAAAGCGAGGCGGTAATATAGAGAACCCGCCATGACACGGTTTGGCCATTACCCCATGGCATACGGTTCACCGCCCGCGGTTTGCGGGAGCAAGATGCTCCCGCCACTAGAGTGGGGGGGGGAGCATCTTGCTCCCCCTGGTCTGGCCCTCTGGGGTCGGGGGCGAGGAACGCGGCGGCAACCGTAATCCGTATTGGAACTTTAGGATGGCTGTCAGGGATTGCCGCTGAAGGCAGGCGGCGCCTTGGCTTTTAGAGCCGCCTCCCAATCCTCGAAAACAACGGGATCATTCATCCTGGCAACCATCTCCATGCGTACGCCTGAAGTAGGCTTATTAATCCGTTGCGACTGAACGCAAGCCATTACAATGCAAAGCCTACCCTATCGTCATGCACAACCCCTTTGCCGAAGCGCGTCCGTTGACGATGTCATCAGGCGCCGCGGCATGGCGGGCTGAACTGCAGGCGATGTCGTTCAACACCTTCGTCCTTCCGTAGCTACACACGTAGCCGGGAGGCACAATCGGCGCGGGAGCAAGGCGGAGTGAAGAGCAGGATGACTGAGTGAAGAGTGTGGACCCCAAGCGAGGGTGACGCTTCTAAA
>CAZWPN010000016.1:0-36737 GCA_964635275.1 uncultured Victivallales bacterium | reverse complement strand
GCGCTGTACAAGGCGAACGCCGCATGCAGGGACGGAAAGGCATTGAGATCGAGATCTATGCGGATCAACGTCCGGTACAGTGCATTGGCCGACTCTGTTGACTCCGGCCTTGGACTCGAGGTGGGCCACAGGACGAACACAAGAATGGCCGGAATCAGAATCACTAGCAGAGTGCGGCAATAGATAGCCAGTTCGCGACGCTCGCGCATCAGCCACGGGGCCACCGCCTGCAAGAGCCAGAGCGATTCATATAGATAGACCGTTGACGGCAGGAACGGGATCCAAGCATCCAAAGCCAGCGATGGCGCCGGGCGCACGACCCCAAGGGGGAATCGCTGCGCGAGAAGGTAGGCGGTCCAGAACACGACCGATATCGCCGTGCTGAGCAGGATCTTGAACCGCCAGTGCGCACGCAGCGCACAGGCGAGGGACGATCTGTCCCCGTTGCCGCACACACCACCCATCTCAATCGTTTCAGTTTGCATGCCGTTCGGCTGTACACTGCCGCACCCGCCCCCGGCAGTCAATCGAACACCGCTTGCGTTAGCGACGTCCGTGCTTGAATCGCTTTGATCGCTCGGCATTGGCATGGTAGCATGCCGACCACTATGAGCAGAAGCTGGATGCGCATTCAGGTCTATGTGCTCCCCGTACCAATCACCTTGGGAATGGCCTACCTATGGTATTGGTGGTCTGAGAGCATAACCTTCTCAGTGTATGTGACCATCCTGGCGGTTCTGTACGGCTATGTCGTTCCCGGTATCGGAACCAACATCCTCAAGAAATGGCGCTTTCACGGGCCTGGTCGGATGGGTAACTACTACATCCACCACGGCTTCATCTGGGCGGCCAATCTCAGCCCCGCGCTCTTCCTAAGTTTTCTTGGAACTCCTGATGGGCCTCTCGGGTATGGAACTATCCTGCGTGTGCTCCTCGCCACAGGCGCCATCCACGCTTACAAGGGCTGGGTCTACGACATCGGCCTCTTGCGGCACGGTTTCAGCGAAATCACCAGTGTTCCACGTCTAACAGGGAAGAGCCCGGAGGAAGTGGCCGGACACTACGTGCCCGTCTGTTTCTTCCTCATCGGACTCACCTACGCCATGGGCGCATTGGTAGCCTATCACTTCTTCGTAGACATGCAGCGCACAGATGTCTGGAGCCACGTCTGGGCGTGGAGCACCGGAGGCATAGCCATGGTAGCCATTCCATCCATGGCCTATGGGATCATCGAGCGCCGGGAAGCACGCAGGTGACATGCAAGCCCCCTGATCCTAGACCACGAGTCACCCTGATCCTCGGCTAGGGAAGGCAGGACTCCTTTGGCGGACCAGTGTGCGTCCTGTGTTTACGGCTCGCTCGGAGAGCTCGCCCTACCTGGGGAACATATACAGACTGTGTGTCTCTCTGGGTAGGGCGACGCCTCCGGCGGAGCCGCTGCCGCAAGGTCGTCCGCAATGGGCCCAGCCGGTGGGACAGCGCTTAGGCGAGGATTTACGAGTCCTTAATCTCGTTGAACTACATCACCCGATCTGTCATATTCGCCTCATCATCAACTCAGGGAGGTATTGCAATGAATCTGCGCAGGCTACTGATCGGTTGTGTTGCATCCACCACACTCGCGGCTGTCTGTCTGGCGCAGGCCCCTGATCGGGAAGCCGATCATGAAGCGCTTCGGCAGGTGCTGAAGAAGGCGACAGCCGCCATCAATGCCACTGATATTGCCGCCCTGTCGGACTGCCTCGCGAAGGATTTCGCTTTCGTAACAATTGACCAGACGGCCATCACCAACAGGCAAGGCATTTCTGCATACTACGATCGCCTGCTGAGGGGCAAGGATGCACCGCTGGCAGCCATGACAAGCAGGCCCGAGGCAGATGTTCTGACTCGTTTCGTTGGCGACAACGCCGGCTACTGCTACGGCCGATCCGCCGACACCTTTACGCTTAAGGACAAGCGAGTCTTCACTCTCGACGTGCGATGGTCCGCACTCGTGGTCAAGCAAGACGGTCAATGGAAAGCCGCCCTCATTCACACCGGGGTCGACTTCCTCGACAATCCCGTGCTTACCGCCAGGTCCATGTCGTTCTGGCGCAAGCTTGGCATCTTGCTCCATATCGTCAAGCCGCCATACACCATGGCGGAGTAAGGCCGTGACTTCCGCTGAGAGAGAGACCGAACACGAACGGCTCGACCTGCACGCATACGGGCTCAGCGTCCGCCAGCGCTTGGGGATCATGCTGTTGAGTTATGTGCCCCTGCTGCATGCGCTATCCGTTCTCCTGCTCCTGCTCTGGCCCTGGACGCGCCCCGCCTGGCGGGTTATCGCGGCCTTGGCAGCCCTTTACCTTGCGCCGCCGCTGGCCGCGCGCCTGCTCATCACCTTCGTACCATTCGGTAAAACCGTGATTGCAGTGGGCTCCCGAGGATTCTTCACGTGGTGGGCACTGCTCAGCTTCCAGGTGCTCTTCTGCCGTTTCCCCGCACTCGAAGAAGCCCTGCGCGTGGTACCGGCGCTCTACAGCGCGTGGCTCAGACTATGGGGCTCGCGCATAGGAAGACTCGTCTATTGGTCCGCCGGCACCAAGGTGCTGGATCGCTCGTTTCTAGACATTGGCAACGATGTGATCTTCGGCGCCGGCGTGCGGCTCAATCCGCACGTGCTCGCCCGCAACGCCGGCGGCGAACTCGAACTCCTGCTGGCTCCAGTCAAGATCGGCGCCGGCTCTATCGTCGGCGGCTATTCACTGCTGACGGCGGGCACGGAAATCATGCCGGGCGAGTGCCTGCAGGCTCTGCTGGTTTCTCCGCCGTTCACCCGATGGAAGGACGGTAAGCGCATACGCGAGCGCGATGATTGATCGTCTCAGAATTGACCGGCAATGACCTGTAGAAGCCCGATGCGATACGACATTCATCTTCACGTGTTCGACATGCACGCAACTCGCCACGGCAGCTACGTTTGCCCGCATTCGCGCATGAGTCTTCTGCTGCGACACCTCGCGAAGCGCATGCAAGGCCTTGCCGGCAACGAAGCCGAACCGCAGGCGGCCGTCGTAGCCCGCATGGATGACTGGATGCAGGACAGCGAGATTGACCGATTCGTGCTGCTGGCGCTCGACCGCACGCATACTCCAGGCGGCAAACCCGATCTCGGTAACACGCGCCTGGCGGTGGATAACGACTTTGTGGCGGACTGGGCCGACCGCCATCCCAAGGCGCTCTTCGGCGCCAGCCTTCATCCCTTCCGACCGGACGCCTTGGATGAACTCGATCGCCTCGCGGAGCGTGGAGCGTGCCTGGTGAAATGGATTCCTTCGGCCCAGAACATTCCTGTGGACAGCCCGCGTTGTCTTCCTTTCTACGACAAACTTGCACACCTGCGCATGCCGCTACTGTGTCACACGGGAATCGAGCACACGCTCCACGCCTTCGACCAGTCCATGAACGATCCGCGCCGCCTCGTTACTCCCCTGGAACGTGGAGTAACCGTGATCGCGGCGCACTGCGGCGCCCGCATGTACCTGCACGAGCGGGATTATTTTGACGCCTGGGCAAGGACCGCGCAGCGGAACCCCAATCTTTACGGTGACCTATCTGGCTTCTGTCTACCGCTTCACACGGCGCCGCGCAAGCGCATCCTTGCCAACCCTGACCTTGCATCCAGAATAGTCTACGGCTCCGATTTTCCCGCCCATGTGCTGCCGCTATGGTATGCTCCGACGCTGGGCATGAGCAAGGCCAGGAGCTTGCGACGTCTTGGCAACCCGTTCGAGAAAGCCTTTCAGACGTTGCGCGCCCTGGGCATCCCGGATGGGGCCTTCACACGCGCACATGGCATCCTGCGCCTGCCAGCCGCCAAACCGCCCGCAAACATCGGGAAGGAGGCCGACTTTGGAATCGCTTAGAGCCTGGCACCTGCCCTGGAAAGGCAGTGCAGTACCGCATGCCGTCCTGGATATCATCCGCGGCTGCAACATCACGTGCGAGGCGTGCTACAACACGCGTCCGCCCGAAATAAAGTCGCTTCAGCAGATCGAGTCGGAAATGGACGCGCTGCAGCGCCTTCGCCGACTATCGTCGGTCGCGATCATTGGCGGCGAAGTGCTATTGCACCCCAATCTCGTCGACATAGTCCGCATGGTCAAGCGCCGCCGCCTCGGCGTCGAGATATTCACCAACGGCGTGCTGCTGACCAATGACCGCCTTGCGGAACTCAAGCGGGCCGGACTGGACGTCATCTTTCTTCACATCGAGACCGGCCAGGCCAGACCGGACTTGCCGATGCGCCCCACCATGACCCAACTCCGCGAACTCTGGCAGGCCAAGTCCGCACTCGTGGCAAACCACGGGATCGACGCCGCGCTGTCGCTGACGGCCCGCGCCGACCGGCTCCAGGAAACGGATGCGATCATCCGTTTCACCATCGAGTCGGAGCACGTCAACTATCTGCTCGTCACCCTCTACCGTGACCTGAGCAATGTCGCGCGCATCCACGGCAACATCGCCGCCGGCATGACCGCAGTGCACCAGCCGGACGGCCCGCCCCGCAGCACCGTCGCTCTGACCAACAGGCAGATTCTTTGTCATCTCGCACAAACCATGAGATTGAGGCCCTTTGCATACATGGGATCCAATCTGGACCGCCATGACCCGCGCTGGCTCTCGTACATGGTCGCCACGTCGCGCAGTCTCGATGGCCGACTCACCGAATGCTGCGTCAAAGCATCCTGCTTCGAGAAGGCGTTCGTTCATCTTTTTCGTCTAGCCACCGGCCGCTTTCCCATGTATCGCGCACAGAACTCACAGCAGTTGACCTTTCAGCTTATCGTCAACGGGCTTAGCGGCGGTAGTCTCCGGGGCAACTTTGGTCTTCTTCGCGCCGCCCGCCGGAGCGGAGCGCCACTGCTCGCCAAACGCATCCTTTTCCAGAATCCTGCCGAGGTGGACGCCGCCGGCCGAATGATCCACTGCGCTCAGTGTCCCGACGCCGTTCTTCACGCAGGGCATCTCGTTCCAGTCTGCCTGAGCGACAAGGTTGCGGCAATGCCATGAAAGTGGTTTTCATACGCCCCAGCATGACGCCAGGGCGCGCCCTCGACGCCCTGGAACCGCTCCCGCTGGCTATCCTTGCGGCCCTGACCCCGCCGGACATTGACCGTGCAATGTACGACGACCGTATCGAGGCAGTTCCTCTCGATACGCCCGCCGACATGGTTGCCATGTCGGTGGATACGTTCGGCGCGCGCCGCACGTACCAGCTTGCACAGGCGTTTCATGCCCGCGGCGTGCGTGTGGTTCTGGGCGGCCCGCACCCAACCCTATGTCCTGATGAGGCGGCAGGCTTTGCCGATGCCGTCGTCCGTGGCGACGCCGAGGATACCTGGCCGCAGGTTCTATCCGACGCCAAGCAGGGGGGGCTCAAACGTGTCTACACCAGTTCATTCCCGCCAATGGCGCACTGCCGACCACCGGACCGCAACCTCTACGCCGGCAGGCGCTATGGCCCGCTCCGTCTGATCCAGGGGGGCCGCGGTTGCCCCCACCGTTGCGATTTCTGCTCGGTCAACGCCATCTACGGCCAGAGCGTACGGAAAAGGCCCATCGCCGACGTGGTGGATGAAATACGGGCAAATTACGCCAGCCTATGGGTTTTTGCGGATGACAATCTCTTCGCCGATGCGGAAGCAGGGGCGGAACTCTGCCGGGCAATCCAGCCGCTCGGCATCCGCTGGGCCTGCCAGGCCGGCCTTGATGTCGCCGGCGAGCCGGCCTTCGCCCGGCGTCTGGCGAAAAGCGGTTGCAAGGTAGTACTCTGCGGGTTCGAATCCATTCACACCGACAATCTGCGCCAGATGGGAAAAGGGTGGACCCGCACACATGGCGAGTATCTCAAGCAAACGGCCGTTCTGCGCGATCATGGCATCATGGTCTATGGCACTTTTGTCTTCGGCTACGATGCAGACACGCCCGACACCATCCGGGCCGCGCTCGATTTTGCGCTGCGCGCAAAGCTGTTCATGGCCAACTTCAATCCTCTCATGCCCTTCCCCGGCACGGCGCTCTATGATCGCCTCCGCCGCGAAGGGCGCCTCGTGAACGAGCGCTGGTGGCTGAGTCCCGACTATCGCTTCGGCCAGGGGTTGTTCCGCCCTCGCGGCATGTCCCCTGAACAGCTCGAACAGGGCTGCTATGAGGCCAAGACCGAGTTCAACCGCCTGTCGAACATTCTTCGCCGCGCGTTCGACGGGAAGGCCAATCGCAACAACCTCGCCCTCTTCTGTCTCGCCAACGTGACCTCCCGCCGCGAGATCCACCGCAAGCAAGGCGGGCGGCTGGGCGCCGGAGAACCTCTGATACCATTCCACCCGCCGGAACCATAATGCACGTAACGTTGATCAAACCAAACATGGGCCGCATGGCAGAGGGGCCGTATGTTGACGAAGGGCGAATGGAGCCGCTCCAACTTGGACTTCTAGCCGCTCTATGTCCTCCTGATGTCCAGGTTTCGCTTTGGGACGACCGATGCGAACCCATTCCCTACGACCAGCCGACGGACCTCGTCGCCTTGACCGTGGAGACTTTCACCGCGCGCCGGGCTTACGAGATCAGCCAGGCTTTCCGCCAACGCGGAGTTCCTGTCGTCCTCGGAGGGTTTCACCCAACACTGGCGCCGGAGGAGGCCGCTTCACACGCTGACGCCATCGTACTTGGGGATGCGGAACTGGTGTGGAACGCCGTGCTGCACGACGCCCGGACTGGCAGTCTCAAGCCGGTCTACCGCGCGGATCACGGAGTCCCCCAGTCCGGCGCACGGCCGCGGCGCGATCTGTTTCGCGGCAAGGGCTACCTGCCAATCACACTCGCCCAGTTCGGCCGGGGGTGCGCCAATGATTGCCAGTACTGCGCGATCAGCGCCTTCTTCGCCCGGACGCACCGTTGCCGGCCGGTAAACGAAGTTGTGCGCGAGATCGAAGCCGCCAGCCACCGGCTCGTCTTTTTCGTAGACGACAACATCGTGGCCGACCGCGAAGCGGCCAAATCCCTTTTCCGAACGCTGACCCCGCTGCGCATTCGCTGGGTAAGTCAGGGCACCATTGACATGGTTGACGATCCCGAACTGATGAATCTGATGTGCGCAAGCGGCTGTCTCGGGCATGTGATCGGCTTCGAAACATTGAACCCCGCGTCGCTCAAGGCCATGGGAAAGGCAACCAATCTGCGCGCATCAAAGGGATACGAGAGGGAAATCGAAGCGCTGAAGAGTTACGGACTGCAGACCTGGGCGGCCTTCATGGTGGGGCACGACGAGGACACGCCTGAGAGCCTCTATGCCACGCTCGACTTCGCGCTGCGCCACAAGTTCGCCTTCGCCGCATTCAACCTCCTCATGCCCTATCCCGGCACTCCGCTATACGCGAAACTGGAGGCCGAAAAACGCCTCTTGTACGACGGGCACTGGTGGACGCATCCCGACTACCGGTTCAACCACGCGGCCTTCCGTCCTGCCAGGATGTCGCCTGATGAATTGACGCAGTTCTCGTTTGACCTGCGCCGCCGGTGGAGCAGTCCCGCCAGCATCCTGCGGCGCTTCCTGGACCCCAGAACCAACATGCGCACACTCTACCGCATGGGAGTCTACTGGGCGTACAATCCGCTTTTCAGGCGTGAGGTCTTCAAGAAGCAGGGCATGCGGTTCGGAACATCATGAATGCAGGCGGAGTAGCCGTTGCGCTCTCTGAGCGTGACAGTCGAACATCATTGTAATACAGGGCGCTTCTGCCTGTCGCGTTCTCTACGAGGAGGGTCCAATGCAGGGATAGAATCAGTAGAGGAACCTCACTACAGGCTTCTTCCGGCCTGCCGGCCGGAAGAACACCTGGTCGGGGTGGCCGAGCGCTATGACCGCGTGAATTGCTTCCTCTTTCGGTATTCCAAGACGCCGCTGAATCTGCGGATCACGCTTCATCGCCGCCACGACGAAACCGATCAGACACGTGCCAAGGCCCATGGCGTGCGCCCCAAGCAGGATGTTCTGAGTAGCAAGCAGGGCGTCCTCCGCCGGCGTGCTGGCGCCGGGCCGCGACCCGACCAGCATGACAGCCGTGGCGCCATGAAACAATCTGTCCGCGCCGGATTCCTTCCAGTCTTTCACAGCCTTCTCCACACTCTCGTAGTGGCGGCGGTAGTAAGCATCGAGTGCGCCGTCACCCAGCCGCGAGAGGAAGCGCGCCGCCGGAATCCGGGCTAACCGGTTGAGGCGTATGAAGAAATCTCCAGCTTCTTCCAGCAACCGGATCACGTCCTTACGGGTGGCCAGAATGTTGAACGTCCATGCCTGGCAGTTGGTCCCGGACGGCGCCGTGACACCAATCCGCACCAGGTCTTCCAGGACCGCGCGCTCAACCGGTTTGTCGGTGAATTGCCGGCAGGAACGCCTGGAGCGAAGCAGCCCGACCAGCGACGCCGCGTCGTAGCCGCCGTACGGCGTCCATTGATCGGTGCCGCGCACAGTGGCAAAGGCAGTGACATCCTGGTCCATGCCCACCACGCGCACCGCCCCATCGGGACAAACTGCCGCGCAATGTCCGCAGACTAGACACCGGCGGCCCGACACAACCGCCTTGCCGTCAACCAGAGTGATTGTGGCAGCGGGGCACACCTCACAGCATCGCTCGCAACCAGTGCAACGGGCCGCATCGATACTCACATGTACGCTCTCATTCATTTCTCAACCATGCTCTTGCCCCAGCCGGTCTTCTGAACTACCAACTGCCGTTGGCTCATACCGGGGCGCTTCCTTTGCAGTCGGGATAGGCGGTGGAGCCCCAGAACTGGTTGCCGGCGTTCTTGCCGGTCTTGGCCGTGCGCAGCGCCATGGGTTTGCCGCACTGCGGACAGGGCGGAATGTGATCCGGCGGACCGGAACGATCGGACGGATCGCGTTTGCGCCGCTCACGCTCGGCCAGCCGTGCGGAGGCCAGTTGCTCGCTGTATCCGCCGCCTTCGACAAATGCTTTTTCCAGCGCGGCGATCTGCTGGTCCAGCAGGTAGTTCGCCTGGTTGATCAGGCGAATGAGTGCGTTGGCCCTCACAGCGGTGTCGGCGTGCTCCAACCACGGGGCATAGAGCGCCCACCGTTGCTGATCCGGCAGATCAGTCAGATCTGACTGATCCGACTGATCCCGTTTGAACTTCTGCGGCACCTGGCGCACGGCCAGCGCCTCGGGACTTTCGGGTTCCCATTGCGCCAGATGCCGGTGCCGCAAAGAGTCCTCGAAATCGAGCAGGAGTTCCTCCAGGCTGGAGCGGGCCACATTGAGCAGGCGCAGCTCGGTTTGCGAGGAGGTCGCGGCAGCGCGACTGCCTTCGGCAATGTTCTGGCGACCCGAGCGCGCTGCCTGCACCATCTGGTCCACCGTGCGAGAACGCGGGTCGAGAAACTTCTCGCAAAACCAGTACGTGGCGTCGTAGATAATCGTGGCCGTCTGGAAACTGCACGAATCCCGGTAGCCGCCGCTTGGACGCAACTTACCCATGCGTTCCTCCTTCCGGTCCGCCATGACGACAGAATCACTTCCCGCGGCATCATGGAATGGTGCATCAGTTGGGCGCGGGTGGACTGGAATACATTGGGAAAGTAGCAGGTCTCATACCACGAAACAAGGGTTGATCGAGAAGCAGCAATGTTACAATTGAATGCGTCCCCGTGCATTCACTTGTGGAGTCTGCACCTGAATTGATAGCCTACCGGAATCAAGGCGAACGTATTGCCTGCCGTCATGACTACAACCAAACCAACTGTCGCATTTGTCGTTCCGTGTGTCGGCAGGAAGCCGGGCATCACGTACCCGCGATCCTGGCTTATGGAGCCGCTCGCCATGGCTGTTCTGTCGGCGCTGACGCCGTCGACGTTCAGAAGAGTTCTCTATGACGACCGTCTTGAGGACATCCCTTACGATGCGCCCGTTGATCTGGCCGCTATCAGCGTGGAAACCTACACGGCGCGGCGCGCGTACCAGATTGCCGCGGAATTCCGCCGGCGCCGCGTTCCCGTGGTCATGGGCGGCTTCCACCCCACTCTGGCCCCTGGCGATGCGGCGCCGCACGCAGACGCAATCGTGGTCGGCGAGGCGGAGAGCGTCTGGCCCCGCGTACTGGAAGACGTCCGCAGGGGATGCCTGCAGCCACGCTACCAGGCGGAACAGCGTCCGGACCTGGGCGGCATGCTGCCCGACCGCACGATCTTCTCGGGCAAGCGCTACATGAACCTGGCACTCGTGGAGACCGGCCGCGGATGCCGCTTCGCCTGCGATTTCTGCTCGATCTCCGCCTTCTTTCGACGGAGCTACTCGGCTCGCCCGGTGACGGACGTGGTCCGGGAGATCCGCGCCATAGGGCGGCAGAACGTGTTCTTTGTTGATGACAACCTGGCCGTGGATCGGGATCGCACCCTTGCCCTGCTCCTTGCGCTTGAGCCGCTCGGAATCCGCTGGGCCGGCCAGGTGAGTGCGCACGTGGCCGGCGATGACGAACTCCTCACGGCCATGCGCCGCAGCGGCTGCCTGGGCGTATTGATAGGCTTCGAATCGCTTCAACCGGAAAGTCAGGCCGTGATCGGAAAGGGCATCCGCGGCAACCCGGAAACCGTCTACGATGCGGCCATGGCCAGGCTTGCGCGTCACGGTATCGCCGTCTACGGAACGTTCGTGTTCGGATACGACGGCGACACGCCGGCTTCGATTCGCCGCGCCACGGACTTTGCCCTGCGGCACCGGCTTTTCTTCGCGGCATTCAACCACCTGGTCCCTTTCCCTGGCACACCGCTCTACCGCCGCCTCCGCGATGAGAAGCGCCTCGTTCGAGACGACTGGTGGCTTTCGCCGGACTACCGTTTCGGAAACCTGGCGTTCCGCCCCTCTCAAATGGCGGCTTCCGACCTGGAAGACGCATGCCTCCGGGCCCGCCGTGCCTTCTATGCCTGGCCGCAAATCATGAACCGGGCGCTGAATACGCGAAGCAACTGCCGCGGTCTATTCATGGCGGCGACATTCCTGGCCTCCAACGTCCAGTCGCGCGGCGAAATAGATCAAAGGCAGGGCCTGCCGCTGGGCAACGTGACAGAATGAAGCAACCGGAGATGCGGTGATATTCCAACTGGCCAACAAGGCAGACGAACCATCCTTGCGCACACTGACCCGGGATTCGGCCATGCCCGGCTGGATTCACATGACCTTCGGGCGGGAACCGGATTTCTTTCAAGCCCTGAACGTACAGGGGAAATTTAACCAGGTGCTCGTCGCACGGGAGGGCTCACACGTCGTCGGCATGGGCTGTCGCAGTATCAAGCCGGTCTGGGTTAACGGGCAGACAACCGAAATCGGTTACCTCGGGGGGCTGCGACTGATTCCGGAGGTGCGCCGCACCGGCGCGCTGGCCAGGGGCTACGCCGCGCTTCGACAACTCCACGAAGACAACCCCGTGCCAGCTTATCTTACCACAATCGTCGAGGGCAACACGGAGGCTGCCGCTGTTCTTACCAGCGACCGGGCCGGCTTGCCACACTATCTCGACTACGGACGCTACTTCACTTACGCGATCAACTTGAACCGGTTCCGCCGGAAGCCATCGGCGATCTATGCAATCCGCCGCGGAGAGGAAGCCGGTTGCGAGTCCGTCATGCAGTTCCTCTCGGAGGTTGGTCGGCGGCGGCAGTTCTTTCCTTCGCTGGACAGCAGAGACTTCCAGACCGACTACCTGCGAGGGCTGAGGGTGAACGATTTCCGGGTGGCCGTGCAGGAAGGAAAGACCATCATGGCAGCGGCCGCTGTCTGGGACCAGAACTCCTTCAAGCAGAACATCGTGCAAGGTTACTCAACGCCGGTTCGGCTGCTTCGTCCCACGTTCAACTTCATGCTACGCCTGAGCGGTTTTCGTCCCCTGCCCCCGCCAGGCGGAACCCTCAGCGTTCTGTGTATGGCCTTCTGTTGCAGCCGGGAGGAGAAGCCCGCCGCCCTCCGGGCGCTGCTGGAAGGGATCTGCGAGGAACTGCGCGGAAGCCCGCACCACTATCTCGTCATGGGCTTTCACGAACAAGATCCTATGCGAACAGTGATGTCCGGCTTCCCCGCGTTCCGTTACACCAGCCGGCTCCACCTGGTCTACTGGGATGACGGCCAGAAGTTCGCGAACAATCTCGACCGCTCCCGAATTCCCCATCTAGAAGTTGCAACGCTGTAAATATGGAGAATGGCGTGTCTTTGACCTCAGTCATATCAAGGGTGTCAACAGTCGCCGCGGCAAGGAAGGAATCCATGTTCCAACTGCACAGCCGCTATTTCTGCAATGTGGGCCGCGAGACCTTTCTCAGGGACATGGAGGAAAAGGACTGGGTTATTATTCTCCTCGACAGGGACGATCTGGCCGGCTTCTCCACTCTGCAGCTTCTGCGCCTTCCCGTGGCCGGAACCGAGCGACTGTTCCTGTTCAGCGGCGACACGATCGTCGACCGTCCGCACTGGCAGGACAGCACGCTGGCGGGCTGTTTCGGGCACTTCATGCTGCGGCTGTTGCGCGAACATGTCGGCACACCCCTTTACTGGTTCCTGATTACCAAAGGCTATCGCACCTATCGTTTTCTTCCCGTGTACTTCAACCGCTTCTACCCCGTGCATGACCGTTCCACGCCGCCTCTGTACGCTGAGCTGCTGCGTGTAGTCGCCACGCATAAGTTCGGCGACGCCTACAGTCCTCAGGACGGACGGGTTATGTATGGAGGACAGAAAGACAGGCTGAGACCCGAACTGTGCGACGTTCCGCCTTCGCGTCAGCGCGATCCGCACATCCGGTTCTTTCTCGACCGCAACCCGACTTTTCACGCCGGCGACGAACTGGCCTGCATCGCGGATATATCCCGTGAAAACCTGAATGCCTATGCATGGCGGGTCATCGAGAGAACGGCGGTACACTGGGATGAATAGGCTGCTCGACAGGCTTCGCGTCTTCCCGGCCCATCTCCTGTGGTTCCTGTCATGCCTGCCGGGTCTGCTGGCCTTCCTCATGGCCGCGCGCCGCGTCCAACGGGCCCAGTTCCATGTGCTCACTGAAATCTTGAAAACAAACGCCGGGACCGCATACGGGGAGTTTCATAACTTCCGTTCCATCCGAAGCCCGGACGACTTCGCCGCCATTCCCCTCTCGGAATACGAGGATTATGCCGGGCCGATCGAACGGGTGCGGTTGGGCAAAGCGTCCATCCTGACACAAGATCCCGTGGAAGTCCTCCAACCCACCAGCGGGTCCACGGCAGCGACGAAGCTGATTCCTTACACAAAGGCGCTGAGACGAGCATTCGAGGCGGCGGTCGATCCCTGGATCGCCTCCATGTATCTCGCCTATCCGGCTGTGCTGTTCGGCCCTCATTACTGGTCAATCAGCCCGAACACGCTTCCCGCGCAAGACCCGTCCTCGCGGGTCCGCGTCGGCTTCACCGACGATGCGGAGTATCTGGCGCGAGGGCAGCGCTTTCTTGCACGCACTCTCTTCGCCGTGCCGTCGGAGGTCGCTCAGATCGCGAACCCGGACTTGTTTGAGCACCTGACGCTTCTCTTTCTGCTTCGCGAACGGAATCTCCGGCTGATCTCAGTGTGGCACCCGTCCTTCCTCTGCCTTCTGATGCGGGCGGTTCCCGCTCGTCTCCAGGCACTCACGCAGGCCATCGAGACCGGTACACTCGAAGCCTGCAGCGAACTGCCGCCCGCTCTTCGCGCAACACTCGAGCGCCGCCTCTCTGCTAATCCGGCGAGGGCGAAGGAACTTCGCGGTCTGGACGCCACACAACCCGGCTTTCCCGGTCGCATTTGGCCGCACTTGCGGGTCATCAGTTGCTGGACCGACGGTTGGTCTGAACCATGGATTGGTGAACTGGGTTGCCACTTTCCGCGGACCGCGATCCAGGCAAAGGGCCTGATAGCTACGGAGGGCATTGTATCCTTTCCCATCGGCCGGCGGGGGCGGAGAGTCTGCGCGGTGCGATCGCATTTCATCGAGTTCATTGATACGACAACCGAAGAGTGCAAACGCGCATGGGAGATTGCGCACGGCAGGGATTACAGCGTCGTGCTGACCACCCAGGGCGGCCTCTACCGGTATCGCCTGCACGACCGGGTGCGCGTTACGGGGTTCTTCGGCCAAGCCCCATGTCTGGAGTTTATCTCCCGCGACAACCTGGTGTCGGATCTCGTGGGCGAGAAACTCAACGGACTGCACGTGGAAGAGAGTATCCGCAGTACCGAAGCAGATTGCGGAGTCCGGCTTGCGTTCGCGATGCTGGCGCCCGTAGTTTCCAAGCGGTCGGCGGGCTACGTTCTCTTCGCCAAGGCCTCGGCGGACTCCTGCACGGACTGGCAGCAGATACGCACGCGGCTGGAAACGGAACTGAACCGCAACTTCCACTACCGCCACGCATGCGAACGGTCGCAACTCCAGCCACTTCGGATTTTCCGGATCCAGGGCGATGCGGACCGGTCTTATCGCTGGTTTCTGGAGCAGAAAGGCGCCAAAGCCGGCGACATCAAATTCTGCGCACTGTCCCGCGACGCCGGCTGGGAAAGTGCGTTCGAGGGAGAATACATAGAATAGCACGAGGGGCAGTGGAGAGAGATAGAGGCGGCTCAGGGGAGTCGCTCAGCCGCCTAGTTGGCGGCCGGGATCTCGCTCGCCTCGGCCTTGATGGCCTGGGCCTCCTTGCTGTCCGCCGCTACGTCGACCAGGGCCTTGTCGTAGAACCCCCTCGCTTCGACATAGGCATCGGCGGCGGCCCTGGCATCGCCGGCCTTTGTCCAAATATCGCCAATCCGCTTGGCTTGCCGCCCCAAACACATCTCCTTGCTACAGACAATGCCGGTGACGGGATCCTGCTCCGACATCTTTAGACCGTTAATGCTTTCCATGAACTTGCGCAGGTGGTCTACCGCCTCCTTGTACTTACCTGCCTGAATCGCCAAGTGGGCCTTCGCCTTGGTGATGGCCATTTCGTGCCAACTCCTGTCACGATCCGCAATGCCCAGTTCCAAGATCTGCAAAGAACGCGCAAAGTCTTCCGTGACGAACGAACCGTCCAGCGCCATAGCCCTGATTTGCGCTTTGTCGTTTGGAGCTGGCATGATGGCCTCCAACTTATCGCCGAACGCCAGCATGGCGACGATATCCGTCTTCTTGTTCTCCCCAAGCACAGTGTAGAACTCGTTCTGGTAAAGCGAATACAGGACCTGCTCCGGGATGCCCATGTCCTTCAATGCTTCCAATCGGACTGGTATCATGCCAACATTCTTGCGCGACTTGGCCACCCCTACCCACCGTACAGCGGCCTGGTGTCTGGAACTGGCCTTGTCCTTCTGTGTTTGCAGTACAAAATCGCACAGCCTGTCGGCAAGATCCAGTTGCTCATTCCGGACACACCGTTCAACAACGCCGGGAAACCACCCTGAAAGCTCTCCGTCAGAAAGCCCGGTCGCCACCTTGATGAACTGCGGTTCAGCGGCTGCCCAATCGCCCTTCATGAATATGATATCCGTACGGGCGACAGCCGCCATATCTATCAAGGTCCGGTTGGCCCCCGCATGCTGTTCAATGGCATCGAGAAGTTTGCCGGCATTGTCGTAACGCCCGGCCGCCATCTCGGCCCCCACCGCATCGCCCAGGATTTGCCGGCTCACCCCGGCATCGAACTTCCCAATACACACCGGCACCAGTTCGGCCACCTTCTCAACCTGGCCACTGCCAATGAATATCATGACCTGCTCCGCAAACACCTGTACCTGCAGGTCAGCGGGCAGCGACGCCTGCATCATCTGCTGGATCCAGGCGGCCCGGGCTTCTTCGCCCTGCGCCTGGTAGTAACTGGACATCACACGGAAGCCGGTGCGGGTTAGCGCCTCGTCTTTGCCAATCACGCCGAGATAGTGAGCTTTGGCCTCGTCGGCGCGTCCTCCCATAAGAAGAATGTTGAGATACCCGCCGTAGAACCACTCGCGGTTCTGCGCATAGGTTTTGTCGGCCATAGCTTTCGTCAGAACGGTCAGCGCGCCATTCGTATCGCCAACGCGCAGGCATGCATCCACCATCACGTACACCTTGCTGGCATCCGGCGTGCGCTCGGAACTCAGCTTCCTGTCGCAACCAGTCGCCAGCAAGCCCGCCAACAACACCAAACCAATACACAGCTTTGGCATGTCTACCTCCTCTTATTCAGGTTGGAGTATAAGGAATATCTTCTTTCCAGGCAATCACTGGTTGGCGGAGGCGTTGAGCGTATGAAAATAAGATCAACGCACCTGATCGCTGGTATGCTGCAGACGCGAGGCCATTTCCCTGAGAAAGCCCCGAACGATCTTAGGATTCTCGCGCAGGATGACTTCAAAGTTATCCTCGGCAATCCGGATCAACTGGGTGTCCGGAGCCGTAACCACGGCGGTGGCCGTGCGGGTGCTGCCCAGCAGCATGGCCATCTCCCCGAGATATTCTCCAGGTCCGAAACTCTTGAGTGTGCAGTCATTCTTGCGGACAGCGACCTGACCGGCCTCCACATAGAACATGACGGTGCCATGCTCTCCTTCCCTGAAAAGCACATCGCCCTCGTCATGTACCTGCACGAATCTTGAAAGCAGCCTGCGCGTGCTCTGGCGGATGTCACGCTTGTCTGTGAATAACCGACTAAGCAGCAAGGCATTGCGACGCCTGATCGCCGCGCTGACTTCGGCGCCGAAAAGTATGACGGCAAAGGTGTAGTAGGTCCAGATGATCAACAGGAAGATAACCTTCAGGGACCCGAAGGCGTACCCATAGTGAGGGTCATACCTCAGGAACAAGCCAAACAGCGGTCGAAAAACGGCCAACAGGCCCGCTGCTACCAACGCACCCGCCATCAGGTGACGGAGGGGTATTTTTTCCGTGGCAAAAAGGCGGTAGAAGAACGTCAAAAGGATCGCTGTCAACACGCACACAAACATCATCCGCATCAGGAGCACAATGCCGTACAGCCATCCGCTCACATTGGGGACATACTCTGTCGTCGCCACTCGAGTCACCACAAGCAGCACAAAAACCACCAGCATGGTCAAGGCCGCCGCCACGTCCACAATCTTGGCCCTCACAAAATCTAGCCGGTGTTGCGCGCGAAAGATCTCCGAGACCGCATTGCGAAACGCAGCAGCGAACGGCATAAGGGACCAGAACAGCAGGATGCCGCCGACCACGCTCCATGTCTTGCCACCCGAAAGGCGGAACAGATCATCCAACAGAGACCGGTTGTAGGATGGAAACAGGTTGGTCATCAACTGGTCCATGCCATCGGCCACCGCATCCGAAGACCGCATGACAGTCCCCAGGAGAATGACCACCAGAAGCAGAAGCGGCATCAAGGCCAAAGCGCCGTAGTATGCCAGCGTCGCGGCTTTCTCAAGGTTCCGGTGAAACAGGAACGACTTGATGGCTTCCCTGACAACCAGCAGGACCATTTGCGCCTTGTCGCCAGAACCAGCGTGAGGCTTGCTGTCTGCCAGCGACGAAGTACTCGTTGTGGACCGTCTCGCCATATGGTCGTCATGCTATCGATTTCGCTGCAACGTTTCAACGACCATGTGGGCTATTCCGACTGAACTTGCCGCACAAACCAGGCGCTCAGGAGCAGAGAATGGCCGCGATGTGCGATGCGCAGACGGCGGCCACGACAGCGCCGAGCACATCCATGGTGTAGTGCGCCCTGAGAACGATGACGACGGCTCCTTCCAGAAGCGCGACAACGCCGGCGGCCAGCCCAACCCACCAGGGCGCGACATGCGCCATTTCCATGGCACCCAGCACTGCCACCGCCGTGTGGCCAGATATGAAGAAATCATTGGCGACGCCGTATGTGACCAGCAACGACGGAAACCCCGGATTCCGCCAGATCATGTCCTTGGGTGCCTGCAGAGCGCAAAGCCCCTGGCAAGCCTGGCGAAACGCGAACAGCAGCAGCAGTGCTACCAGCGGGCGCAATGATGCGCCCATCACCGCGGATCCCAGAATGAAGAGCCCGAACAAGTCTATGAAGGCCGAACTGGCGATCAGGGTGGCATTGGCCGCTCTGTGATGAATGAGAAACCAGGCGTGGAGCGGCCCCGTCAGGTCGTGCAGACCATCTCCGATCGCATCAGTCCCGAGCGGCCGATTGCCGATGAGGGACTGCGTCCAGAACCAAGCCACCAAGGCAACGGCGACCAAGGTTACACGAATGGCGTACCGCACCCACGGCGCCGCAAATCCTGAGTCCGGCGGCACACCGCCCTGTGCAGCGGCCAGCCAGAAACAGCCGCCCAGCAGGGCCAGCAGGCCTAGAACTCCTACCAACTTCCGCATACCTTTGCTCATCATGAAGCCTCGCGTGAAACAGCCGGCTCCGGCGGCCGGCGCCGTTTCGGTTCGAGTTCAGCCAGCATGGCCAGGAGCTGTTCGCGCACCTGGGCCATCACGGGGTCGATGGCGGCACCACGGTCCCGGGCGGGGCCCACTTCGATCGGAACGCCGATCTGCACAACCGCACGCAGCGGCCGGTAGACCCGTACTGCGTCCGTCAGGTCCTCCTCGAATCTCTCCACAGTCTCAAGCAGCATTTCGGGCGTGCTGCCGGGACCGAAATACTCAGGAGGATAGAAGAAGATCTGCTGCGCGAGATAGCAGTCTGCCAGATGATTCCAGCGGCGCGCCCGCTCGGATTCGTCAATCTCGCCGGCAACCATGTCTGGCAGGATCGCCGCGCGCAGGTCTTTAACGCGCGTCACGACATCGCCGGTGCGTTTGCCCTTGAGCCACTCTTTCTCCAAGGGCACGAGCAAGCCGTCAATAAGGCCGTCCAGCCTTTCCCCGAGCGTGCCACCACGCACCTCGCCGAAGGCTTCGATCTCCTTGAGCATCAGCAGCGCGCCGCCTACGCGGCGAATGCGGTCAGGCAAGGGCATGCCTGGCTGCGGCCGCCATGTCAGACGGCGCTCCAAATCTTCCACGGCCGGCTCCAGCGCCCGCCGGATGTCGCCGTCGAAGAAATAGCGGATGGCTACTGGATGGATCACGACCTTACCCGCTGAAGTGGCCTGCAACCGCTGCTTGGCGGCACTCCTGGCGATGAACGTCGTTCCCTCCATGAGGTGATTAAGACGGCCATTCGTCCGCGAAATCGCCCCTTCAGGAAACACAATCAGCGGCCGGGCAGCCCTGGCGAGCGCTCCAACGGCAAACTTGAGCGACTCGCGGTCCATTCCTTCACGGTACACGCTGAAAACGCCCATGCGCCTGAGCACCCAGCGCTGAAACCAGCCTTGCATGAACAGGTGCCAACTGGCCATGACGTAAAACGGGCAGCCTATTCGTCGACCCAACTGTATTAGCAGCATCGGGTCTGGCGGCCGGCAATGGTTTGGCGTAAGCATGATGCCGTGACCGGCGCGCAGGGACTCCTGCAAACGCTCGACGCCGAGAAACTCAACGTCCGTGACGCCCTGGGTACGATCCAGAAATCGCGGCAGACATGTGCCTATGGCCCACGGCCAGAAGCCGTGCTCAACCGGCGCCACGAAACTATAGGGCCTATCAAAAACGATACTCTGCATGGCTCCACGTCAATTTCGCTCCGCGCTTCCGCGACTGTCTCCAACCGGGCCAGTTATTGAGGGTCCGTCAGACCGCGACCAACACTCTCTCCAGCAGGCATTGAAGTTCACTCATATCCGCTACTCTAAACTCGGCCGCCGTGCCCGCGGCTGACCGGGAGACGAGGATCGCCCGGCATCCAGCGGCATGACCGGCCGCCACATCTTTCTCGTTGTCGCCCACCATCCAGGAAGCGGCAAGGTCGAGACCATGCCGGGAAGCGGCCCGCAGGAACATGCCGGGCAGCGGTTTGCGGCAGTCACACGAACTGTTGTCGTGCGGACAGAAGAAGATGTCCAGAAACTCCACGCCGAATTCCTGCCGGAGCCGCTTCTGAAGGTTATCGTGGATCCGGTTGACCTCTGCGAGCGCCACGATGCCACGCGCCACACATCGTTGATTGCTGACCACAACGGCTTCGTAGTCAAGGGACCGAACCATTTTCAGTATCCCCGGGATCTCCGGCATGAGCACGAAATCCTCCCACCGCTCCACATACCCCGGCCCCGGCGATTCATTGACAATACCGTCACGATCGAAGAAGACACAGCGACGTTTCATGCTACTTGTCGTTTTCAATGTTGACCTGGCGTTCGTCGAAGGCCTGGTGATTCACCATGCCGATGCTGTGGGCCACAACGCGCAGCCGGTGGCTTCCGTTCCCCAGTTTCCGGGTGTCGATTTTCACTTCTCTTCCTGCCCCTATCGCGAGCCCGTCCATCAGCCACAGGTAGCGCTTCACCTCCAGCCCCGGCGGCGTAGTGCACTCAGCCCGCACTGTGGCATCGCCGAACCAGGGAACCAGCATTGACGCCGTCACGCGAACACGAAAGGACGGCGCATAGGGAGCAACCAGCGGATCACCTACAAGGAGAAGTTGAAGCGGGCACCGGACAGATTGATACAGACTCTCGATCATCGTGCATCCCGCCGCGTAGTGAACAAAGAACCGCGCGTGGGGAAACTTCATCCAGTTTGACATCGGTTCCGTCACGGTTCCCGCCGAAGCCGACGCACCCGCCCCTATCCACGCCGTAAGCTTTGTCTGGAGCGGCGAATCGAAGACTGCCGCCAGGCTCGTCAGGTGCTCGGCCATGCTGCCGGGCAGCATGCGGAAATCGCCGGCGAGTTTCACATCCGCCGCGCCGGTCATCAGCCCGATGGCGTCTTTGCGCCCGACGGGAATATTCGCCACAATCGCAACCGAACGCCCCATGCGCATCAACTCTCCGGCCACGGGCCCGAACTGCCAGTCCCGGCACTTTGAGCGCACGTCGTCGTTCGTCACCAGATAGACGGTCCCTGACGGCATGGTGTTGTCGGCGCCCGCGCTTCGCTCAAAGCACCGAATGACATCCTCAACGGAGTTCCCTCGCTCGCGCGTGTAGCCCAGCATCATGGCCGGAAGCGGCATGTCGCCGGGCGGCACCCACCGTTGAGAAACATCCAGAGATTGCGACCCGAATCCCGCACTTCGCTCGTTGTGCGGTCCTGCAAAAAGCGGCGAAAGATAGAACCCCTTCTCGATCTGCAGTCTTTCCGGCAGATGGTTGCGGACAAAAACCAGTCCCGTCAGCGACACCGCCGGAACGGACGTAATGCGGACCGGAAAGTCGCAAGAAAATGCCCAAGTCAGGATGTGGCCCGACACGCCCTGAAGAAGCAGCTGTTCCCGTGTGGGATTCCATACATACCTGGTGAACTCCTCAGGAGACATCTCCTGCCCCTTGGTGAGGGCGGCAGGTAGCCGGAGTCTGACAACGTTGGATGCGGGTACGGAGCGCAGGCGGATGTAGGCCTCGCCGACGGTCTCCGAATCACGGGACGCCTCATTGATGATGACCGCCATCTCATGGGGGCCCATCGCTTCGCCAGCCCTCGGAAACAACACCGCCGCCAAGATGACGGCTGTGCCCGAGCATGTGATCCGGACAACCCTCACGAGTTCAGCATACCCGCGGAGGATGGAACTGCGAAGCACCACCATTGTTTGCTGTTCCAAAAAGGAGGAAAGCTCCTCACGTCGTTTTCGGAGCGACTGGATCACGCGGCGCCCTCGGGCTTGTCCTTTGCGGGAGGTGCCTGGCTGGCCCCGGGGTCCTTCTCGCCTTCCGTCTTGCCCTTCTTGAATTCACCCATGCTCTTGCCCAACGACCGCGCCAGGTCAGGAAGCCGCTTCGCGCCGAAAAGCAACAGGACTATCGCCAGAACAATCAGAAGCTCGCCAAACCCGACATTTTGCAGAAACGCCACAGGCATCATGACATACCCTCCCTTTCTCTTTCCCCCTACCCCACGCAACGTCGCGCATAACCAAGGCAAGGTCAAGCCCCAATTCCCTACCCAAACCCTCGCCTAAGCGCTGTGCCACCGGCGGGACCCATTGCGGACGGCCTTGCGACAGCGGCTCGCTCGGAGAGCTCGCCCTACCCAGCGAGACATACAGTCTGTATATGTTCCCCAGGTAGGGCGAGCTCTCCGAGCGAGCCGTAAACACAGGACACACATGAGTCCGCCAAAGGAGTCCTTCCTCCCCTAGCCGAGGATCAGGGCCCTAGTAACATGTCGGACTTACGGCTCGGTTGGCCTCGAACGCAGGGCCGACAGGCTCCTAGATTGGAGAAGCCGCCGGCAGACTGCATTCAGCAGATGGAACACATCTGTGGAGCCTTTTCACCCGTCAGTCTTTCCCTATTCTGCAATTTGGGCTGTGTTACAGGATTGCACGCCTTCCGCACTTTGCTACACTTACTCGACGTATCGGCCGGCCGCCGATCGCGATGGACGGCGGCCTTCGGGAGGGGATATAGGGAGATATGTCGGATTCACAACAACCAGTGCGCCGTATCCGGTGGATCTTCGCCGTGCTCCTGACCGCAGCGGTGGCCTTCCGCACATGGTTCGTCACCACCATACCTCTCTCCGGCGACGAGACCTACCACTGGCAGTGGTCCCGACATCTCGAGTTTGGCTACCACGATCACCCGCCAATGACGGCCTACGCCATCCGTCTGTCCACGGCGCTCTTTGGTCGAAGCACTGAGTTCACGGTACGCCTGCCCGCCATCCTCTTGCTCGCGGGCACCGCCATCGTTTCCTATCTCATGGCGCGTTTCGTGTCCCGGCGACTTGGTTCCGGCGAGGAGGTCGCCGAACGCGCCGGATTGATGGCGGGATGCCTGGTAATTGTTCTTCCACTCCATGCTGGTATGGCCGTCTACATGAGCACCGACCCGCCGTTGGTCTTCTTCGGCACCCTCACGCTGTACGCGTTGTGCCGGGCGTTCTCGGGCGGCGGATGGCCGGCATGGCTGGCGGTCGGGGCCGCAATGGGAGTGGCGCTACAAAGCAAGTTCCTCGCCGGCTTCCTGCTTCCAGCGGCAGGCCTATACATGATCGTTGACCGATCCCAATGGCACTGGTGGCGCAAGCCGCACCCCTACGTTGCCGGAGTGCTGGCGCTAGTCATCGTAGCCCCGTTCCTCATCTGGAACGCGGTTAACGACTGGCCCACTTTTGCGTTCAATTTTCATCGGCGCAGAACCACCGCCTTTGTTCCGGCCCATCTACCCGAGTATCTGGCCGCCCAGATCGGCCTCGTCATCACGCCCGTTCTGGCGGTCATCGGCGTTGAAGCCTGCCGACGTCTGCACCGCACCGCCGACCCACGCGGGGCGCGCCTGCCGCTTCTGCTGGTACTCTCATCCGCCGTGCCCCTGCTCTATTTCCTCCAGGTCAGCCTGCGGCGCCAGATCGGCCTCCACTGGACGGCCCTGGGCTGGATTCCGATGATCGTGCTGATCGGCGTCGGATGGCAGGCGGCCTTCCCACGCTTGTCCCAGTCCGGCCGGCGGCGTCTACTCACATGGGCGCTGGCGTTTCCCGCTGTCCTGATTGTCATGGCACACCTTGTCGTACACACGCCCGCGTCGTGGCTCGAGTCACGGTCCTGGCAATTCCCGCTGGTCAAAAAGCCCATCCCGGTCACGGTGCATGCCGAGCGGTTCGGCTGGCCGGAGCTTGGCCAGTGGGTGGCGCGCGTCCGTTCCGAGATGCTTGCGACCAGAGCCCACACCCCGCCACGCGGTGTATTCGTGATCGCCCACGGATACAGCCTGGCATCGAACGTCGCCTTCTATACGCCCGGGCAAATTGAAACGCATTTGTGGTCCCCTGTGCGGGCCTGCGGAGAGAGCTACAGACGGTGGGACCGATTTGAAGAGATGAAGGGTATGGCCGCCGTATTCGTAGCCGATCCGAAGATCCGAATGGAACACGCTTTGCCGGTGCTTCGTGAACACTTTGCATCCGTAGGTGAAGTAGAAACACTGCCGATCGTCGTCAGCGGACACGAGGTACGACAGTTCCATCTCGTGCGGTGCCTGGCATTCGACGGCCGCACACCGGAGTTTAACCGTTGACCGCCCAAGAAGGTCGCCAGCGCATTTCATGAAGATAGTCGACCGCTATATCCTGCGCGGCATGCTGATCAGTTTCGCTATTGCCCTGCTCGTTCTGACCGTCATCCTGTCGCTCAGCGTAATCTTCAAGTTGACCGATCTCTTCGCGCGAGGCGTGCCTGTAAAACTGGTTTTACTGCTGTTCGCGGCGGCGGCGCCCGCTTCCATGATCTTCACCGTACCGGTCAGCGCGCTTGTCAGCAGTCTTCTAGTCTTCGGCCGTCTGTCATCCGACGGCGAGATATCGGCCATGCGCACTTCGGGCATCAGTCTGCCTCGTATTGCAACGCCACCGCTGCTGCTGTCACTGGCGCTCACCGTCCTGTGCCTGTTCGTCAACAACGAAGTCGTGCCGCGCAGCCACTACCTGCAACGGTGGGTCATCCGCCAACTCCAATCCATTTCACCCACGGACCTTCTGGTTGAGGGCCGATTCGTGCAGTTCCTCGCCGAGTTCGACTTCTACGTTGGCCGCAAGGACGGCAACCGTATCGAGAAAGTCATCATCCGGGACAAGCGCACCCCGGCTATGCCACGCGAAATCACGGCCCAGCACGGTTCCCTGGAACTCGTAGGCTCCACTCTGTTGATCAACCTGAGCAACGTCCGGATGGACCCCTTTCTCGATGACCGTCCGGGCGCCGGGTACATCGAGGAACTGCAACTGCGCATCCCCAATGCGTTCAAGACAGCCACGGTTTCAAAAACCGACTGGGATCTCACCCTGACCGAACTGCGGGAAGCAATGCGAGATCCGCTATCGCGGGACAAGACCCTGTCGGGTCATGAACTGGATGTCCGGATAATGGCGTACCGTGTCGAGTTCAACCGCCGGCTCGTTTTCTCGCTGGCATGCCTGGTCTTCGTGGCCGTCGGGGTGCCGCTAGGCATCAAGGCGCACCGGAAGGAGTCATCCATCGGCATCGCCATCAGCATAGCGATCATGATCGGGTTCTACTTGTCCGTCATCGCATCGGGTTCCCTCATCAAACATCCGGAGACCCGGCCGGACCTGATCATCTGGGCGCCGATCGGCGTTGCCGCCGTCATCAGCCTGCTGCTGTTCCGCCGCTGGAATTGACGTCCGCAACGGCTCGCAGATAGATCAACCTTCCTCCCAACCGCAGGGCGCCGTCACGGGCCTCCACGGGCCGGCCCATGGAATCCGTCGCCTCGGCATAGCCGAACGGCGGGCGGCACAGGCACTCGCCAGGATGCGCATACCCCGCAACCACCTTCTCGCCCGACGGCCGCAGGAACAGGAACCAGTACGCCGGACCCGGACCGGACACCCGCCTGACGAACCGGGCATCGCCCAATGTCGCAAAATAACGGGCCGCCGCGTGAAAAGCCGGGCGCTCGCGCCATCGCGTCGGATCGGTATCGTCCACCAAACCATACCCCCTGGCCACCAGGCGCCACCAGTACACGCGCTCGGCCAGACCCGAGGCCAGCGCGATCAGCACATATCGCAGCATGAAGTCCGCGTAGTCATCCTCACTCACGCTCGGGTCGTTGTACCGGACCCCAGGGGACTCGTAAGGAGAACCCACCGGGGAATACACACCTGTCCCCGCCAGTGGCCAGTTCACCTCCGACACAATCAAGCGATCCTCACATGCGCCGGACACCGCGGCCATGGCCCGAGCCATCGCCAACTTCTCCAGCAGCGAGAAACGCCCCTGCCGGTTCTCCGGAGCACCGCGCCGGTCCACGTAAAGATGATGGGAGAGAGCGTGGAACCGCATCCCCGCCGGGACTTCCCGCAGCGCCGCCATGACAAACGGGTATTCGAAATCAATGCCAGCCGGCCCGGTCAGCCGGAGTGACCGACCGCCCAGCGCGTCTGCCGTTGCCTCCAGCATGTTGTGGTACTCACGGTAATTCCATATCCCCCACTTCACCCGATTCACCGCATGCCCGATCTCGAAGAAGTCAGCTTTCTCGCCAACGCCGTCAAACACACGGGCGGCAAAGGACTTCCACCGCGCCGGCTCACGAATGGACACCCGATCCTGAACCAGAGCGACAGCCACCGGCACGCTGCGCGAGTGCATGTCCGCTATCACATCACAGAGAAAATCCCACCTCCGGGGTTCATGGTGGTAGAACCGGACTAGAACAGGCGGCATACCGATCGCTTCATGCGCCGCGCGCTCCCGCTCCCACGTCTCCGGACGTGGCTCGATCGCCACCCCTAAACCGTTCCGCATCGCCACCGGCTCACCGAAAGCGGCTTCCACCAGGCGCCGGTGTTCCCGCCAAACCGCGCCCCCGCTCCGGCAGACGGCAACCACCTGCCTGGCCGGAACACTCCACGGAATATAGACACGCCGATCTCGCGAACGCAGTGTGCTGATAGCCTGTCCCGAGCGCTCATCCCACACCCACATATCGGGCTCTGTCGGACGCCCCGCTGTCGGTGTCTCCCGCTGGCGCCGCCTGACCGCCGCCTCCCGAAGCGGATGCCGCAACCGCCGCGTGACATGATGCAACTGGTAAGCCCGGCGATGCCGCCGCTCCGCCTCCATGAATCCGGCGGGTGCCACCAGCGGCGCCCAATACATCTCCAGGAATACACGACGGAAGTCGGAAGGCAGGTCAATTCGCGAAAGGTCCTTCCCCCGATCGCAAACGGAAAGATCAGTGCAAATGCGGCCGCGATTCAGGTCAATGAACCGGACGCCTGTCCAGGCACCATCACCAACCCTCTCGACCAGTATGTTCTGGTTCCCCAAGTCACAGTGCCGGAATCCCGCGTCATGCATTCCCCGGATGGCCAAGGCCACCGTATCGAGCAGCGCCATGAATTTCCAGCACTGCGAATCTTCGCGGAAGAGCCGTATCAACTCGGACCCGAATCCCGCGCTGTTCGCCACATACGTGGAAATGAAATAGCTTTCCACGAGACGGCCGCCCGACCAGCGCTCCGCAAAGGCAACCGGCTCCGGCGTGCCGACCCCTGCATGGAAGAGATGTGATGCGTAGCGCCATGTCCGGCGCGCCTTCGACCCGCGACGAGCCACCAGCCAGTCCCGCCACGCGGATTGCCGGCCGAAGCACTTGACCACCACGCCGGCCGATTCATCTGCCCCGGGCGCAGACACAAGGACATTGCGGTTCCGTCCGCATGTGAGCACTGTGGCCGCGTCGTCCCGCAGAACCCGGGAAAGCCCTTCGATCCACGACATCATGGCATCTGAACGGTATCGGGCTGATATCTCGCCCGTATATGGCCCAATGCGCTCATCCATGATAGCCCCCTGCCAGACATCCCTGGCCGCCGCACTTCTCCGGGAGCCTATCCCAAATTGGCTTGCAGCATCAAGGAGCATCCCATCATTACCATCGGGGCTTGGATGCTCCCGCTACATTTACTGCGGGAGAAGTATCGGGACACACAACCTCATTGTTCAGTCCTCTTCATCCCCATCCTTACACGCCCACTCTTTGTCGTCTACGCTTCGTCGAACCGCTTTGTCGACTGTTGACAGCGACCATGTCCAATTCACCCCAGATTCTGCGGAGGAGTCGCACTTGTGCCCAGCGGATCATGTTGTTTTCCGCTGCCACCCCCGCTACTATCCCGCCGATGCACGCCCGCTACATAATGTTGCTTTGCCTCGCGCTCATTCTGGCGGGCTGCCGCCGCCAGGCCCCCGCCACCAGTCAGCCTTCGGTTCGCGTTGTCTCCCTCGCACCGAGTATCACCGAAATCCTATTCCTGATCGGTGCCGGCGACCTCGTGGTTGGCCGAACAACCGCGTGCGACTACCCGCCGGAAGCGAGCGGCGTCCCTGTCGTAGGCGACTTCGGCGCACCTTCGCTGGAACGGCTTCTGGCGGTCCGACCGACTCTGGTGATCGAGGTGGATCTCGCCGACGAGACTACCGGACAAAAGATTGACTCCATCGGCCTGACACGGCGCCGCATCCCATGCAGCCGTCTCGAGGATATCCCAAACGCCATCGCCGCCGTCGGTCGCCTGGTCGGCCGCGAGTCCGCCGCCGAAGCGCTGGCAGCCGGTCTCCGCATAAAACTGGAAAACGCGCGCCAGCAGAGCGCCACTGCGGTACAAAAGCCATCCGTCTTCGTAGAAGTGTGGCATGACCCCCTCACCACGGCTGGAAGCCAATCATTCGTTTCGGAGATAGTGACCCTTGCCGGGGGCAGCAATCTGGGCGACGAAGTCCAGACGCCCTACTATCAGGTTTCCCCTGAATGGGTGATCGGACGGAATCCTGATATCATAGTCGGGCTCTACATGAGCGGCAGCGCCGGCATCACCAACTTGGTTCACTCCCGCCCGGGTTGGTCCGAACTGACAGCGGTCAAGTCCGGCCATATCTACGGCAACCTGCGGAACGACGTTGTGCTGCGCCCTGGCCCCCGTGTTATGGAAGGCATTGACGAACTGCGCCGATGTCTGGCACCTTCGTCAATAATACCATGAGACCGAATCGCTTTCTCATCGCCCTTGCCGCCGCCGCACCGCTGGTCTTGGCGGCATGCCTGCTTTTCGGTGCATCTGGTCTGGGTGTGCCCGACCTCGCGACGACGTCCGGGCGGGCAATCCTCACCCTCCGCGCCGAGCGCGTCGCCGGCGGGTTCGCCATCGGTGCCGCGCTATCCTGTGCCGGGGTGCTTCTACAGGCACTGCTGCGGAATCCGTTGGCGGACCCGTACGTCCTCGGCGTCAGCAGTGGAGCCGGACTGGGCGCCGCTTTCGCGATCCTCTCAGGCCTAGCGTCAACTTCCGTGCTGAGCCTTCCCCTGATCGCTTTCGCCGGGTCGGCGGCCACCCTCGCTCTCGTGTGGGCATTTGCACAGGTCGGCGGAGCGCTTTCCCTGTACAACCTTATCCTTAGCGGAAGCATGGTGAGTTCGGTCTGTGCCAGCGTGCTTATGTTCCTGGTGGCGAGCGCTCCGGCCGAAGGACTCCACAGCGTAATGTGGTGGATGCTCGGCAACCTGGAAATGCCAGCCGGGCCGCTACCCCTCGTCCTTGCCGCCGTCCTGTTGGGCAGCCTCGCCGCCGCCTGGACGCTTGCTCCTCAACTCAATGCGATGACTCTCGGGCGCGAGATGGCGCATGCCGTGGGCGTCCGGCCCGGCGCCACCATGGTGGCTGGACTGACCATCGCCACGCTCCTCACCGCCACGTCGGTAGCGCTCGCCGGACTCATCGGCTTTGTCGGACTCGTAGTCCCGCACACCATGCGCAAACTGGTCGGACCGGACCACCGTCGGCTTATCCCGGCCGCATTCCTCGGCGGAGGACTGTTTCTCGCAGTGTGCGACGCCCTGGCCCGCACCGTTATGGCGCCCATCGAAATCCCCGTGGGCGTCGTGACCTCGCTGATCGGGGGACCGTTCTTCCTGTGGTTGCTCCGCCGGCGCCGGCAGCAGGGGTGGGTCCAATGAGCGCGGCCATCGAGTTGACCAATGTCGTGGCCGGATACCATCGTAGCCCGGTTCTGAACGGCATTTCGTTGTCAGTGCACCCCGGCGAAATGGTCGGACTTCTCGGCCCCAACGGCGCAGGGAAAACAACCCTGATACGCACCATCGCAGGGCTTTGTCCGCTGCTTTCCGGCGAGGCTCGCCTCTTTGGCGACCAGCTGGCAGGAATCTCCGCGCGTGAGCGGGCCAGACGAGTTGCTGTGGTGCCTCAGGAGCTCGATCTGCCGGTGGCGTTCACAGTCGAGGAAGTCGTAATGATCGGGCGCACGGCATCCCTGAGCCGCTGGGTCGCACCAGGCCGCGAGGACAACACTCTGGTAGAACGCGCAATGATCTACACGGACGTGATTGACATGCGGTCGCGCCCTTTCCAGGAGCTGAGCGGCGGCGAGAAGCAGCGCGTCCTCGTCGCGCTCGCAATCGCCCAGGAAGCCCGCGTCATCCTCATGGACGAGGCAACATCGCATCTGGACCTGAACCATCGCCTCGAGGTCATGCAGATCGTAGAACGGCTGAGCCGGGAAAAGCAGGTGGCCGTCATTCTTTCGAGCCATGACATGAATCTCGCCTCGGAGTTCTGCCGCCGTCTTGTGCTCATGGACAAGGGCGTCAAAGTAGCCGATGGCAGCCCAGCTTTGGTGCTTAACGAGGAGTCGCTTCGCCGCGTTTTCCGCTGCGATGTCCGCGTTCAGCAGAACCTGGCCACTGGCGCCATCACGGTAACACCCACCGCACGGCTTGCCGCGGGCCGCAGCGGCCGCGGTATCGCCGTGCACGTCATTGCCGGCGGAGGGTGCGCCGAAGAGCTATTCCGCTGCCTGAGCCTGTGTGAATACCGGGTTTCCGCCGGCGTCCTGAACCAGGGCGACAGCGACACCGACCTCGCACTCGCGATGGAACTGCCCGTGGCTATTGAGAAGCCCTTTTCACCCGTCAGCCGCGACGCCCTTCGCAACGCCGCGCAGATGGCGTCGCGGGCCCAAGCGGTGGTCATCGCGGCAACGCCGTTCGGCCCGGGCAACCTGGCTAACCTGGATCTGGCCGATGCCGCCATACTCGGCGGAAAATCTGTGTTTGTGCTGGGCGCCTTCGAGAGCCGCGACTACACACCCGACCATGAGGCCACCCGTCGCGTCCGCAGCCTTATGGCCGCCGGAGCCGTGCCGGTTCCCGCCGTGTCGGACCTCCTCAGGCTTCTGCCATCGGCCCCCGACTGATTCGTGTAAAACGAAACCCGCAGCGCCACCGCGGTATACGATTGTAGATGATACGGACAATCCACGCCGCCACAAATCCCCCGGTCACCCCTGTAATGATTGCCACCGGCACCTTGAACGCTTGTACCGACTGCCACAGGTTGATTATGGGAAACGCCAACGCCTCGTACAGTCCCGCGTAGAGGGCCCACTGCCATTCGGTGAAAGCGGCAAGCCGGTACCGCACACCATCATCGGACCGCACTCCAATGGCGGCGGCACGCGCCACACGGACAACCAGCCGGTACGACAACCCCACAAAGAGCAGCGCTCCTGACACTGAAAGAAAACCCAGGAACGCATCTCCAGCCACTCCACCGTCGTCTGGCATGATTTGACGAACCAGCCGTTGCATGGTAAATATGGCCTCAAGGAACAGCGCATTCCATATAGCCGCCGCGAGGGGTTCAATCCTGGCAAGAACGCCGCCATAGAGCGGCACGCCAAGGCGGACCAACCACCGGTTGGCGAGAATGAGAGCAACAAACATGGCCAGAAACCCGGCGACACATCCGTGCCCCGGCTGTTTGGGCGCAGACGCACCGTCGACGCCAGACAGCGCGGCCACCAGCGGCACGGCCAAACCCTCAAACAATGCCAGCAGCCAGACGAACGACACGGGACAATACGGCAGCGCGACATTCGTGAACACCGAATCGTCCTCTATGCGCCGGTTCTTGCTGGTTCCGTGGGACATGCTCCGGAGCCTAAACCGAAACCCCGTCCTCTTTGAAGGCAAATCGTTCCACCTGGTGTATTTCGGACTGTTCGCAGCCCTTGCAGCTTTCGCCTACGCACTGCTCTTCCTGATGTATCTGGACGCAAAGGGCGTTACACCGACACACCCGTTCCTTGCACTACTTACCATTGCTGCCCCGATGATAGTCGGCGCAAAGGTGCTGCCTTTCGCCGCCGCCGGTGCGGACTTTCTCCGCAATCCACGCCGCTACCTTCGACAGACATCGTACTTCCAGCATGGCGGGTTCATCGGCGCTGCCGTAGGCTGTTTCTGGCTTTCACATGTTGCCGGCATCCCTCCCTGGATACTCTTTGACGGGGTAGCCTACGGTGGCGCTTTGAGCCTCGCGATCGGGCGTCTGGGGTGCTACAACTACGGCTGCTGCCACGGTGTGCCCGTCGGTGACGAGCCAAACGTCGTCTACACGCACCCACAGTCCAAGGTCGTCCGGCTCATGCCGCATTGGCGGGGCGTGCCGCTGGCGCCAACCCAGTTGATTTCCGCGGCATTCAACCTGTCGCTCTTTCTGGCTATATCCGTGGCAGCGCCACGCTTCCCCCGCGACGGCATGGTCGCCGCCGCATTCCTTATTGCCCAGAGCACTTTCCGACTTGTGCTGGACCCCTACCGCCACCAGGACTACCATGGGGTTTCCCGCTTCCCCAGAATCATGGCCGCAATGTATCTCTGCACAGGCATAATCCTCATGGCCCTGCTTTCGAATTGGGGGCACTGGGTCGCATGGCGGCATGGACTGGGACCGTGCGACTTCCTGAACTGGGCGCGTGAAACTCCCGACGCTGCCATCGCGGCCCTTCTGGTTGGTCTGCCTTGCTTTGTCGTCTATGGGTATCACGGCAGGACGTTGGGCACTTTTCGCTGAACAAACGGAAGTCAGTAGGGGCGGCGCTGGTCGCCGCCATCGGCGTTGCCAGGGACGCGCCCTGAACGGCGGAAGATTTGGGACGTGACGCTGCTGTTGCGCACCTGTCGCGTTTGCGCTATTGTCCGGGCTACTGTTAGACGGGGAACCCATGACCATTCGCGAAGTCGTAGCGGGGCTCGACACAACATCAGCCGGACAGGAAATGCATGGCCAGATCGCCGACCTGTTTCCTTTGTGCCGTAGCATCACCGGCGAAGGCGTGCGCGAGACCTTGCGGCGCTTGCAGGCACGCATCCCGCTGACAATCCATGAGATCCCCTCAGGAACACCCGCGTTCGACTGGACTATCCCAAAAGAATGGGTCATCCGGGAAGCGCATATCCGCGACCCGCAGGGCCGCAAGATCGTGGACTTCGGGTCCTGCAACCTGCATGTCGTCGGCTACAGCGAACCAGTCCACGCAACGCTGCCTCTGCCAGAGCTGCGAAAACGCCTCCACACGTTGCCCTCGCATCCCGACTGGACCCCCTATCGCACTTCGTACTACCAAACCAACTGGGGATTCTGCATCCCGCATCGCCTGTACGAATCACTGAAAGAGGGTGATTACGAAGTCGTCATTGACAGCGAACTCAAAGAAGGCGCCCTGACCTATGGGGAAATGCTCATCCCCGGTTCCACCACCAGCGAGATCCTGTTCGCAACTCACATCTGCCATCCGTCCATGGCTAACGACAATCTCTCCGGCATAGTCGTGGCTGCTGCTGTCGCCGCCCGCCTCATGCACACGCCCATGCGCTATTCGTGCCGATTCCTCTTCATTCCTGGCACCATCGGCTCGATTGCCTGGCTGGCACGAAACGAGTCCGGCGCCGCCCGCATCCGGCACGGTCTCGTCCTGGCAGGGCTGGGCGATCGCGGGCCGCTGACGTACAAGCGGACCCGCCGCGAGACTGCCGACATCGATCGGGCCGTCGAACAGGCGGCCCGCCACACTTCGCCGGCACCCGAACTCCGTCCGTTCTCCCCCTACGGTTACGACGAGCGCCAGTTCAATGCACCGGGGTTCAACCTGCCCGTCGGATGCCTGATGCGAACCCCTTACGGCGAATACCCGGAGTACCACACCTCGGCGGACAATACCGCATTCGTCGCCGCCTATAGCCTCGGCCAGGCGCTGGATTTCTGCCTGCGTGTGGTCGAGACTCTGGATGGCAACCGCTCGTATCGCAGCTTGAATCCCAAGTGCGAACCGCAATTGGGCCGGCGCGGACTGTTCGATCTCGTCGGAGGGCGCCAGCACGAAAAAGACTGGCAAATGGCGCTCTTGTGGGTGCTCAACTACTCGGACGGGCAACATGACCTGTTGGACATAGCCCGGCGTTCGGGACTGCCGTTCCACCGTCTGGCCGAGGCCGCAGAACGGCTCCGCGCCGCCTCGCTCCTGGCCGAGTAGCCTGGAGCCCGAGTATCCCGTAGGACTGACGGCTCGGTTGGCCTCGAACGCCGGACCGACAGGCTTTTGGATTCCGATTCAAAGCTTGGCGATTCCCTCTTTCACCGCGTAGCGCACCAGTTCGGTATCTTTGTGTATGCCCAGCTTCGACATAATGTTCGTGCGGTGCGTTAGAACGGTATAGGGCGAAATCTCCAGTTTAGCGGCCACCTCCTTGCTGGAGCACCCTTCCCCGATGAGCTGCAGAACCTGCCGCTCCCGCGATGTCAGTTCCCGGTCAGCATCCGTCGCCTCCCCAGCCGGCGCAGCAGGCGCACATTCCCTCGGCCGCAAACCCTCGCTGTAGAAAACCCGCCCAGCCATCACGGCGTCGATTGCCCGTATCAGATCGGAGGATACGCTCTCTTTCACCACATAGCCGCGGACGCCGGCCTTTTGGGCCGACTCCACGAATTTGCTGTTGTTGTGGAGCGTCAGGAGAATCACGCGGGCGTCCGGATCGGCCTCAACGATCTTTCGCGCCGTCTCGATGCCGTTGAGATTGGGCATCGTAATGTCCAGGAGAAACACATCCACCTCGTGTCTCCGGGCGTGCGCAAGCACTTCCAAGCCGTCGGCGGCCTCCGCCACAATGACTAACCGGCCACGTTGCCTCTCCACCAGGAACCGGATGCCGTCCCGAACCACTGGATGATCATCCGCTATCAACAACCGAACCACCCTCTTGTCTTCCATCATGCAGCCACCTCCATCATGGCCGGCCAAACTTACGGTTAAGGTCCTGAAATGACGTGTAGATCATGGTTGGGCGACCGTGCGGACACGTGTACGGCAGGGATGTCGCCGCCAGATCGGCTATCAACTGCTCCATTTCCTCGATCCGCAGGCGGTCGCGCGCTTTCACCGCCGTCTTGCACGCCGCCTGCGCGACGGCATCCTCCCGCCACCTTGTGCGTCCGCCGCGACTGCCGGCCATTTCGAGGTGAGCGGCTATCTCGATCAGCAAATCCTTCGCACCTATCGCGCCGAAACATGCCGGCATCGCCTCCACGACAAACGTGTCGCCGCCGAACTCGGAAATCCCGAACCCCATCTCCTGAAAGATCTCCAGATTCTGGCGAATCCTCAGAGCGTCCCGAGGCATCAGTTCAACCGTCTCTGAAACCAGCAATGGCTGAGATTCCACGGTCCTGTTCTGCAGCGCGGTCAGGTAGCGATCAAAGAGCACCCTCTCATGCGCCGCATGGGGATCCATGACGACATACCCGTCATCGGTCTCCAGCAGAACATACAGTCCCCCAACCTGCCCGATGATGCGGCACCACATCCATGGCCCAGGCTTCGTGTCCACGCCTGCGGGAGTCGAAGTCTCCGTGGCGCCGGGTGGTTCTGCGGCGCCGGCCGGTGGCTGACCCGGTGATCCCGCCGCAGTCTGAGTTGCCGGTGTGGACGTCGACGGCGGCCACATTGCCGCACCATGCGGATAGATGAACGCGCGGGGTGAACCCAGTCCTTCGATACCCATCTGTACGGAGGGCGGCTGTCGGCCCTCGAAAACCGGTGCCGCGGTTTCCCGTCGCGCCGTGGCATCCATCGCCGGCAACTCAAGCGCCTTGCGAACGGCTTGGATAACGACATCGCGAACCGCGCCGGGCTGGCGGAAACGCACTTCCCTCTTCGTGGGATGCACGTTAACGTCAACCTGATCCGGGGCGACCTCTATGAACAGAAAGATGACCGGGTGCCGGTCGGCTGGAAGGAGGGTGTGGTATCCCTCCTTCACGGCATAAGAAATAACGTTCGCGCTTGTCGCTCGGCCGTTTATCGTGACGTACTGTTCAGTCCGATCCACACGGCCTGCAGACGGAAGCCCAGCGAATCCTGTCACTTTGACGCCGGCAGCCTCGTGCGCCACTGGCCGCAATTGCCGCAGCAACTCGCCCCCGAAAAGGTCGCGTATGCGCGCCTCCATATTCCCACCGGCGGGCAGACGCCAGTTTTCTCGACCATCGGCGGTCAGACTCATACCGACCGCCGGGTTGGCCAGCGCCTGCAGGATGAACGTGGTCCTGACGTTAGCCCATTCCGTTGGAAGCGATCGCAGGAACTTGCGCCGCGCCGGCACGTTAAAGAAGAGATCCCTCACCTCCACGGAGGTACCTGCCGGGCATCCCGCATCGGCAACGTCCTGAAGTTTGCCGCCCGACATGCGCAGACGGGTTCCCGCCGGCGAGCCGGTCCGGCATGTTGTGAGCGTAAAGCGCGACACCGATGAAATCGCCGCGAGCGCCTCACCCCGGAATCCGAGCGTCTTTACGCCCTCTATATCGTCAACATCCTTGATCTTGCTCGTTGCATGGCGTTCGACCGACAGAATAGCATCGTCCTTGATCATCCCGCGGCCGTTATCACGAACAGCCAGCAACTTCACACCGCCCCCGGCCAGCTCGACATCCACCTGCGTGGCGCCTGCGTCCAGCGCGTTCTCCAGCAACTCCTTAAGAACCGAAGCCGGCCGCTCAACCACTTCGCCGGCCGCTATCTTATTCGCCACCTCCGGCGAAAGGACACGAATGCATGAGTCAAGCCCTGACATGGGTGAAAAGATACGGTCCGCCCGTGACATGAGCAAGCGCGGAATCGGGCGTGCAGAAAACTCTGTGTGTGGATTTGGCTTGTCCTGTCATTTCGAAGAGTCTACCGTATCCCGAGTAGCTGACCGCGCGCAGGTCTTCCCTGCGCCCATGCACACGGAGAGGTGGCTGAGTGGTTGAAAGCAGCGGTTTGCTAAACC
>CAZWPN010000015.1:0-37566 GCA_964635275.1 uncultured Victivallales bacterium | reverse complement strand
ACTAGCCGACTGTGAGAGAGCGTCTCTATACGGCGCGCAACGCCGCAATCGCAGCATCGTATTTCGCCAGCGTGACGCGGATCTCGGAACGACGGTTACGGGCAAGCCAGAGCACCGTGAACCGCCGCCTCAGCGACTTCATTTCATCCGCCAATCGCCGCCGCGCTGCAGGCGTATCTTGCCGTAATCCATCAGTTGCGTCTTTCCCGTCGGCGGCAAGAATAGTGAGCTTCCTGGCTGCATGGATCAGGGTGTCAACCGCGAATATCCAGTAGGGCAAGACTCCCTGCGGGTCAACGCCCGGGCGCGCTGTCGCGCGCACAAAGGCGCCACGTACTGCGCGCAACGTCTCATGCGTCCGACTGCCAAGCGCCGCGTTCAACTTGACGGTGACATTGCTACGAATCACCCCATGGCGGCATGTAGAGCCCTTGCGGGTGCCGTTCTTAAACAAGTCGTCATCCGGCCCCGCGAAGAAGATATGAGTCCACACGCTCTGATAGCGGCCGGCGACATTGAGGTGCGTCACATCGCCGAGATCGCGGATGGCGCGGACCAGATCCGGCGAATCGCACCGGAGGAACTGTCTGCAGAAACGCGCGGCAAAGGTTACCGGCTCGGCACGATGATTCCATCCCTGTTCGGCGCCGAGCAGGTACCCGTACCATGAGAACTCCATGAAATTGTGGTGTCCGCCGTCGCCCCAGTCCGTGTTCAAAAGACCGGTCGCCTTTTCACCGACGGCGGCGGCAGTGAACGCCTTGATGTTCGCCGCACTTTCATGCAGACGCGGGAATAACGACACCCACGAGGATGTGCCGGGACAGGCATAGAACGGCACTTTCGCCTTTCGGAAATCGGCGATGCGGGCGACGGGATGGTCGCTGGTGTATCCCCAGTCAAGCACGGCCACGTCTTTGGGTATCTCCCGAACCAGTTCAGGGTGGTGGCGAATGATGTCGCCCCAGAACATCATGCGTTTGTCGTATTTCGCGGCGAGTCGCCGGAGCTTCAGCAGGTGGTCGAGGTAGAGCCTGCCTTTGCCTTTCCGCCGGCACAACGCATAGCTCTGTCCCATCCCCAGGTCCCAAGTCTCATCGCAGCATACATTGAACTGACGGGAACGGAAGAGCGGCAGCAGCTCGGCAAACAGGGAGTCTAGGAATACGTAGGTAGAGGGGTTGGCCGGGGCCAATGACCAGGCCTTGCGGCGCTGCCACGGCGCGAGTTTTTCGGCTGCGGGGTCCACGTACCGGCCGACGCCCCAGTCTTCCGCCAGGCGCCGGTAGGCCGGCAGGGAGAGAATGGTTGACATGTGACCGAAACTGGCGAGGGATGGAACCAACTCAATGAAGCGACGTGCGCAGAATTCGTCGAGGGCCAGGATGTCTTCACGGGTGAGCGGGTCGGCGTTGCGCCCGATCATAGGGTGCGATTGAAAACGAAAGGTGTGTTCCATGTAAAGCTGGAGATGGTTGATCTTGTAGTGGGCGAGGCGATCGGCCATCTCCATGAGCCGCTCCAGTTTCGGGATGCGGCCACGCGCAACGTCGTAGTAGACGCCGCGGACTGGCAGGTCCGGCCAATCGAGGATGCTGAGCATGGGGGGGCGTGTTTGTGCGGCGACAAGGATCTGGCTGAGCGTGTGTGCGCCGTAGAAAGCGCCGGATGGCGACTGGGCCTCTATTCTGATCCCCCTGGGCCCGATCTCGATCCGGTATCCGTCCAGCGGTAGCCGCTCCCGGTGTATGATACGGATGGCCGGCTCCCATCCGCTGGTGCGAACCGCTACGGAAAATCGGGGCAGGCAAGCGGCAACGGGAGCGGCGACGGCGATCCATTCGTCAGACGGCACACTGATCAAACCGGCGCTCGGGATGTTGAACACCCCCGGACGTTGCCGGACGCGCTTGGGACAGGGAAGAATAGTCAGGCTTCTCATCCGGGTCCCACTGCAGGGGTCTGCACGCTGATGCGCCTGTCGTCCGGACCGGACGGCATGGCATCGAGCCTGACGTGGATGGTCGTCGGCGGAAGAAGATCGCCGGCGCGTTCAGCCCATTCAATCGCAGTGACACCGACGCGCTCGAAGTACTCGTCAAGTCCGAGCGCCAGAACCTGATCGGGGGTGTCGAGCCGATAGAGGTCCACATGGAATAGCGGGCGGGCGCCACGATACTCATTGACGATGATGAACGTGGGACTCGTTACCGAACGGGTAAAACCCAGCGCCTTGGCGATACCATCCACAAAGCAGGTCTTGCCGCTGCCGAGGTCGCCATGCAACGCGATCACCGCGCCGCGAGCCGGGAGTGCATCCACCAGACGCCGCGCAATAGCGTGGGTTTCCACCGGACTGTGCGAAACATAGTTGTGTTCAACGAAAATGCTCATAACCCTGACTCGCATAACTGAAAGAGCGGTTATACCGGTCCACAAGACGGAGATCTTCCGGATGACTGAGAACGGATCCGATCTCGGCGCAAGGCGTGGAAAACGCCCTTTTCCATGCCTTGCGGAACTCCTGAACGCGCCGGGCCTTTATGGTGAATAGCAGCTCGAAATCCTCGCCGTCGCAAAGTGCGTGTCGTATCCGATCGGCTTGCCGCCGGAAGGAAAGAAGCGCCGGCGACAGGGGAATGGCTTCGAGATGGACACTGGCGCCGACGCCGCTGGCGCGGATCAGCCGGTCAAGATCGGTGGCCAGACCGTCACTGAGGTCCATCATGGATGTCGCCCACGGGCGCAACCACATGCCCTCCCCAACGCGAGGCTCAAAGCGTAGATGACGGCTCTTGAGGCTGCCGCCCAGATGTCCGGTGACAAATATCCGGTCACCCGCTCCCGCTCCCGAGCGCAGAACGGCTTGGCCCCTGGGCACGGTTCCGGCCGCAAATGCATGCACCTCCAAAACGGGCCCACGCGACAGGTCGCCGCCCACGACCGCCAGCCCATGCCGGAGCGCCAGGCGGTTGATTCCCGCATACAGTCGCTTGACTTCATGGACCCGCATGTCGTCTGGCGCAACGATATTGACCAGCGCCCAAAGTGGTCGTGCGCCCATGGCAGCGAGGTCGCTCAGCACCCGGCCAATGGCCTTGTGACCGACTCGCTCAGGCGGCGTGGCCGGCATGAAGTGCACTGCTTCGATGACGGGATCCGAAGTGAGCACGAGATCCTCATCGCGCGTCCACCTCACAACCGCGCTGTCGTCTCCGGCACCGGTAATGATGTCGCTTCGTTTCGGCAGCAGACGGCTGATCATACGGACGGCGGCGATTTCGCCAACATCCCGCAGCGCCTTGGATTCCTTTGGGCTTTTAGTGTTCATGACGGTAGGAGCGGCGACAATAGCCGGCGGAGTTCTCCGGAGACATCCCGGTTGCGGTAGCGGCGAATCCGCGCGTGCTGAGCCTCGACCACGGCCTTGCGCAGCGCAGCGTCATCGAGCAACCTCCCCATGGTCTCCGCGATCATCGGATAGTCCTTCGACTGGAAAAGGATGCCGGCGTGATCCATGGTTTCTGGAATAGCTCCAGCCGCATAGGCAAGAACCGGGACTCCGTGGTGCATGCTTTCGATGATCGGAATACAGAAACCTTCATGCTCGCTCATGCAGAGGAAGAGGTGCGCCGATCGGTAGTAGGCGGTCAGGGTCGACTGGGGGACGTTCCCCGGAAGGCACACGGCATCCTCATCAAGGTCACGCACATGCTTTAGGAGCAGGTTATGATACAGTTCCGTCCCGTTGTAGGAGCCGACGTGAATGAGGCGCGCATCCGGGCGGACATGGCGCCGGAAGATTGAGAACGCCGTTAGAACGTCCTCGATCTTCTTGTTTGGAGCTCCACGCCCGACAAAAAGGATGTTGGTTCGGCCATCGTTCATCTGTCGCAAGACGCCACGGTCAGGCTCGGTATTCAGGAGATCGAAATCAAGCACGAGGGGTAGAACCTTGACATTCGCGTAACCGCACGACTCCAACTCGGAGGCATTGAAGCCGCTGTCGGCCATGTTGACTTCCGCAACACCGGCCAGTTCACGGACCTGCTTGAGCCCCTGCTCCAGAAGGGATGCCGTCTGGCCGTTGATCAATGTGAAATAACGGGGCGGGGTAACGTTGTGATAGAGGATGGCCTTGCGGCAGAGGATGCTTTGGAATACGGTGTTCACCGTCGATCCGATAGACAGGTGCAGGAGCACGACGTCCTGCGGAGTGAGCGCCGATGAAGCCTCAGAAACATCACTCATTTCGGATCGCAGTTCAGGAGCGGCGCGCCGGGCGTCGGTAAAGATGTTGGACGTTACCCCCCATGACTGAAAGATCCGGCGAAGGAAGAGGGCCTCGTTGCTGATGGCATCGCCGCGGGCAAAGCCGGCAACAAACTGGTGAATGGCTGCCATAACTCACTCCCTCGCCGACGGGCGGCTCAACCGGAATTTCTCGGCCTCAGCACGCAGCGGCTCCAAACGAACCCCCTGCTTTTCGAGCTTGTTGGCCACAGCAGTTCCGGCGGGATCGAGTACAAAACTTCGCGTCCACTGCGTCACGGCATCCTCTGGGCGATTCAGGGCCATGAACACGTCGCCCAGATGTTCCGCAATGGTCGGGTCATCGGCCATGAGGAGAAACGCTGCCTCCAACAGCGCCCGCGCTTCCTTGAACTTTCGCTGGCGGTAATAGATCCAGCCCAGCGTGTCAATGTAGGCCGGGTTTTCCGGTTGTATGCGTAATGCCCGGGTCGCGTATTCGGCCGCCTGTTCCAGGTTGGCTCCTCGCTCAGCCCACATATAGGCCAGATAGTTCAGCGATTCATTGTGATCGGGATAGACAGCGATGCACTCCGAAAAGATCTGCTCGGCTTCAGCGTTCCTGCCGGCGCGTTCGCAGGCCGCACCACAGTTGAAATACAGATCCTCTCCAAGTTTTGTATGTCCTGATGTCTTCAGCAGGCTGATTATCCGGGTGAAGAGAGTGGCCGCTTCTGCATACTCCTTGTCGCCCAGAAGAAGAGTGGCCAAAGGGTACATGACGATCGGCTTGTCGGGTATGCTCCGATTGGCGTCCTGCAGCGTTTGCCTGGCAAGGACGCGATCCGTCCTCAACTGGGCCAGGGCAAGCCGCACTACCCCCACAGCGGAGTCCGTGGAGTTGGTGCTGACGGACGCAAGACATAGCCGCGCTTTATCGGTCTCTCCAAGCTTCTCGTGAAGAGAGGCCTTGAAATAGAGCATTGCGTCGTTGTCGGGAAATCGGCAGATGCCGTCGGCAAGGATGGCCACCGCCTTGGCGGGCTCCTTCGGCGCGAGAGTCATGGCCAACCAAAGAAAGGCATCCGGATAGGGCTCTGCGCCTTCAGTAGCCTGGCGGATATACTCCATTGCCCTACCGGAGTTGCCAACTTCCGCATGGAGTGATCCTACGAAGTACTGATAGAACGACCGGCGCCTGGGGCTGTGCTTGGCGAGAAACTCGAAGCTGGCCAGGGTCGCACTGACATCGCCGGAGGTGGCCTGCTCCTGGGCGTGCGCCACGCACGCGTCGTGCAGGAGATCAGTATCGGAAGCATTCTCGAAGCCGGCTAGAATTGCATCGAACGCTTCCCGGTCGCGCTTCTCTTCCCAGAGAATGCCAGCGAGGTTCAGATACGCTGGCGAAGAGTCCGGCGAGATGGTCAGCGCCCGGCGGTAGTAAGCGATCGCGTCTTGGCGGCGGCCGTTGTACCGGCAGACAGTGGCGAGATGCATCCAAGAATCGCTCGAGTCCGGGTGGCGCTGTGCGTCCGCCTCCAGAATGCGCATGGCATCATCAACCCTGCCATGAATCAGGCATGCCACGGCCGCCTTCGACTGGAGCTTGGATTCATCCGGCGCGGCGGCGGCGGCGGCCAGAAAGTTGCTCAAGGCCGCCGGCGAACGCACGCCTTCCGCTTCCTCGTGAAGAAGGCCGGAGCCGTAGAGCGACAAGGCAGAAGCCCGCCTGCTCTCTTCCTCGGAAAGGGAAAGGGGTGCGGGTACGGGTTTGGATCCGATTGTTCCGCACCCTCCCGCAGCAAGCAGAAGGCACAATATGCCCGCCTGCCGGAGAACGTTCATGTTCGACTACTTGTTCTTATGACGCATCTGCTTGAGGCGCTTTTCGAACTTGTGCTTTGCCATCTTCTTGCGCCTCTTCTTCTTGATCGATCCCATCGCATTTCTCCCACTCGCCTGATCGGCCCGGATCCCGTTTAGAGTTACAGGATCATCTTGTTCAACGGCAGTTCAATGATACCTTCCGCCCCGGCCTTCTTAAGGCGCGGAATAATCTCCCTCACCACGGCCTCGTCAATCACGGACTCTATGGCTATCCATCCGGGGGTGTCAAGTTGATTGACGGTCGGCGCGTGCAGGGATGGAAGCACTGATGCGATCTCCTGCTGGCGGTTCTTTGGTGCGTTCATCTTGAGCAGAACCTTGGACTCCGCTGCCAGTGCACCTTTAAGCAGCAGCGCGATCTGCTCTATCTTGGCGCGCTGCCATTCGTCCTTCCATGCCGCCTTGTTGGCTATCAGGCGTGTCGTGGACTCCAAAACCGTATCTACGATCCGCAGGTTATTGGCCCGCAACGAGGATCCGGTTTCGGTGATTTCGACGATGGCGTCCACCAACTCGGGGCACTTGACCTCGGTAGCACCCCACGAATACTCGACCTCGGCCTTGACGCCGTTCTTCTTCAGATACCGCTTTGTCAGGCCAACGGCTTCAGTCGCGATACTCTTGCCTTCCAGGTCATTTACCGACCGGATCGGCGATTTTTCCGGAACCGCGAGAACCCACCGGACCGGGCGGAACCCCTGTTTGGCGTACATCAACTCCGCCACCTCAACTACATCCGAATGGGTCTCAACAATCCAGTCATACCCGGTAATGCCAGCCTGCAGCATGCCGCGCTCGACGTAGTGCGCGATCTCCTGAGCACGGATAAGGCGCAACTCCAATTCCGGATCGTCAACAGACGGCAGGTAGGACCGGGAAGTGGTGCGGACCTTGAATCCAGCCTTGCGCATGAGAGCAAACGTGGATTCCTCAAGACTGCCCTTCGGCAGACCAAGCCTCAACTTCTGTTCAATCGGATTCATTACAGATCCCTTTCTGAGGGGCGGGATGATACCCGAGGTCGGAAAACGGTTCAATGCTAATCCTTCACAAACACAACACGGCGCCCCGTGATGCGCAGCCGACCGGTAGCCAGAAGGCGAAGCGCCTCGGGGTATGCTACATGTTCCTCGGCCTGAATGCGGGCATGAAGGCTTTCCGGTGTGTCGTCGGGAAACACGGGAACTGTCCGCTGGACGATGATTGGCCCAGTGTCGGTCCCCTCGTCTACGAAGTGAACCGTGCACCCTGCGACGCGAACACCGTAGTCCAGCGCCTGTTTCCACGAATTCAGCCCCGGAAAGGCTGGCAGAATGGCGGGGTGTATGTTGAGGACCCCCTTTGGAAAGGAGGAAAGAATGCCACGCTTGATTATCCGCATAAACCCCGCAAGCACAATGACTTCCGCCCCATACTTCTTCAGGGCTGCGATGTAGCGCTGCTCGCCTTCGCCATCGAGTTTCGTTTTGTACGGCGCGCCGCTCACGAACTCGGCTGGGATGTGATGCCGGCGGGCTCGATCGAGGATGCCGGCGTTTTCGACGTCAGACAGGACGCAAACAACTGTGGCGTTCAAAGTGCCGGAGGCAATAGCATCAATGATGGACTGGCCGTTGCTGCCCTTTCCAGAACCAAGAATGGCGACTCTCAGCGGTGCGCTCATGGTGTCATTATGCACGATGCCGAAATACGGGCAAGTCTGGAGTTGATATCGCAATTCTTGTTCATCACCACCTCAGCCAACAAAATCCGCTGTTTTCAATCCGCCAGCGTTTAGTGTATTCTCCACATCATGGCCAAGCAACAGTGGAGCGGAAATATGGGCGTGATTCTTGCCGTGGCCGGCAGTGCGGTGGGACTGGGCAATTTCCTTCGCTTCCCGGGCCAGGCCGTGAACAACGGCGGCGGCGCCTTCCTGATCCCCTATTTCATCTCCCTCCTGCTTCTGGGCATTCCGCTGATGTGGATCGAATGGACCATCGGCCGGTTCGGCGGAGGCTTCGGCCATAGCACCGCGCCGGGCATCTTCCACACCCTCTGGAACAAGAACCGCTTCATCAAGTATTTCGGGGTCATCGGCATCTTCGGCCCCATCGTGATCTTCGTCTATTACACCTACATAGAGTCCTGGCTGCTGGCCTACAGTTTCTTCGCCCTCACCGGCCGCTACAGCGCCTGCACCAATTACCAGTCCATGAGCGATTTTCTCAACGCCTTCCGCGGCCTGACAGTCAACGAGCATTTCGGCAGCATCCGCACCGCCTACCTGTTTTTCGTCATCACCTTCGCCATGAACCTATGGATCATTGCCCGCGGCATCAAGGGCGGCATTGAAATGGTCTGCAAGATCGCCATGCCCGCCCTTCTGGTCATGGCCATCATCCTGATGATCCGGGTCTTCACCATAGGCACCCCCGACCCCACCCACCCGGAGAACAACGTCATCGCCGGCCTCGGTTTCCTGTGGAATCCCGATTGGTCAAAACTCTGGAATGCAGACGCCTGGCGCCAGTTTACAACGACCTCGGGCCTTTCCATGGAACACCTGTCGCTCCTTGGAACCGCCCTGAACGGCAAAGTATGGATGGCTGCCGCGGGCCAGATCTTCTTCACCCTCAGCGTCGGCATCGGCGTCATCCTCACCTACGCCAGCTATCTCTCTAAGCGGGACGACGTGGCCCTCTCGGGGCTGACCGCAACCGCCGCCAACGAGACCGCCGAGGTCATCCTGGGCGGCAGCATCGTCATCCCCGCCGCCTTTGCCTTCTTCGGCGCCGCCGCCACCCTTCAGGCCAGTTCCAGCATTTTCGACCTCGGCTTCAAGATCATGCCGCTCGTGCTTCAGGGAGCGGCGTTCGGCGGCCTGCTCGCCTTTCTCTGGTTCGCCCTGCTCTTCCTGGCCGGCATCACCTCCTCAATCTCCCTGGCCCAGCCGGCCGTCGCCTTCCTGGAGGACGAATTCAATCTCTCCCGCCGGGAGTCCGTCTCCATCTTCGGGGTGGTCACCTTCCTGCTCTGTCAGCTCGCCATCTTCGGACTCGGCGCCGGCGTGGTCGACGAAATGGACTTTTGGGGCGGCACCTTCTGCCTCGTGCTGTTCGGCGCCATCGAGACCATCCTGTTTGGCTGGGTATTCGGCATGGATAAGGCCTGGACTGAAATGCACACCGGCTCGGATATCGTCATCCCGCGCATCTACCGCTGGATCATCCGCTACGTGACCCCGGTTTTCCTCATCGTCATCCTGGCCGTCTACCTGATACAGGACGGCATTCCCCTGCTGAGACTCCAGAATGTGAAACCGGAGAACACCCTGCCCATCCTAATGACGCGGGTGGTCTTACTGCTCCTCTTCTCCCTGCTCTCCTGCCTGGTGTGGATCGCCTGGCGCCGCAAGTCACAAACCCAGTCAGCCGAGGAACCAGCACCATGACCACCGGCGGATGGATCTTCATGCTGGCGAGCTGGGCACTGATCCTCGGCCTGCTGGCCTTCTGCCTATATCGCGCCCTGCGCAACAAGGGTTAATCAAATAACCAGCATCCCGCCCGGACATCTATGGGATGAAAGACAGAGAACAGAGAAAAGGACTGAACAGAGAAAAGGACTTGCTAATGACACTGTTTCAGTGGCATTATTAAGAAGTATTTCGCCGCGGGAAGGGCTGCGTGGTCCGAACCGCGAGGCTATAGAAACAAAGATAGAGCAAAGGAGAGTGCAAGATGGCCGTTCTGGTTACCAAGGAAGCCCCTGATTTTGTCGCAAAAGCGGTTATGCCCGACAACTCAATTGCGGAAATCAAGCTGTCAGCCTACCGCGGCAAGTACGTAATCCTGTTTTTCTATCCACTGGACTTCACCTTTGTGTGTCCGTCAGAAATCATCGCCTTTGACAAGGCCATCAAGCGGTTCCATGAGAAGAACACGGTGGTGATCGGCGTATCGGTAGACTCGCAGTTTACGCACTGGGCATGGCGTCAGACGCCGCGCGCCAAGGGCGGGATCGGCGAGGTCAGCTACCCGCTGGTGGCCGATCTCGACAAGTCTATTGCCCGGGCGTACGACGTACTGCTCAACGAAGCGGTTGCCCTGCGTGGACTGTTTCTGATTGATACCCACGGCATCGTACGACACCAGCTCGTGAACGACCTGCCCCTCGGTCGCAGCGTGGATGAGGCACTCCGCACGCTGGATGCCCTGCAATACACCGAGGAACATGGCGAAGTGTGTCCTGCCAACTGGAAAGCCGGCGAGGATGCCATGAAACCCACGGCTGACGGCGTGGCTACATACCTTAGCAGGCACGCGAAGTAGGCGCAGGATGGTCCTGGAAAGCGTCGCGACGACGACCCATGGGTGTTACAAAGGGTCCAGCCAGGAGCACCTCGTTCATGCTTGCCTCTTAGCCGCCGTTTCACCATCATGACGCTCGTAGAAGGCTGTTTTCCGGTTGCGAGAGAGGGGCTATAGCCGCGAAATCAGCAGAGCATGATGAAGGAACATCCAGTGGACATTGACGATACAAATGCGAAAACTGCTTCTGTCGAGACTGACATGCCACGGCAGTTGGGTTTCTACAATGTGATCGAGAAGATCGGCCAGGGCGGCATGGCGATCGTGTACAGGGGCGTTCAGCCCTCACTGAACCGGTCGGTTGCCATCAAGGTACTGCCTCCCCAGTTCGCAGCGACGCCGGAACTCCTGGCCCGCTTTGAGCGTGAGGCCGCCACGCTGGCCCAGCTCAACCACTCGAACATCGTCCAGGTGATTGATCGTGGCCGGAAGGACGATATGCTCTATATTGTCATGGAGCTAGTCGAAGGCGATAGCCTGGACAAGATCATCGAAAAGGGACGTATGCCCGTCTCTCAGGTCATTGCCTACGCCACACAGATCTGCGACGGGCTGGACTATGCCCATGCGGCCGGAGTTGTGCACCGCGATCTAAAACCCTCCAATGTCCTGGTGGACAAACGTACTGGCCGCGCGAAAATCGCCGATTTTGGTATAGCGACTCTGGATGCAAACAGCGGCGTTATGGCAACTCTCACGGCAGACAGGACCGCGATCGGCACCATGAACTACATGTCACCCGAGCAGCGCATGGATTCGCACACCGTGACGTCGGTGACCGACATTTTCTCCCTCGGCGTCATTCTTTACGAAATGCTGACCGGCAAACTACCCGTGGGTCATTTCAAGTTGCCCACCATGGTCCGCCCGGATATTCCGCTCGGCTTCGACACCATTATCAAGCGATGTCTGGCGGAATCCCCTGCCGACCGATACCCGCGAGCCGGCGAGGTGGGGCAGGAGTTGCAGCGGCTCACAGTGCGGGCACCCGCGCCCCGCTCTTTCTCGGCGCTGGGCCGGCTCAACAAGCGTCAGCAGTGGATGGCTCTGGCCGGGATCGCGAGCGCCATACTGATTGTTCTTATCGGCGCGGCGCTTCTTGTCGGATATGTCAAGCGAACCGGGCCGGCCGACGTCCCTGTAGTCCACTCTGCTCCGCCGGGCAAAGAAGTGTCGTCAGTCGAGGCGCAGGTCCAGGCCGACTACGCGCGCGCCCAAGGGCTCATGAGTCAGGGAAAGTGGAACGAAGCCATCAGTATCCTGGACGACCAGATCCGCCAGAATGGCCAGCATGCACTGGCGCCCGAGTTCCAGTTTGCCATCGCCAAAGCCTACGAGCAACTGGGCGAGCAGGAGCGCATCATACTGGAGTATGATCGGTTGATCCGGAATTACCCCGGTTCCGTGCGGGTCCCCGAAGCGATCGTTGCTAAATGCCGCACCGAGTGGCAGCGGGGCCGGCAGCGGCGTGTCCTCGGCGGACACGTCTGGGACGCCAAATTGCAGGAGCGGCTGGTGACAGAGTTGAACGACATGCTGGTCAAGCACCCGTCGGGAGTCCACGCCGCCAAGGGCTTTGACCTGGTGGCCGACATCGCCGTACAGCCCATGCTGGAGGACATGAAAACCGCCGCCGACGCACTAATGAAACGCTATGCGCTCATGCCCAAGGAATCGGCTGACACGCTCTATCGTGCAGCTGAACTGTACGCAAGAGCCCGACAAAGGGCGGCCGCCGCCGACACCTATGGGCAGTTTGCAAGGGATTTCCCAACCGACAAGCGCGCCGCAGCGGCGCTGGACCGTGCCAAGGAACTGACCAAGAAGACCGGGAAGTGACGCGCCGGCCAACAAAGGAAATGCCATTGTGAAAGAACAAGGTCAGAAGCGGAACGTAATGCGCCACGTGATGCGGCGCGCAGTGTTGACCGCTCTTACGGCTGCCTGTGCAGTCCCGCAAGCCCTGGCCCAGACGCCGGAAACTGTTGCCGCTGTTCCATCGTCCCCTTATGAGACCGGGTTCATGCTCCTCGCCGTCACAGGTATCGTTGTGGTGGGCACTTCCATATTCCGACTCCTGCGCCGGTTGCGGCTGATCAGCCGAATGGAGTGGATCTCTCCGATCCTGATTTTTGTCACCGGCAGCATCTTGCTTTTTCTGAAGGTGGGCCGCATTGCGGATGTGCCCAACCTTCTTGCCTTGATGGGTTTCCTGCTCGCGTTCGAGGTATTTATCTCGGTCCTGATTCCGGTGGCGCGCTGGGTGTTGCCGACGCGCGCGCTGCAGACGCGCCGCGGCGTGCCGCCCCTCCTGCGCGGCATGGCTGTGATCTTGCTTGCGTTCATCGGGATGTTCATTCTGCTCTCATGGACCTTCCCGGCGCTGAACTTGACGCCGGTATTCGTCACCTCCGGCGTCGTGTCCATCGTGCTCGGCTTGGCACTTCAGGAACTCCTAAGCAACCTGATGGCCGGAATCGTCCTCGGAGTCGAGCGGCCGTTTAACGTGGGCGATTGGGTCCAGATCGGCCAGTCGGAGGGCGAGGTCGTCGAGTTGACATGGCGGACCACACTGGTGAGGACACGCAGCGGTGACCACCTTCTAATCCCAAACAACGTCGCGGCCCGCGAGACGGTTATTAACTTCGATCGCCCCACCCAGGAGCACCTGGTGAAGATACACGTCGGGCTGGCCTACGACACGCCCTGCGGGGTGGCAATCGACGCGTTGCTGGATGCTGCGTCAAAGGTCCAGGAGGTCCTCCGCACGCCCGCTCCGGCGGTCTACCTGAAAGATTTCCAAGACTCGGCGATCCTCTACGAACTCCGGGTATGGATCGACAACTTCGGGTCACTGCACGGGATTGAGAGCGAGGTGCGCAAGCAGATATGGTACGCCTTGAAGCGACACGGCGTGACGATCCCATTCCCACAGCGCGATGTCAACCTGCGCACGATAGCACCGGAGTCTCTTGACCGATGTCACCGGCTTGTCGCGACCGGCGGCCCCCTGCGAGGCGCCAACTTCCCCATGGGCACACACCCGACGTTCATCGGACGAAACGCCGATTGCACAATTCAGATTTCCGACCAGCATGTGTCGGGCCGCCATGCCGTTATTGAGAAATGCGAAGGCGGCCACATCCTGCGCGACCTGGGCAGCCGCCGGGGCACGCAGGTCAACGGAGAGCTTGTCGAATCTGCGCGGCTCGCATCAGGCGATGAGATCCGTATCGGTCCAGTGGCCATGGTGTACGAGGTGCATAGTGTCCAGCCTTACGTGAAAGCCGAAACTCGGATCGTCCCGGCTCCTCCCGGACGCCATGTCCCGCCGGGTGCCACATCTGTGGGCGCCACCTCCGGTGCCTCCCGCCCTTCGGAGTCGGACACCATCGTCTAGCAGCGTGCGGGACTTACCGCTCGAGTTACCCCAACCGCAGTGGCCAACACGCCGCTGGTGCTATTTCAGCCCAAGCACCTTGTGCAACTGCACCTGCAGGCGTACAGGGAGTCGGTCCTCACAAAGCCAGGCGGCCAGATCAGCAGCATCCAGACTGCCGGGAACCGTACTGAAGAGCACCGCGCAGCATCGCTTCTCCAGCCCGTGCTTCCGCACCTGCGCCACCGCCCAGTCGTAGTCTGCCCTGCAAGTGAGAACAAACTTGACCTCATCACAAGGCCGCAACCGCCCGACGTTATCCCAGTCGTTCGCATCGGTTTCGCCACTGCCTGGACACTTGAAATCTACGATGGCCACGACTCCTGAGGGTATGGCCGAGATGTCCAGTGAACCGTTCGTCTCGACCAGAACAGTTCCTGTGAACCGTTCTCTAAGCAACCGCACGAGATCCCGGAACGCCGGTTGCAGCAACGGTTCGCCGCCCGTGATCTCCGCCACCGGCGCACGGCTGGCGCAGGCCATCCGGACCAGATCGTCCACCGCTACGGATTCACCGCCCGTCCACGCTTCTGTCGTGTCGCAGTACCGGCAACGGAGATTGCACCCCGCAAATCGGACAAAGAAACACACCGAGCCGGCGTACGTGGATTCTCCCTGAATGGACAGAAAGGTCTCCGCCACGTTGATCCGCCCATCCATCTCAGACTCCACTCGGCTATCTACTTCTGCTTGTCTGATGCCGGCGCCGTCTTTTCGGCCTCTTCCGCCATGGCCTGGATCTTGGGCATGATTTGCATCATAACCTTCTGGCTGATCTCCATGGAGCGCTTCATCAATTCCGGCTGCTTTTTTACTAATGCCTGGCCCACCGGGGACTTGTAGAAAGCGATCATGTCTTTTATCTCCTGCTCCGTGAAAGTATCGGCATACAGGGCAATGTAATCGGCCTTTATCTTGTCCCAGCTGAATTCCACGGAAATCATATCCAGCATTTTGTCCGTCTGCCGGGACACATTCGCGGGCATATTGGTCTCACCGGCCATCTGCGTCATCTTCTCCATCTGCGCCGGTATCATCTTCTTCACCATCGCAAAGGATTTCTCGATGGCGTCCTGCACGTTCATCACTTTGAGAAGTTCTTCCGCCGCTGCGCTGCGCTGAGGATCCTGCGCACTTGCACTCATCCCCCCCAACACCAACACCGCCGCAATAATGCCAACCATCTTCCTCATACCCTATCCTCGCCTTCCGCCATGAGACCTGTTTGTTTCCGGCCTTGCCACACGGGCCCCCTTCATGTCGCTGCCGAGCGTTACGAACGAGCACTGCAAATGCCACGGTTGCGAGCCAAACGAAGCGATAGACACGCCTGGCTGCTGCATCCCGTGGCGGCTGTCCTAATCTCAACTGCTGAAAGGTTGTACCAAGGCGGGCGGGCGGGAACAAGGGGATTTGAGTCGCCCTGATCCTCGCCTAAGCGCTTGTCACCGGCGGGACCCATTGCGGCAGCGGCTCGCTCGGAGAGCTCTCCCTACCCGGCGAGACATACAGTCTGTATATGCTCCCCAGGTAGGGCGAGCTCTCCGAGCGAGCCGTAAACACAGGACGCACACGGTGCCGCCAAAGGAGTCCTGCCTTCCCTCGCCGAGGATCGGCTCCTGAATACGTGCTTGACGGACCCATCCGGAAGCACTAGAAGAAACGGGTCAACAGGACGGGACAGCGTAGGAGTATTGAAATGAATCATACCCGAACCGTGGACGAATTCATGGCCCAGTTCCCGCACGAGGGACTGACGTTCGACGACGTGACGCTTGTCACCCAGTACGCCGACTTCCTTCCTGACGAGGCGACTATCACGAGCAGGCTCACATCGCGCATCAGCTTGAACATCCCCTTCGCAAGCGCGGCCATGGACACGGTCACCGAGGCCGACATGGCGATCTCCATGGCTCTGGCAGGAGGCATCGGCATCATCCACAAAAACCTGACCGCAAAGGAGCAGGCCAAACAAGTCGCCCGGGTCAAACATCATCTCCATGGTCTCATTCGCTCGCCCATCTGTTTCCGCACGACCGACACGCTGGAATACATCGAGAGGGTCCGCAAGGAAAAGGGGTACAAGTTCAGCGGATTCCCGATCCTGGACTCGGACGACCGTTTGGTCGGCATCCTGACCGGCACGGATTTGCGCTTTACCCGCAACCGCAGCCAGCAGGTTTCCGAAGTGATGACCACCGGCGTCGTGACCGCGCCAGCCGATACGGATCTGCTCTCGTCCTACGAGATCATGATGCAACACAAGATTGGAAAGTTGCCGCTTGTGGAAGGTGGCAAGCTGGTGGGCCTTTACAGTTTTACCGATGTCAGCACATTGGTGCGCAACGTAGAGCCAAACTATAACCGCGACAACAAGTATCGCCTGCGCGTCGGCGCCGCCGTGGGGCCAGCCGACCACCATCGCGCCGAAGCGCTGGCCGATGAAGATTTGGATGTGTTTGTTGTGGACAGCGCCCACGGGCATTCCAAGGGCATTCTCGACATGATCCGGTGGCTGACGAACCGGTTTCCTGATATTGACATCGTGGGCGGCAATGTGGCCACGGCTGATGGCGCCGTGGCCATCCGCGACGCCGGCGCCCACGCCGTCAAGGTCGGCATCGGCCCCGGATCCATCTGCACCACCCGGGTCGTCAACGGCGTCGGCATCCCACAGATCACCGCCGTCCACAGCGCTGCCCGCGCGCTGGAGGGATCCATACCTGTCATCGCTGACGGAGGCATCCGGCACTCGGGCGACGTGCCAAAGGCCTTGGTGGCCGGCGCTGAAACGGTCATGCTTGGATCGATCCTGGCCGGCACCGATGAAAGCCCAGGCGAGAAGATAATCCACGAAGGCAGGCAGTACGTCGTCTACCGCGGGATGGGAAGCATCGCCGCCATGAAATCTGCAGCGGGCAGCCGCGAGCGCTACGGCCAGAAATCCGACCGCGAGGAGGATCTGGTTCCCCAGGGAATCGAGGGCATCGTCCCTTACGCAGGAACCGTGCGCAAGGTAATGACCCAGTTCTGCGGCGGGCTGCGCGCGTCGCTTGGCTACTGCGGCTGCCGGACCATTCCGGAGCTTCGCGCCCGCGGCCGCCTTGTGCGAGTATCGTTGGCCGGCATGCGTGAGGCCCATCCCCATGACGTTCGAATAATGAAAGAAGCTCCTAATTACAGATCCTGACCGCCGACAGCTCGCGTGGCCGTCCATGCGCCACCATGCTAACATGGAAGCAACGGGAAACAACAATGAGTCGAATACTGGACATCAAGCCGATTGAAACCTGCCAACACGCCATCCTTTCACTGGGCGAAGTCATGCTGCGCATGGACCCCGGCGAGGGCCGTATCCGCACGGCGCGCACCTTCACCGTATGGGAAGGCGGCGGCGAGTACAACGTGGCGCGCGCCATGCGCAAGTGCTTCGGACTTCCCTCCGCCATCGCCACTGCATTTGCCGACAACGAGGTGGGCCGTCTTGCGGAGGACTTTATAATGCAGGGCGGCGTCGACACGCGCCATATCCGGTGGGCTCCTTTCGACGGCGTGGGGCGCAACGGGCGCAACGGGCTGAACTTCACCGAACGCGGGTTCGGCCTTCGCGGCGCGGTCGGTTGCTCGGACCGCGGACATACCGCCGCCTCGCAGTTGAAGAAGGGCGATTTCGACTGGGACCGCATTTTCGGGGAGGATGGAGTTCAGTGGCTGCACACCGGCGGCATTTTCGCCGGTCTTTCCGAAACCACGCCAGGCTTGATTGAGGAGGCCATGCAGGCGGCCAAGCGGCACGGCACCATCGTGTCGTACGATCTTAACTATCGCGCCTCGCTCTGGAAGGCCATCGGCGGGCACAAGAAGGCGATGGAAGTCAACCGCCGCCTGGCGCCTTTAGTGGACGTGATGATCGGGAACGAGGAGGATTTCACGGCGGCGCTCGGCTTCGAGGTAGAGGGAATGGATGACAACCTTTCGGCGCTCGACCCCACAAATTTCCGGAAGATGATCGGGAAAGCGGTGACTGCGTATCCGAATTTCAAGATCGTCGCCACTACACTGCGCACTGTGCACACCGCTACGATCAACGATTGGGGCGCCATCTGCTGGGCGGGTGGCCAATTCCACGAGGCGACCATGCGCCAGCGTCTGGAAATCCTCGACCGGGTCGGTGGCGGGGACAGTTTTGCTTCCGGTCTGATCTACGGACTAATCACCTTTGGCGACCCGAAGCTTGCCGTCGAGTACGGCGCCGCGCACGGCGCCCTGGCCATGACGACACCCGGGGACACTTCCATGGCCACACTAGCCGAGGTTGAGAAACTCGTCAAAGGCGGAGGAGCCCGCGTGGCGCGATAGCGCCCCCCCTCTGTCTCGCCATCAGAACGCACCGAAAAACAGGCTCGTGAAACTGACAACTGGCGCGGTTTCACGAAAATCGTCCACGGCCGCCCGCACTTCGTTAACAAGGCCTTTCGCGTCCAGATACAAGGTCTCGTCCTTGACAAATTTCCCGAGCGACCCGTCCCCTTTCTCGATCTGAGCGGCAATGGCTTTGAGCGACGCAATAGACGCCTTAAGGTCCTCGTATGGCTGCTCGTCGCTCGACAGCAGTTTGCCGAGGGTTCCCTCGCCCTTCTCCAGTCGCTGGGAAATAGACTTCAACGAAGCGACGCTGGCCGATAAGTCGCGGTACAGGGTGTCGTCGCTCGACAGCAGTTTGCCCAATGTACCCTCCCCTTTATCCAAGCGGTCAGACATCTTCCTGAGCGAGACCACGGTGGCCGCTATATCCTTGTACAAGGTGTCGTCATCGCTCAGAAGACGACCCAGCGTGCCTTTGCCCTGATTGACCCTGGCCATCACTTCCTGGAACTGGGCGATGGAGCTCTTCAAGTTGTCGATCACGCCGTCCTCGATAAGCGCCTTTCGGATCGCCGCCACCGCTTCGGATGCGTCTTTCATCAGATCGATTGGCGGTTCCCCCTTCAGTGCGGTGTTCTCGGGAACCAGCTCTGACGCCGGCGTTCCTTCATATATCTGCAACTGCCGTCCGCCCAGTATGGACGTAGCCTCAATGGTGATCCGGTAGTCACGTCGCAGGCGAATGGGATAGTCCAGCGAGAGCAGAACGTGCACACTGTTCAACTCTTTTGGGTCGAGCTTCAATTCGCCTACCTTCCCGATCGGCATTCCGCGCACAACAACGCTGTCTCCGTCCCTCAAACCCATGACTCTGGGGAAATGCACTGTCATCGGGTACTTGTTGGTGAAGAGGGCCTGCTTCGATAGCATGATCGTGAAATACCCCAGCCCCAGCAGGGCCGTAAGCATAAACGCGCCAACGACCATTTCCATTGTCACATCCCGGCTCCAGAGTTGTGTCTTCATGTCAGATCCTTATCCCAAGCGCCTTTTTTCGTGATAAACTGGGAACTGAGGAATGCCTGCACCTCGGCGCATGGCGAGGCGACAAACCCATTCGGGTCTGCCAGCTCCACCACCTTGGCGCCGTGCAGCATCGCGATCCGGCTCCCGATGGAAAGAGCGCTGTGCAAGTCATGGGTCACCACGACGCTTGTCACACCGATCTCCCGCTGCATCTTCTCAATGAGCGAGTCAATAGTGCGGGCCGTCACCGGGTCCAGTCCAGACGTCGGCTCATCATATAGAACTATCTCCGGATCACGCACAATGGCGCGGGCGAGTCCCGCGCGCTTGCGCATGCCACCGGACATCTCCGAGGGACGCTTCCACGCATCGTCCTGCAACCCCACCCGCGTCAACATGTCCATCACCCGGTCCGTGATGGCCTTCTCCGCCATGCGGGTCTTCTCCCGCAAGGGCAGCGCCACGTTTTCGAACACAGTCAGCCACTCAAGCAGCGCACCGTCCTGAAACAGGTACCCGAAACGCTCCCGTGCCTTCTCCAAAGCAGTCCCATCGGCCTCACTCACGCAAGCGTCTCCAATCCACACGCGGCCGCTATCCGGAGTAAGCAGCCTGACCATGTGTTTGAGGGTAACGCTCTTGCCCACGCCGGAAGGCCCTACGATCACAAACACTTCGCCCTTCTGAATCTCAAAACTCACATGGTCGAGGATCTGCCGCCCGCCCAGTCGCTTGGAAACATCTTCAAACCGAATCATGTTGCCCTCGCGGCATGTGGCGGAAGGCCCCGCCGGATGCCTGAATGTCCCTTCAGTAGAACAGCCTCGTTATGAAATAGCCCAACACCAGGATCAGCAGGAACGACTCGATCACCGTCTGCCGCGTGGACACACCAACCCCCACCGCGCCTTGAGTGGTTGAAAGTCCCTCATGGCAGGCAACCGTGGTGACTACGATGCCGAAAATGAACGCCTTAAGCAACCCGACGTACAGATCTTTGGCCTCGGCGAACCTGGTGGCGTTCTCGAAGTAGGCGCCAAAAGTGACCCCCAACTGCGTACTGCCCACAACGGCGCCGCCCAGCACCCCCATCACGCAGGTATAGAACGCAAGGAGCGGCGTCATGATGGCCATCGCAACAAGCCGGGGCATGACCAGGAAACGGACGGGATCAATGGACATAACCTGCAGAGCGTCGATTTCTTCCGAGACTTTCATCGTCCCAAGCTGAGCGGCGATGGCCGACCCAACGCAAGCCGCCAGGATCAGGCCGGTCATGAACGGCCCCATCTCGCGCAGCATCGAGACCATTACGGCCGTTCCGATATTGAATTCCTGATTGAACTTCCGCAGCTCGATCCCTGTTTGGAGCGCCAGGATCATACCGGTGAACACAGCAACAACAGTGATTACGCCCAGGCTCTTGATGCCAAAAACATACATTTGGGTCACAATCTCGCGACGCACACGCGGCTTGAACACGCACCGCATGCACAGAACCGCCTCGCTCAACAGAAGGCCGGCACGGCCGACTTCCCGGCAAGTGGCAAGCATACTCCGACCCATGCGGCTGAGCGCATTGGTCGGCGGCGGCCAGTATTCCGGTTCGCGGCGCCTCACGGATGTCCCCCTTGTAGATTGATGCGAAGGAAGTATAGCAACCTGAACTCGTATTCCAACCCGAAACGCCGGTATGCTGCCAGTCCCTTCATCACGGACCACTCCACCTCGGACCCGTCTTCCCTGCGGCTCCGCTCAAAGATCGGAAACAGCGACACGCGGCGCGTTCCTTCCTGCCGTCGGTGGCGGTAAACCCCCCAGAGCAATTCATCCTCCTCGGCTCCGCCCAGACGCGACTGCGTGTACAGCGTCCACAGTGGTGACCAGTTGTGCTCGACCCCGACCGTCTGGCTTAGCGGCCACAGGTCCGGAAGTCGGAACCGCGAGGCGTCCCCATCCCGCCGGTAGGAGAACAGAGGCCACAACTTGAAATAGCGGCGGTCGCGCGCCCTCCGGGGAAGCGATGACGTCAAGGCTGCCTCGTCTCCGGAGTCAGCTACATCCGGTGCTTCAATCGCCCGATCCGACCCGGTGGCCTCCGGTTTGATGATCCGTTTCTCCGACTGGCAGACCGGGAAAACGCTCCACCGGGTCTGTGTGTATCCGCCCCGGTCCGCCTCGCTTCCGCCCAGCAGCGGATACAGGAAGAACCAACTCCTGACCGAGCCGCTTTGCTTCCGCCCCCAAAGCGGCCAGAGGTACAGTTTGTCGTCATCGCCGTCGGAACGGTACTGAAAGAAAGGCCAGGGAGCATGCACCTCGCTTCGCGTCTCGCTCCGGCTCCTTCTAAAGAACGGCGGAAGGATCATCCACGTTTCCTGGTCCGACAGCTCTATGTGCCCATACAAGGGGAACAGAACGTATCCGCTCCCTCGTGACTTGGGATGGTTGAATTCAGCCTGCGTCCAGAATGGCCAGAGCACAAATCTCTTATCCGACAGGTCTCCGTTTATGGAGCGGCCGTAAAACGGAAACACCCGGAAACGGTCCACGTCCCCACCAACCGTGCGGGAATAGATCGGCCAAAGAACGCTCAGACTGTTTAAGTCGTTGATCGAAGACCGGCTGTACAGTGGAAACAGGACGAACGACACCTCGTCCCGTCCGAGGAACTCGTGAATCGTCCCGCCCAGCGGAAACACCGCGAAGTAGGGATGCCGATCCTTGTCCCTGCCGGCAAAGATCAGCGGGAAAAGCATGAACCGATAGCGCGAGTCGTCCTGCGTGTTGTCAAAGTCGTGCCCAAAGGCCAGCAGGAATCGCCAGTATGACTCCTGGCCAAATTCCTTGGACACCCCCGCCGGCCACAGGAAATGGCGCGTGGTGTAGTCATCTTCCGCACTGCGGTCCACCGCATAGAACGGACGGACAGCCGCGAAACTCCGGCCGGCGTCGGCGCGCTGCTCGTAGAACGGGCCGGCGGCGCGTACGCGCGCCTCGCCGCCCAACGTCCGATCCGCACAGTAGAATGGCCCCCAATCCCTCGACACACCCGCCGATGGCGCCGTGGCACAACCGGACACGCCCAGCAGCGTGCAGGCAAACAGAATCCCAGATATGCAGCGGGCCTTTTCCATTCGTATCCCGTTTGCGGCACCGATGCGTTACACTTTGAACCGAACCACTTTCTTCCTGCTGCCCGTCTTGGATGCGGAACGAAGCCCTGGGATTCTGGCGCGATTCGTGGCCTCGCTAGCCAGCACCTTCTTCGCCTGTTCCCGAATCATATCGCCCTGCTTGAAGACCGCCGCAATGAGCGCGGCCCGAATCCACATCCCGTTGCGCATTTGCCGCCAGTATACCGCGCGGGAGTCGTGATCTACACCCGGCGCTATCTCGTTACGCCTCGGAAAGGGGTGCAGGATAACCGCATCACGGCGCAAACGGCTGAGTTGATCCATTCCGAAGATGTACCGCGAGGTATCAATCTTGGCGCTCTCGCCCTTGACCGCATCCCACTCGTCCTGAATTCGCGTCATGTAGATTGCGTCGGCGCGCGGGATGGCCGCATCGAAGTCGGATGTGACCTCGAACTTCACCTGCGCAAATCGCAGGGCGGTCTGTACATCCTCGCCGATCTGCAGTTCCGGCGGCGCCACGAACACCTGTTTTACGTCGCGGTAATTGATCAGCAGCGACGAAAGGGACCGGACTGTCCGGCCCCGCGCGAGGTCACCAACGAAGACAATGCACTTGCCGTCAATCCCGCCACGCTGCTCAAAACTGCGTTGCAGCGTGTAGATGTCCAGGAGCGCCTGGGTGGGGTGCTGATCCTTGCCCGACCCGGCATTCAGTATCGGCACCGGCCGCTCGCTGTTGGACAGAACCCAGGCCATCCGCTCCGCAAGACCGCCGATCTCGCTTCGCATGATGATGAGATCAAAATAGGAACTGAACGTCCGGACCGAGTCCTCTTGAGACTCACCCTTGAATTCGCTCGACACGCTGCGGTCCCGAACCTCGGATACCTGGATGCCGAGAATCTGACAGGCGGCGCAAAACGACAGGAACGTCCGTGTGCTGGGCTGGGTAAAATAGATCATGGCCCGCTTGTGGCGCAGCACCTTCTGGAGAAACTCCGCCCCGCCTTCCGCCTTTGACATGAAGCGGATCTGCGTGGCTAGTTCGCCAAGCATGTCCAACTGCCTCCGGTCGAATTGCTGGGCGAAAAGAACGTGGGTGAGCTGCCCTTGATCAAGGAAGAAGGGCGCCTTCTCCGTCGGCGTCATCTTCTGGAGCGTCTCCCAACTGAGCGTCCGCAATCCGGTCATTGCCTCACCCCTCCCGCTGTTGCCACAAAAATCGCTTTGATCGTATGAACACGATTCTCTGCCTCGTCAAACACCTTGGAGAACGGGGCTTCGAAGACATCGTCAGTGACTTCCATTGCCCCGATCTCACGTGTCAGTTCGGTCTTTGCATCATGGAAGGCCGGCAGACAATGCAGGAAGATCACCTTGCCGGCGTCCAGATTCCCTGTCCGTCGCACGAGCGCCATACTCACCTGGTACGGCCGCAACAACCGCACACGATCGGCAAACTTCGCTTCCTCGCCCATCGAGGTCCAGACATCGGTGCAAATCACGTTGGCGCCGGGAACAGCGGCTTCCGGGTCCGTTACAACCTTTACGGAACTCCCGTTGGCGGCGGCCGCCTTCTCAGCGCGATGCAATAGCGCATCTGCCGGCGTCAGCGCAGACGGCGTACAGTTGACAAAATGCACTCCCATCTTGGCGCAGGCCTGCATCAGCGAGTTGGCCACGTTGTTGCGCCCGTCTCCGATGTACACGAACTTGAGTCCCTTCAGGACGCCAAAGTGCTCCTGGACCGTCATGAGGTCGGCCAAAGCCTGAGTGGGGTGTTCGTCATCGGTAAGCCCGTTCCAGACCGGCACACCCGCGTACCTGGCAAGCGCTGCCACAGTGTCCTGCTTGTACCCGCGAAACATGATCCCGTCGAACATCCGCCCCAAGACCCGTGCAGTATCGGCCACTGACTCTTTTTTGCCCAGGTGGATTGTCTCGGACGAAAGATACTCGGTGAAACCGCCCTCGTCCGCTGCCGCCACGGCTGCCGCACAGCGAGTGCGCGTGGACGCCTTCTCGAAAACAAGGGCAAAGTGCTTCCGGTCCAGAAGGTTGCCGCGAACCCCGGATCGCTTCCGCATCTTCAGCTCCCGGGCCAAGTCAATCAGGTAGGTCATCTCAGCGTCAGATATGTCATAAAGGCTTAGTAGAGAACGCCCTTTGAGACTGCCCGGATCGAACATAGAAGGAATCCTTTCTTCAGGTCGCACTCGGCTGACCTTATACCAGAACGCCGCGGCGAGGCGAGTCAAAACGGACTTGTGTTTAGCACGAGGCGGCGAGGGCTTCAATTAACCATCGGCGGCTCTGATCCTCAGCCAAAAGGCCTTCGATTATGCTCGCACACCATTCGCACCCCTGCGCTTAGGTGTTTGGGGGCTGTGAAGTCTGGCGTGGAGAGAATCCGCTCATTGGGATCATGGTATCGGATGTAAACTGCCCAAGAACCGTCACCTCCCGGCGGTCGTGGTAAACTTGCCGGATCTGGTACCGGAGACTACGCTGCGTGCGTAGCCACTCCTCCACAGGCCGTATCGCTACCCAGGGATGCTGCTGCGGAATCTTCACGTTGCAGATAAAGTGCCCGGCACGATTTTCACCCACCCACCGCTTAAGGAGACCCAGCGCCACGCCAGGTGGGACCAGCATATCGCTCGCCATCCAGTCCACCGGCAGCAGCGCCTTGTCAGGGGCGTACGTCAACCCGTTTTCGCGCAAGTGGATCAACCGACCGGTCACTTCCGGCGGCAACCGCATAGGGCCATGATCCACTGCGGTAACATGACACCCCCGCTTGAGAAACGCCAACGACCATCCGCCCGGTGCAGCGCCAAGATCAACAACCGTTTCGCCCGCCCGCGGTTCCACACCCAGAAGCGCAAACGCCTCCTCTATCTTCAGGTAGGATCGCGACGGCGAACGGGAATCCAGACGATATCGCCCAATACCGCCGGGGCACTGGTGACTGAGTTCCGCCGCAGGCGCCGTTCCGTACCAGAGTCCCGTCTCTGCCAGGCACATCTGAATCACACGCGTGTCGGGCTTGACTCGCTCCGGCTCACGATAATTCCATTGAAGCGTGGCCGCCATTCGGGAAGCCAGCCGGACAAACACATCCGCCATGCCACGAACACGGCGCCCCAGCCCTTCGGCCACCGCATACGCATGCAGCGTCCAGGGGCGGCACTCGCCCAAGAGTTCGAGAAAGACGGCACGAACCGTCTCCTCTGCGATCGGCTTCAGTTGCGCCGCCGGCACAAAGCCGCCCACCCGGATGCGCTGCCGCTCAAAGACACACAGAGGAACTGCCATGCCGCCTGGAACCGATACACTGACGAGGCCGGGGGATTTCGGCACCCGCCCCGCCACCGCGATGCCGCGGTCTCCGAGTTCCTCAATCAATGCGTCCTCGAACCCAGGGCGGCAGATAAGCAGCATTCGGAGGGAAGTCGGTTTCATATTTGCATCACAATGACCTGTCCACTATTGTATGGCCCTTCTTCGCGAATGAAAGCCAAACCAGAATGCATTGTCTGCGTTTTTCGTCAGGCGCTCAACACCGCTCGTGTCGCCACGAACGACGTTGACATTCAGCGTCGCGTCCTCGTCGAACTCGCAGCCAATCCGCGCTGCCTCGATCTCGATCAGCAGCCCACGCGGATGTCGCAACCCGTCTACGACGCCGTTTCCAGACTCACCGGCGTGCCCGACCCATTCTTCAAGCAGAAGGAGGAAACCAACCAGACCGCGATGGAACTACTGCCGGAACTCCGGCAGTGCATGACCGGGGCCGCCGACCCTCTGGATGTCGCGCTCCATGCGGCCGTCGCAGGGAACATCATCGACATGGGTATCGGCCACGCATTCAACCTGCGCCAGGATGTCCTCGCCCTGCTGCAGACGCCGTTCGCCATAAGCAATATCGAAGCGTTTCGCCGCGAACTGCGGCCCGGCCGCCGGTTGCTTTACCTTGGCGACAACGCCGGCGAGATTGTCTTCGACAAGTTCCTTATCGAACACTTGCTGACATACGGAGTCCAGATCACCTTCACTGTCAAGTCCGGCCCGATTATCAACGACGCCACGATGAAAGATGCCCGCGACGTTGGCATGACCAGCATCGTCCCTGTTATCGAGACCGGATCGAACGACATTGGTGTCAACTGGGATGCGGTCTCACCCGTGTTCCGCCACGCCTTTGAGTCGGCAGACTGCGTTGTCGCCAAAGGTCACGGCAATTTCGAGACCTGCGACGACCACCCCGGGAACTTCTTCTTTCTCCTCAAGGCCAAGTGTCCTGTGGTCGCCGCTGCATTGGACGTCCGCACAGGCGACATCGTATTCGCATCGTCACGAGAGGTTGAACTGAAAGCAGCGGTCCGGTAGTATAAGCAACAAATGGAGGTACGTAGATGAGCAAAGCACCATCAGATATGCACAAATCCCTTCTGATTAACCTGGTCATGATGTTCTCGGCTTCAGCCATGCAGCAACTGGGCAAACTCAAGAACCCGGTAACCAACAAGGTGGAGATCGATCTGGACGGCGCGCAGATGACGATAGACGTCCTTGAAATGCTGAAGTCAAAGACGCGCGGCAATCTGGACAAGGATGAAGACCGCCTGCTGACCGAAACGGTGAGCATGCTCCAGATGAACTACGTCGAGACCGCCGATGCGGCCGCCAAGACCAAACCTGCGCCCACGCTGTCCGACACCGCCGAGCCCGGAGAATCCGCGGACGCCGTCGCAGAGCCACCACGCGCCGAACCGCCAGCCAAAGACGCAGCCAACAACGGCACCGACAAGGACGACAAGGAGCGCAAGTTCCACAAGTCGTACGGCTGAGTTCCAGAACTGCCAGGAGCTTGTCGGCCTTACGGCTCGGTTCGCCTCGAACGCCGGGCCTGCAGGCTTCTGGATTTGGGCAACTCGGGCGGCAAGTCAGATACCCTGCCATGTTGAAGCGGATGCAGATCCGCCAAACATTCGCACTGTGCTTCCTTGTCTCCGTGGTGAATCCGGCCCTTCACACCCATTGGGGTTATTCAGTTTGAGTCAATGCGCCTTTCGCTCCACACGTCTGCTATTTTCTTGAGATGCCTGCCCGATGGGCTATCATGCCGCTGTTCAGGGGATAAGACACATGCCGGGCCAGACACTCTCGATGAATCAGTCGCAGCAGCTCCAGATGGTGCTGACGCCCCAGTTGCGCCAGTCTCTGGAAATGCTGCAGATGCCCATGATGGAGTTACGTGAACTCATCCAACAGGAGCTGGACCGTAATCCCACCATCGAAGAAGAACCAGCCACGGACGAAGAACAGCAGAAACCGGAACCGGAAGTCCCGAGCGAGAACCCCGCGACAGACTTCCCTGAAGAGCAGAACCATGAACTCGATTTTGAGAAGGAGTACGCGGTTCTGTCCCAACTCGACGCCGAGTGGCGTGAATATTTCTTTCAAGACGCCCAAAACCGCGTATTCACCGCGGACGACGACGAAAAGCGCAGCTTCCTGCTGGATTCCATTACACAGAAGGAATCCCTTCAGCAGCACCTCATTGACCAGTTGAGTCTCGCGGGCCTCGACGAAGCCGACCAGAAACTCGGAGAACTGGTCATCGGCAGCATCAACGACGATGGCTATCTCGTCACTACGCTGGAGGAACTCGCCGCCTCATCCAACACCGACATTGAGCACCTCAGGGATATCCTGGCTGTCGTGCAGGACTTTCACCCCACCGGCGTCGGCGCGCGGGATCTGCGCGAGTGCCTGCTGCTCCAATTGGACCGCATGGATAAGGGCGAATCGTCCGCAGCCTTGATCGTCAAGGATCACTTGGATCGCTTGGGCAGCCACAAGAACATCGAGATTGCAAAGGCGCTTCACATCACACCGGAAGATGTGCAAGCTGCGGCAGACTTCATCGCCACACTCGATCCGAAGCCGGGACGCATCTACTCGGCTGAGCTATCAGCTTACGTCACGCCGGAAGTCGTTGTACAGAAGGTGGCCGGAGACTACAGCCTCATCGTAAACGATGACCAACTACCCCACATTCGGATCAGCAAGCACTACCGTGATCTGCTCAGCGACAAGTCCACGCCTCCGGACGTGCGAGCCTACGTCCAGGAGCGCATCCGGTCCGGAGCCTTTCTGATCAAAAGCATCCACCAGCGCCAGAAGACCATCCACCTGATAGCCACGGAAATCATCGCAATCCAGAAGGATTTTCTGGATCACGGCATTGCCCACCTGCGGCCACTCACGATGGCGGAGGTCGCGCGCAAAGTCGGATTCCATGAGACCACGGTCAGCCGCACGGTGTCCGGCAAGTATATGAAGACACCCGTCGGCACGTTCAACATGAAGTACTTCTTCACCCCAGGCATCAAGACCGCGGACGGCGGCCAGATGTCGAACAAGGCTGTCAAGGATCTCATTATGGGGCTGGTATCAGACGAGGATTCGTCGCATCCGCTTTCCGATCAGGAAATCATGGACAAGTTGAAGAGCCAGGGAGTTCAGATCGCGCGACGAACGGTGGCGAAGTACCGAATAGTGCTGCGCATCCCACCCTCCCACATGCGCAAACTGGCATGATCGCGCCGGGATAACCGGATACTGTCCGGCCAAGGGGATTGTCGCTGCAGCCGGGAACGGGTGATGACATCGCTGGCGGAAAGACTTGCGCCTGTTATCGCGAACTTGTTCACTCCTGGACCGGTGGCCCACGTTGCCAGCCTGCCGGAGTCCGGTCTCGCGCTGTTGGCTCTGACCTTGATCCGGGAAACCGGTCATGCCCTCATTTGCGTGACAGACGGGCCGCAGACCCTGGAAACGTTGCACCGCGACCTGCTGACCCTGGCCGGAAACAATCTCGCCGAGGCGCTCTATTTCCCCGCATGGGAAGGAATCCCAGGACAATCCATAGCTGAGGATAAAGAAATTGCCGGCGCACGGTTGACCACGCTTTACCGGTTGCTGGGCGACTCCCGTTCCGGCGAGGACCATCCCCTCCTGATGGCCACATGCATCCAGGCGCTGATGCAGAGCCTCCCCGATCCTTCCACGCTCCAGACACAGCGACTTGAACTTCACTCCACAATGGGGATAGAGCGGGACGAACTGTCCGGCAGAATCGAAGCCCTCGGGTACCGATTTGACCGCGAGGTATTGGACCGCGGCCAGGCTTCGGTGCGAGGCGGCATTGTGGATGTGTGGCCCGTCACGGACCTCTGGCCGCTTCGGATCGAGAGCATGGGCGGTTCAATCGAGTCGCTCCGCAGGTTCGACCCGACTTCGCAGCGCTCGGTCGAGCGCGTGGATCGCGCCACCGTAACACCAGCGGGCGAGTGGAGATTCCTGAACCCGGCTCACGCGTCGCACAGCCTGATGGATTATTGCGTCGGCCCCCTCATCGTTCTCTGGGCTGATGCGGAAACTATTGACGAGCATGCCTGCGTCAGCGAGGAGATGATCCGGGAATCCATGGCTTCGATGACCTCCATGTTCCTCGCCGACTTGCGGCTCTCACTGGAATCGCGGCCCCTGACGCGCCAGGTCTTCATACACTCCAGGCTATCGGACGCGCCCGCCCCGGCCCTGTTCGATGCACAGTCCATCGAGGTGGCAGGCAGCGGACACCACGGCCCCCTGCACCCCGACCTTATGGAGCAGAGCCGGGCCCAACTCCTTGCCGACCTCGTTGAACGCGTTCGGCAGGGATGGTCCGTGTTTCTCTTCTTCGACACCCCGGGATCAAAGGACCGGTTTGAGGAGTTTGTCGGCTTGAACCGCCTTCAAGGCATGACACGGCGCGTAGGGCGCTTGTCGGGTGGGTTCCACTCGGAGACTTTGCGTTGCTCACTAGTGTCCGAAGGCGATCTCTATGGCCGGCGTCGATCACACGTCCGGCGCTACGATCCAGCCGCTGCCAGGTCACGGCCAGAGCGCATCGGGGCTGAACGCCTGCTGGAGCTCTCCGACATCGAGCCGGGCGACCTCGTAGTCCATGCCGAGCACGGAATCGGCCGCTACCATGGCGTTAACGAAATCACCGTCAGCGACGGCAAGCAGGAGGTGCTGACAGTCGAATATGCCGATGGCGCCAAACTGCATATTCCCGTGACGCAGATTCAACTCCTTACCCGGTACCGCGGCCTGCGCGGTCGCCCGGTTGAGCTTCATCGTCTGGGCGGGAAACGCTGGAGCAATGAAAAAGAAGCCGCGGAGCGTTCCATCCTCGATCTGGCATCGTCACTACTGGAAACCCAGGCCCACCGCACCGTGAACGCCGGACTGGCCTTTTCCGCGGATACGCGGTGGCAGCACGAATTCGAGGCCTCCTTCCCTTACGAGGAGACGCCGGACCAGGAACGGGTCATAGCCGAAGTGAAGCGCGACATGGAGTCACCCCACCCCATGGACCGCCTGCTGTGCGGCGATGCGGGATACGGAAAGACCGAGATCGCAATGCGGGCCGCTTTCAAGGCGGCAATGGATCAGCGCCAGACCGCCGTGCTGGTGCCAACAACAATCTTGGCCCAGCAGCATCAGGAGACTTTCGCAGAGCGCATGGCCCCCTACCCGGTTCGCGTTGAAATGCTCAGCCGGTTCTGCACCCAGCGACAGCGGATGGATATCGTACGCGGCCTCAACGAAGGCAGGGTGGACATAGTCATTGGAACCCATATGCTCCTGCACCCCGATATCCTCTTCAAGAATCTAGGCCTCGTCATCATTGACGAAGAGCAACGGTTCGGCGTCCAGCACAAGGAACGGCTCAAGCAACTAAGAAAGCAGGTGGACGTTCTGACAATGACGGCCACTCCAATCCCCCGGACGCTTTACTTCAGCCTGACTGGCGTACGCGACATGAGCCGCCTTCAGACGCCGCCCCGGGAACGGCTCGCCGTTGAAACCATCATTGCTCGCAACACCGACAAGATCGTGCGCGAAGCCATCCTCCGGGAACTCAGCCGCGAGGGGCAGGTTTTCTACCTTCACAACCGGGTTATGACACTGGGCCGCGTTCACGAACGCCTGGCAAGTATCGTACCGGAGGCGCGTGTAGCCGTGGCCCACGGCCAGATGCCGCCGGGCGAACTGGCAGAAATCATGGACCAGTTTGTTGCCGGAGAATACGATCTTCTGCTGTGCACCACCATCATCGAGAGCGGAATGGACATTCCCCGGGTGAACACGATCCTGGTGGACAGGGCGGACCGGTTCGGACTTGCCGACCTCTACCAGCTCCGCGGGCGTGTCGGCCGATCCAATCATAAGGCGTATGCCTACCTGCTGCTTCCAGAACAGGGCGGGCTCGACCCTGAGGCGCAGGAACGCATCCGCGCCATCCAGAAACACTCCGGCCTCGGAGCCGGCTTCCACATTGCCATGCAAGACCTGGAAATCCGAGGGTCAGGCAATCTCCTTGGAGCCGCGCAGAGCGGACACATTGCTGCCATAGGGTTCGGCCTCTATTGCCAACTCCTGCGCCGCACGGTGGAGCGCCTCAAGGGTCTCGCCCCAGGCCTGGTGGTTGAGACCGACCTCCGCCTCGACTTCATCGTTCTTGACCCCATGTGCGCAGACACCGGCAACGCCGCGGCCATCCCACTTGATTACATGGAAGACGAAGGCCACCGCCTCAACACATACCGGAACATCGCCGAGGCGGACTCCTCAAACGCCATCGCCGCCCTGCGCCGCGACCTGGGCGACCGCTTCGGCCCGCCGCCTCCGTCCGTGGAGCGCCTCCTGAAGCTGGCGGAACTCCGGATCCTCGCGTCAGAACGGGGCATTTCCCGAGTCGAGGCACGCGCCGGCAAAGTCATGCTAACCCGTCAGGGCGAATTCCTCATGCCAAACAAACGATTCCCCCGCCTTGCGGGGCACAGCGTTGACGAGTGGCTTCTCCAGATTGCCCGGGCCATCAAGGGGTTTCACCCCATCCGTTCCTAAACCCGAACTCCCCACTTTCTCGCCTCTGCACAAACCTTCTTTGCGATTGAGAGATCGGAGAGCAGCAGCAACTCGTCCGCCTGACTTGAGCACTCACTCCATCCGCCGCAGCGCTGGATAGGCGGCAAGCATCCAAAGCGCGAAGACCATGCCCACCACGCCGGTCGCCAGCACCGTTAATGGTGCCCCTGTTGCGGCGGCGAGGTGGCCGACGATGAGTGATCCAACCGGCATCGCGCCGTAGAATACCAGTCCGTAGAGGCCCATGACCCGGCCACGAAGTTCATCGGCCACATGCGTCTGAATCAGCGTATTGAGGGCATTGAGACTCACCATAAACCCCCAACCCACCCCGAGGATCGCCAACAGCGAAAGCGGCAGCGCCCGGACGATGGCAAAGACCACAAGGAACGCCGGAAACACCAGTGTTCCCGCCAGAACGAGCCGCCCTTTAAGCACCCGCTGACCCAATGCGGCAACCATCAACGCGCCCAGCAGGGATCCCACTCCCCTTGCGGACTGCAGCCAGCCATTGGTCTGCGCATCGCCGCCAAGGATATCCTTGGCCCAGGCCGGTACAAGCGTAAGGAACGAGATCCCCAACAGGCTTGTCACGCCGACGATTACGATCATGACGCGAATGACCGGATGCGCGGCCACGTACCGCAGCCCCTGCACAACCGCGTCCAACGACGAGACGCGAGGTCGCCGCTCCGGCGCCGCGACACCACGCATCGCGACAAGCGCAGCGATGACACCAACATAGGAAAGCCCGTTCACCGCAAAACACCACGCCGGCCCGCCTTTCACGTAGACGATACCGGCCAGCGCGGGGCCTACAGCCATCGCGCCCGTGAAGAGTGCCGAGTTGAGTGCGATGGCGTTGGACATGTCGCCGTGGTTGACCAACTCCCTTACAAAGGCCTGCCGGGCGGGTGCGTCGAAGGCGTTGATGACCCCGGCAAATCCGGCAATCACCAGAATGTGCCAGGGGCGGATGACCCCGGCAAAACAGAGGCCGGCGAGGACCAGTGCCGCCGCCATGGCGCCGCACTGGGTCAGAATAAGCAAGGTGCGTCGGGACATGCGGTCCGACACAACTCCGCCATAGAGGATCAGGAGCAATGAGGGAGCACCCGCGGCGAAACCAACGTAGCCGAGGTACTCCGTGGAGTGGGTCAGTTCGTAGATCAGGTAACCTTGCGCCGTCATCTGCATCCAGACGCCTGCCAGCGAAATGGACTGCCCAATGAACCAGAGACGGAAGTTGCGATACTTCAGCGCGGCGAAAGCCGCCGCCAGCGAGCTTGCGACAGCATTCATGCTCTGATGTCCGGACTGGGGATTCGGTTCCCGCAGTTTCTTCTTCCCGCCCCCATACAAAGCCCCTTCATGCCAGCCCCGCCTTCACGGGACGCGCATTCCACTACCACTATTACTATCATCCTGCAAGTGCGGATACTCCTCCCTGATCATCGGCCGGGGAAGGCAGGACTCCTTTGGCGGACCCGAGTGCATCCTGTGTTTACGGCGCCCCACCTGAGGAAGTATACAGACTCTATGTCTCGCTGGGTAGGGCGAGCTCTCCGAGCGAGCCGCTGCCGGCAATCGTCAACCGTTCTCGTCGCCAGCTATCGTCAACCGACTTTTCCCGCTTTCCCGTGGACAAGAACGGACGACGAGTAAGGAACGAACGAGCCCCACCATTGACATTGGAAACTCCCTTTCCTGACCTGTGGAAGTGTCAACCTATAGCCGGACGGGGACACTTTCACTGTTCAGCCCCGCCGATGTGCTGTGTCACACTATGCTGGAGGACGCTCCATCCGTGGTGCGGGAATTGGTCCGTACGGTTGCGCACCACCTGCCAATCTCAAACCCCGAAGCCGTGGCTCAAGCCGTGCTCGACCGGGAGGCACTATAGCCGCTCACCTTCGGTCAATCTGCCGAACTTGTTTCAGGGCGTGCGCCGGAAGTCACGGCATGGAATAGTGTCAAGAACCGCTCATCAACCCGAACGATGCCAGTCTCAGAGTCTTCATGCTCCGGTCAGGATGCGTCCTTTCCATCCGTATGGAGGCCCATCTGCCCCGGCGGAAAACTGGAACCGGGCGGCGCGTTTCTCTTGTAGGAGTAGACGTACGGAATGGCCATATCGACTTTACCGCTCGACTGGACGGCCCTGTGTATGCGTCGCGTGAGTTCATAGATGACCTTGGGACGCTCGGTTGCGACCGTCATGAAACGCAAACGTATGAACACGCCGTACCAGTCGCTCATGTCGGCGCGAATGTAGGGCTCCTGGCCAGTCGCGAGGATCACGTCCGCCGTTACCTCACGCGCCGCTTCAAGCAGTATCCGTTCCGCCTCATCCCAGTTGGAGTCAAACGTAATGCGCAGGACAAACTCGTCCAGCATGTAGGACGGCGCCTCGTTGCTGTCCGGATCCGCAGCGCGGCGGCGCGCATTCTCGATCAGTTGGCCCTGGTTCTTGGGCGTATAGTTTATCACCAGCGTTGAGAACAGCATCGCGTTCGGGACCAGGATGGTCCGGTTTGCAGGTTCCTCGCTCCCTACACTGCCGCCCACCTGGTTTAGAATCGTGTAAAGCGGCGTCACGGCAATTACGTCGCCAACAAGAGCATGCGACGGCAACTGCACGCGGTCGCCGACACTAAAAGGCCTGATGATGGAGATGAGCAGCCAGCCCGCCAGCCCGCTCACCGGTGCCTGCAGCGCCCACCCGAAGAACATACCTCCGAACGCCGCGAAAATGGTGCCCAGAGCGCCCAGTGAAAACCACGCGTTCAGTGCGATGAGTCCGGCGACAAAGAACAGGATACCGCGCACCAGACTGAGTATCATGGTCGCCTCGCCATCCTTGGCGCCCGCCCTGTGCATGACCGAGCGAATCACAATCGAAAGGAAGGAGTAGACAGACAGTATCGCCACGATGACGATGGCAAGGAAGATGCCTCTCCTCGCATCGTCCTGCAAATGATCCCGGAGGAGCTGCATTCCGCCAACCCCATAGTACCATGCGGCGAACACACCAGCCAAAGCACACCACAACAAAGCCAGCCTGCGTCTCGCGTCAGTTATCATGCACACGATCCTTCTTTGGATACCCTTGACTGTCCGGCAACAGCGCGGGATGATCACCACATTCCATGGCACATTTCAACTGCAATCTGGAAGGGCGAAACGGGCAATAGGGCCGCATGACCATCAGAATTGCCGGCGTTCCTCGGCGATGATGGCCACGACGAGGAAGGCGATCACCACCGCCGGCGCCAGCCAGTTGTTGTCAAGCGACCGGAATAGCCGCGCCAGAAGTGACCCCACCAGCAGCACCAGCGCGCCATACCCGAATACCACCAGAAAGATGAAGACTCCGGCACGAAAAAGGAAGCTGTAGCCCCTCACGGCTTGCCGGACGGCCCGGCTGACGTCACCGCCAAAGACCGCCATTACCGTACTCATCAGAGCCGTGGCAATGCCCGTCATGTGACTGCGCATCCACTGCGAACACTCAGCCAGAAGACTCATGTCTGCATTGCTCATAACTCAAGACAAGCAACGTACTCCCCATCGTATTACAGTCTCAACAAAGCCGTCGGCTCGCCTGCGGCAGACGGTCAAAGGCTCTGCAGCAGTTCGTAGTACTTCTTCAGTTCCCCGATGGATTTGATGGCCATCACTGTCAGCACCCACGTCAGTGCAACGATAAGGACCGTCAACGCGACCTTCCGCACGACCGACATCCCCGGGTGCCACCAGATCAGCGGAAGCGCCAACGGCCCCACGCAAGCCACCGCGATCCAGATCGTGGACGTCCGAAAAGCCCGCGGAAGAGCCTCCGCGGGCAGACGCGGCGGCTGCGAAGTCCGGTCCAGAAACTCGCCACAGTGCTTGCACTTGATCGCCGCGTCCTGGATGTCTTCTGCGCAGTAGGGGCATTTCTTCATCGCGGAACTCCGGACAATACCGACCCGTAGCGTCTGATGGTCTCAGAAACACATCGGAAGTCAACGGGTTTCAATCCGTTCGCATTATCGCCGAATGCTCCACTCGATATCGGTATCGGAGGATTATGAAATTGAGTCCAGATCCTCGGGCACCTAAGGGGAATGAAACGCGCCGGTTCAGCGGCGAGAGGGGGTGCCTGGCCCGTACGCGCATGCCGAGAAACGTGCGAAATGGGCCGATTGCGTGACATTATTTGCGCAGGGCAACGATGTCACCACATAACTCGTGGAGCATCCTCCAATCGCCCGAATCCCCGCCGGAGTCGGTGCCCAGGGTCCTGAGCACCGCCATGTACCGGGCGATCAGCAGGGGCGCAAGCCGGTCGCCAAGCGACTGTCCGGCCACCTTCGCCAGCTCGTCGGACTGGGCGCACAGTTCGAGGGCAAGCGCCAGCGATTCCTGCTGCCGCTGCCAGTCGCGGAAGCCTCCCTGTTTCCACTCCGAGAGATTCTGTTCGCTGACCGGACGGCCGGCAAACTCCGCCTGAAGCAAGGCATACCGCACAGCGCCAGGTCGCTCCGCGCATGCCGCAGCCATTCCTGCGGCGAACCGGCGTCTTTGGCGTCAACCGGCATAGACCTCCCGTCCCCGTTCCAGAATCTCGCCGTAGACCATTCCGGGGGTGCGGCGATGCTTTCGCAGGGTTGAAGGCGTGACCACCAGGAAATCGCACGGCATCGGCCTGCCGCGGACGCCCACGTTGAGCCGGTCGGTGACCTGTCGGACGTTCCGCCCGTCGGGTACGACGACCAGAAAATCGAGGTCACTGTCCGGCCCGACTCGCCCTTCGGCGGCCGAGCCGAAAAGAATGACACGTTTGGGGCGCGCCAAGCTGACGACCTGCGTCACCACCTGCCGCACGCCACGCCGTATGTCGCTTCGTGTCATGCCGACAATGTACCAAGAGGAACGTGAAATGCAATCCGTTTGGGCGATCCGTTTGGGCGATACCTGCGCCTCGACTCAGTACCAATCGGCGCAAAGAGATCCCCGTACTGGAATCGTCCACAGCGTCGTCGTCCTCGATTCTCTTCTGCCGGATGCTTACGCCGATGACGCCGATCAGACCGCGATCCAGAGGATGAACGCGGCTGCAAGGGACTCA
>CAZWPN010000014.1:0-38868 GCA_964635275.1 uncultured Victivallales bacterium | reverse complement strand
CCGTTGCACGGCTGACGCCGGCGGCCTTGGACGCCAACTGAACATCCGGATTGCCAACCAGTGCCGTCAGCAACGTCATCTGCCCGTCGGGCAGCCGCGTGTCCGGCCGATGCCCCGTCTCTGCGACCTTTGCGCTCTCTGCGTGAACATCCCTTTCCGCCCGTTCCTCCAAACCGGCCCCCTCCTGAATCCCGCTGGCGTCCACCGCCAGGCCCTGACCTGAAGCAATCTCTCCTGCCATGCTATCCCCCTTTCGTCTTTGTTGCCCTGTGTCGGGGAGGGTCGCGCTCCCGCGCGTCCGCAGTCACTGAGGCAGAACACCCCACGTGTCCCCATATATATGTACACGAATCAACTCACTCGCCCCTGCCGCCCCGCGCTGACCGTGTGGCGCCGGGTGCCAAGTGCCTCCCGACCGCATGAGACTGCAAAGAACGTCCAATTCGCCATCAACACTCGCAACATAGTGGGGCGCAAGTATATGCACAGTGCAGTACACACGCAGGGACACCTGTTTCAGTCTCATTCAGTCTCATCTAGTCTCACGCAAACAGGCCGAGTCCACCACTCGTCCTCGTCGTTACCTTCTACTTCTTTCGACCTTCGAGGACGACTGCGAGAATACGTCACCGTACTTACGTTCCTGACCGATTACCGGTCACCGTTTATTCTTTCTGCGCATTGCGCTTCCGCATACCATCACGCCATTCAGTGTAGCGGCTAAGAAGGCGGTTGGTTTACTCAGCGTGCCAGACTAGCCTTTCACGTGAGACCTCAATCGGTTGACGAGAACGGGCGACGAGAACGTATAACGAGTAGCGACTATCCCATCGTCCACCGCTCTCGTCGCCCGCTATCGTTTGCCGAGGTTGCCCGCAGCCTTTCTGAGAGGCAGATGGGCGTTATGCCTCAGTGCTTTGCGAAAAAGGTACACCCGCGGGTCTGCCGCAGTTTCAGGACTTCTGCGCTTGTGTGGTGCCGTTGCCCCAAGTAAGGTATGCGCATGTCGCGCGCGGTGGTCCTGGTCTCAGGCGGTATTGACTCGGCTGTGCTGCTGGCTTACGTCCGGCGGCGCATTGGGATTGAGGAAATCCACGCGCTGTCGTTTGATTACGGGCAGAAGCATGTTCGTGAACTGGAGGCGGCGGGCAAGCAAGCCGCTGCCGCCGGGGTTGTGTCGCACCGTGTTGCGGACTTGTGTTGCTTCGCGGAACTAGTTGAAGGCGGCTCCGCCCTGACGGATGAACGCGTGGCGGTGCCGGACTTGGACGATGTTTCGTCAGAGGAACGGCGGCAGCCGCCAACGTATGTGCCGAACCGGAACATGGTGTTTCTGGCGATGGCAGCAGCGCACGCGGAGGCGACCGGTTGCACCGACGTGTACTACGGCGCGCAGGCGCAGGACGAGTACGGTTACTGGGATTGCACGGAAGCGTTTGTGGCGGCGATGAACGGCGTGCTTGCGCTGAATCGGGGTAGACCGATCACGGTCCGGGCTCCGTTTGTGCTAATGTCCAAGGCGCAGGTGGTCCGCCTTGGCGCGGAGCTGGGAGTTGAGTTTGCGGATACGTGGTCTTGTTATCGTGGTGAGGCGCGACCCTGCGGGCGCTGCCCGACATGTCGGGAGCGACGGCAGGCTTTCGAGTCGGAGAGGTTGAAGGATCCGCTGGACAATTTGAGTGTTGGATAGAAGAAGAGCAAGGGGAGGGGATCATGGCGAACACGGTTCTGGTTGGCGCGCAATGGGGCGACGAGGGCAAGGGCAAGATCATAGATGTGCTCACCGATGAGGTGGACATCATCGTCCGGTATCAGGGCGGGAACAATGCAGGCCATACTGTCAAGGTTGGCGACGAGAAGTATGTGCTGCACCTGATCCCATCCGGCATCCTGCATCCCGGGAAGATCTGTGTGATAGGAAATGGTGTGGTTCTGGACCCGCTGGCACTGCTCACCGAGATCGAGGAGCTTCGGCAGAAGGGTATTCGCACGGAAGGCCGTCTCTTTGTAAGCGACCGTGCGCATGTCGTATTTCCCTTCCACAGCATGCTGGACGCTGCCCGTGAGCTTGGCTTGAGCGTCGGCAACAAGATCGGCACGACGAAACGCGGCATCGGCCCGGCGTACGGCGACAAGGTATCGCGCATCGGCTTGCGCATGGCCGACCTGATTGATCCCTTGTTCCCGAAGCTCTTTGAGCAGCGGAGAATCGAGGCGGAGAAGGTTCTCAAGGCCATGGGGGCGGAGTCGCCGTGTTTCGACGACATGCTGCGTAAGTACATTGTGGCCGCCTCCACGCTGGCGCCGTACGTGACCGACGCCGTGACGATGCTCAACAAGGCCATTGCCGACGGCAAGTCCATTCTGCTCGAAGGCGCTCAAGGTACCATGTTGGACATTGATTTTGGAACCTATCCATTCGTAACAAGTTCCAACGCGACGGCGGGTGGCGCCTGCACGGGGACTGGCATTGCGCCCAATCGCATCGACAGGGTCATTGGCGTAGTCAAGGCGTATACAACGCGGGTCGGCGAGGGGCCGTTCCCCACCGAACTCAAGGACGAGATCGGCCAGTTGCTCGGGAGGGAAGGTCAGGAGTTTGGCGCGACAACAGGCAGGCCGCGCCGCTGCGGGTGGTTCGATGCCGTGGTTGTGCGATATGCCGCGGCGATAAACGGGGTGGACTACTGGGCAATGACCAAGCTCGATGTTCTCGACACCGTACCGGTGTTGAAGATTTGTGTGGCCTACGAGGTCGACGGGAAGCGCTACGAGGCCATGCCCGCCAACCTGCGAATTCTTGCGCGTTGCCGCCCTGTCTACGAGGAAATGCCGGGGTGGATGACGTCGACGAAGGATGTGACGTCTTACGATCAGTTACCGGCGGCCGCCAAGGCGTACGTGAAGCGCCTCTGCGATCTGATCGGCGGGGAATTAGGGATTCTTTCGGTGGGGCCAAAGCGCAGCAGCACGCTCAGGATGGCGCTCTGACGTAACGGACGCTTGTTGGGCGCTGGATGGTGCGAGCATGAAGAAGTCATCAACTGCGAGCGATCAGGTTCCCCGGCATGTGGCCATCATCATGGATGGCAACGGCCGGTGGGCGAAGGAGCGCGGTCTGCCCCGGTTGCGGGGGCATGAGGCCGGGACGGAGTCCGTACGCGAGGCCATCCGCGCCTGCCGCGCGATCGGCATCCAGTATCTGACCTTGTATGCGTTCAGCACAGAGAACTGGGTTCGTCCACGCAGTGAGATCGCCGGGCTGATGTCGCTTCTGCGAAACTTTCTTCGCGATCGCGAGTTCGAATTGCACGAGAACCGCGTCCGGCTGCGCGTGATCGGCCGGATGGAGGATCTTCCGGGCGCGCTGCAGAAGGAATTGAGGCGGGTCATCGCAGCTACAGCCGGATACGAAGAGGGACACCTGATCCTGGCCTTGAGTTATGGGGGGCGCGACGAGATAGCGAGTGCGGCGCGGGCGATAGCGCGCCGCGTAAAACGTGGTGAACTGGACCCCGAGGATGTGAACGAGAAGACCGTGGCGGCTCATCTTTATCTTCCCGATGTTCCAGATCCCGACCTTCTGATCCGAACCAGCGGGGAGATGCGTGTCAGCAACTTTCTGCTTTGGCAGATTTCCTACTCCGAGATCTATGTGACCAAGGTCCTGTGGCCTGAGTTTCGCGAGGCGCAACTGCGTGAGGCGGTGGACGAGTTTGTCCGGCGCCGGCGTCGCTTCGGGGGGCTCAAGTAATTTGGGTGGAGGGCAACGACCGTGCTGCGTTATCGGCTGATCAGCGGAATATTGATGGGGGCGGCCCTTCTGGCCGTTGCCTTTCTTCTTCCGCGTGCCGCCATTCTTCCAGTGCTTCTGCTGAGCGTGGTGGCCGCGCAGCTCGAGTTTTACGGGCTGCTTGATCGGGCGGGCATTCCGTGTTTCCGATGGCTGGGAATAATGGGCGGCGTTGTGCTCATTGCATGCACATTCCTCACTATGGGCCCAGACCCACGGCAGATGTCCAATGCGTTTTCATTGCAGTTGATGGTCTTGGCGGGCGTTGTCTTGTGCATATTCCTGCGCCAGTTCCCGCAGAAGCACAACCAAGTTCCTCTACAAACGGTGTCAGCGACGCTTCTTGGTGTTCTCTATATTCCATTTCTGTTCAACTTCATCACACTGTTGCTGACGGGCTGGGAGGGCGGCGGGTGGCGCCATCCGGTTTCAGCGACAGGGCGATGGCTGACGATATACCTGATCGCGGTTGTGAAGTGCAGTGACATTGGCGCCTATACGGTTGGCCGTCTGATCGGCCGGCACAAACTTATGCCGCGGATTTCTCCGAAGAAGACGTGGGAAGGCTTCTTTGGCGGCATTGCCGCGGCGGTGGCCGTGAGCGTTGCGCTCACCGCGCTGCTGGGCGGCAGGCTCGGGGTGGTGGCGATCTCGCAGCCGGTGGCTGTCTGTCTTGGTGTGGTGTTGGCGCTGGCCGGGGTAGCCGGCGACATGTTTGAGTCCCTTCTCAAGCGGGCGGCCGGGATAAAGGATTCAGGCGCGAGCATTCCGGGAATGGGTGGCGTTCTTGATGTGTTTGACAGCCTTCTTTTCAGCGCGCCTATTCTCTACTTTGTGGCTAGAGCCATCTCATGAGCAAGCGCATCATCATACTCGGCAGTGCAGGGTCCATCGGCGAGAACACGCTCCGGGTGGTATCGAGTCTGCCAGGACGGTTCAGCATCGTTGGACTGGCGGTGAATCGCAACTATGGCCGGATGCTCGAACAGGCGAAGCAGTTTGGGGTTCGGCACGTAGCGGTGGCGGACGCCGACGCGGCGGAGCACTGTCGCCGGGAAGCACCGCCAGGTGTTGTGGTCCACGGTGGTGCTGCCGGAGTGGACTGTCTTGTTGAGACCATTGAGGCTGACCTTGTTGTCTGCGCGGTGGTGGGCATTGCCGGACTGAGGCCGGTGCTGGCGGCCATCCGTGGAGGCATGGATGTTGCGATCGCGACTAAGGAGGTCCTGGTCGCCGCCGGTAATATTGTCCGGCGGATGGCGGCCCGGACTGGGGCCAGGTTGCTGCCGGTGGACAGTGAGCACAGCGCTATTTTTCAGTGCCTCGCGGCGCACCAGGGTAACACTGGTGTGCAGCGTCTGCTGCTGACGGCGTCTGGCGGGCCTTTCTTCGCCGACCCCACGGTGGACTTCACCAGCGTCACGGCCAGGGATGCCCTGAAACACCCAACGTGGGACATGGGCCGAAAGGTGACCATTGACTCCGCGACACTCATGAACAAGGGGCTTGAGATCATGGAGGCGCACTGGCTCTTTGATGTGCCTTTGGACTGCATTGACGTGGTGGTTCATCCGGAGAGCATCGTTCACTCCATGGTGGAGTTCGTGGACGGCAGCGTGCTGGCGCAGATGAGCGTGCCGGATATGCGCTTTGCCATCCAGCATGCCCTTACGTACCCCGAGCGATGTCCGGGCGGGCTGCCGACACTGAATCTGCCCGCAATCGGGACTCTGCATTTCCGACAGCCAGACGACAATCGGTTCCCGTGCCTGAGACTGGCCAGGGAGGTGGCTCGACGGGGTGGAACCGCACCCGCGGTGCTGAACGCAGCCAACGAAGTTGCAGTGGACAGGTTTCTGGCGGGGCGCATTCGTTTTGCGGGGATATGGGATCTCGTGGAGTCCGTTCTATCCCGGCATGAATGCGTGCCGGATCCGGAACTCGACGACATCATAGCGGCGGATCAATGGGGCAGGCGGCAGGCCGAGAGGCTGGCTGCGGAATAGCGGCAGGAAAGGACTGGGGACGGACATGTTTGGCGTTGTGAAGAACATATCGGATGTGATTGCTCTCGTCGTGCTTTTCGGGTTCAGCATCTTTGTGCATGAACTGGCGCACTTTCTTGTGGCGTTGCGCTTTGGCATGGTGGTGGAGGTGTTTTCCATCGGATTCGGGCCCGCGATATGGAAGCGCCGGATTCGTGGAGTAACGTACAAAATAGGATGCATACCCTTCGGCGGTTATGTGTCCCTTCCCCAGATTGATCCTTCTGGCATGGCGCGCGTGCAGGGCTCGGGCGAATCCAAGGCCGGGGAACAGCCGCCGGTCGATCTTCCGACGATCTCGCCGTGGAAGCGCATTCTGGTGTCCGTAGCCGGCGCAGCCGCCAATTTCGTCTTTGCGTTTGTGCTCGCCTGGATCATCTATTGGGCGCCGCAACCGCCGGCGGAAATCCCGGCATCGCGGATTGGGTATGTGGAGACCAACTCGCCCGCCTACGCCGCCGGGTTGCGACCTGGTGACGAGATCGTGGAAGTCAACGGCAAGACGGTTCGCACATGGCACGATTTCACGGTGGAGTGCATGCTGAGTTCGGGGGCCACGAGCACGCTGTCTCTCGTCGTAGATTCGGGTGAAGGACGACGATCATTCACGGTTCCGTACGTGGAAGGGGAGATGGGGCTTCGCGGCGTGGATGGTTTGGGCAAGCGATCCACGTGCGCAATTTCCGCCGTGGCGGCCGGCGGCAGTGCGGAAGCAGCCGGTGTTCAGCCTGGCGATACCGTTCGCGAACTCGACGGCATTGCGGTGCATGGAGCGCAGCATTTTATCGATCTTGTCTCGGAGCGTGGCGGGAAGGCAGTTCCTCTGGTGGTGGATCGCAAAGGTGACCTCTTGACCCTGTCTGTGACTCCGCAGTACAACGACACCCACAAACGGGCATTGATCGGCGTCCAGGTCGGATCGCTGGAAGGCGGCGTGTTGCCCTGGATGGAGTATCGCAATCCTTGGGACCAACTCCGTGCGGATGCCATGATGATCGGCCGCGTCTTGAAGGCTCTTGTAACTCCCCGCGAGGCCCGGCAGGCGAGCCATGGTCTGGGCGGCCCGCTCATGATCGTTGCCACCCTTTGGCTTTCCATAAAGGTGAGTTTCCTGAATGCCCTGGGCTTTCTGCGGTTTCTCAACGTGAACCTGGCCATTCTGAATCTCCTGCCCATTCCGGTGGTGGACGGGGGCCATGTGGTTTTTGCCCTGTGGGAAGGCATAACGCGGCGCCGGGCAAATCCCCGGTTCGTCAACATGCTGGTCAACGCGTTTGCGATACTGCTGATCGGCGTCTTCGTCCTTCTGACGCTCCGCGACCTTCTTCGTCTAAACCAGTTCTTCGGTGTGATGCGCCGGAGTTCCGATATCGCGGCGTCCAATGCGGCGCCCGCATCGGTGACGACCACCGATGCGCCGAAGGCACCATAGGAGTGTCATGACGCGACAGATCCACGTCGGGCGGGTTGCGATCGGCGGCGGCGCGCCGGTCAGCGTCCAGACGATGACCAAGACAGACACGCGCGATGTCGGGGCCACGGTGGCCCAGATTAGTGAGGTGGCGGCTCAGGGGTGTGACATAGTCCGCCTTGCGGTTCCAGACGAGGTGGCGGCGCGGGCGCTGGCAGAAATTCGCCGCGCAGTTGATATTCCGCTTGTAGCCGATATTCACTTTGATTACCGGCTGGCGCTGCTGTCGGCCGAGGCCGGTGTGGATGGCTTGCGGATTAACCCCGGCAACATCGGCGGGGAGGCCAAAGTGGCTGAGGTTGTCCGTGCCATCAGTGACCGTTGCGTTCCGATTCGCATCGGAGTGAATGCGGGTTCGCTGGAGACGGACCTGCTGGAGCGGTTTGGAGGGGCAACGGCGGAGGCCCTTGTCGAGAGCGCCCTTCGCCATGTCGGCATTCTTGAATCCCTGGACTACCACGAGATCAAGATCTCGGTGAAGGCGTGCGACGTTCGCCGCACGGTGGAGGCATATCGGCTTTTGTCGCAGCGAACGGCTTATCCACTGCACGTCGGCGTCACCGAAGCCGGCACGTTCCTGGCCGGCACGGTAAGGTCGGCGGTGGCCCTTGGAATTCTCCTCAGTGAAGGCATAGGCGATACTATTCGCATTTCGCTTACGGATACGCCGGCGCAGGAGGTCCGCGTGGGGCAGGAACTGTTGCGGTGTCTCGGGTTGAGGCCGCCGGGGCCCACCGTGATCTCCTGCCCCACATGTGGGCGGACGGAGGTCAATGTTGTCCAACTGGCCATGGCTGTGGAGCGCCGCATGGAGTCGTATTACATCGAGAACCCTGTGGCCCCGAGGCCAACGGTGGCGGTGATGGGATGCGTCGTCAACGGGCCCGGGGAGGCACGCGAGGCGGATATCGCGCTGGCGGGGGGACGGGAGCGCTATGCGCTCTACGTGCGGGGCCGACTCAAAGCGACGGTGAAGGAAAGTGATGCGCTTGAAACGCTTATGGATCACGTTCGCCGATGGCGCTCATCCGATGCGGGATGATATCTGCGCTGTAGCGATGCGTATCAGGTATTCCTGAACAGTTCAGTGACGGCGTCCACGATGATATTTGCATTGCTGGTGTGAAGCAGCTTGGCCACACCGTTTGGAATACGGTTGACGACCTTTGCGGTCAATTCGCTCCCTGCCTCGTCGTACATGATGATGGGAACGTCCTTCACGGATGCCATGGCCTTCAACACGCTGACGGTGGCGACCCCGTTTAGCATGGGTAGAACCTCGTTCATCAGGATCAGGTTGGGGTGGAACGCGATTGCATGTTCCAGAACGTCGGGACCTGATGCCACAACCTGGACGTAGTGCCCGTAGCCGGCCAGAAGATTCTTGAGATTGGTCGCGAACGCGGCATCGCTCTCCGCGATCAGTATACGCTGGCCGGTCTGTTTCGCAGTCAGGGGGCGACCTTCCTTAGCGGCCAGGACCGTTCGGATTTTCCGGACGAGGTCCGCCTCCGAGCAAGGCTTGGCCATGAATGCTTCCACGGGCAGTGTCTTAAAGAAATCCTCCATTGTTGTCTTGGCGGTCAGCACAATAACGGGGTACTTGAGGTTGCCATTCTCCTCGGAGATGGCCTTGAGGAAACTTATGCCGCCCATGCCGGGCATGCACATGTCGAGGAGGATGAGAGCCGGCGCCTTGATGCCGATCTGGCGCAGAGCCTCTTCCCCGTCGGTGGCGATGGCAACTTCAAAGCCCTCAAACTCGAGATAGTCGCCAAGCGTCGTAAGTAGATGCTGGTTGTCGTCAACCACCAGAATGCGCTTCTTCATTGCGTCCCTCCTGTCCGTGTTTCCTTTCCGTCTGACACCCTCGTTCGACGTAACCGTCCCCGATGATGCACTCCTCGATACGCTCGATCGCCGCTGAGGGGGTGCAGGGTTTCGCGAGGATCGGGATGCCGAACCCCTCCAGAATCTCCCGCTGGGCGCCGACCAACTCGGCGCCGGTCATTGCGACGATTGGGATGGTACGCCACTGGGGCGTCGACTTGATCCTGGCAACAAGGGCGATTCCGTCGGCTGTCGGCATAATTATGTCGGCCAATACGGCCTCGATATGCTCGCGGGCCAGAATGTCGAACGCTTCCGGAACGGAGGCGGCGGCGAAGACACGGTAGCCGGTCGCCTCCAGCCCCTGTCGTAGGACGTCGAGAACAAGCGGCTCATCGTCCACAATGAGCACGTGTGTCGGTGCGGCCAGAGGGATCCCTATGCTGACGCAGGTTCCGCAGGAGGCACCAGGCGCCGGGCTCTCCAGGGCGAGATTACCACCATGGTGGGCGATGATCTCCTTGGAGATCGCCAGCCCCAGCCCGGTTCCATGGGCATTCTTGCTGACACGGAAAAAACGCTCGCTGATATGTCCGATCGAGTCCCTAGGGATGCCGACCCCGCTGTCCGTCACGGTGAGGAGTATCCTGCCCGGCGCCTCGGGATCGCCGCCCAGAGCGACGCGGATATGTCCGTGGGGCGGGGTGTAGGCGATGGCGTTGTGCAAAACATTCCGGATGACACGCTCCATCTTCTGCGGATCACAATCCGCGAACCAAGGACCTTCGTGAACAGTGAATGACAGATCGTGATGCCGTAATTCCGCCAGAAGCCGGATGGAGTCTATCGCGTGGCGTACGATGCGCGGGAAGTTCAACTTGATCCGCTGAAGCACGAACTTATTAGCCTCGATCCGGCTCAGATCCAGGATGTCGTTGATCGTGCCGGAAAGACGGTGACAGTCCTCGCCGATCATCTCAATGTAGTCATGCACTTTCGGGGGCAATGGCGCGACGATGCCCTTCATTAAGTTTTCGATGGCGTACGACATGGAGGTCAGGGGTGTCTTCAGTTCGTGGGATACCGTGGAAACGAATTGGCTCTTGGCGCGGCTCAGCTCCTGTAGCGAGTCCACCGCTTCCTTCATTCGCTCTTCAGCCGCCTGCCGGTCCGCGATTTCGCGGGCCAGTTCATCGTTGCGGGCGGCCAGTTCGGCGGTGCGCTCACGGACGCGCTGCTCAAGTTCGTCCTTGGCGCGCTGCAGTGCTTGTTCGGTCACTTTGCGGTCGGTGATGTCCTCGATCAGCCCGTCGTAGCCGATCAGCCGGCCTGTCGGATCGCGCCGGTGCACGACCGTGTTGCGAACCCAGCGCGTGGTCCCGTCTTTGCGGATGATGCGATGCTCCAATGGCGGGGCGCTGACGCCCGCCAGATCGCCCTCGGAATGACGCCGTACGGCATCCCGATCGTCCGGATGAACCATTCGGATCCAGAGTTCGGGGTCGGCGGCATACTCGCACGGGCGGTAGCCTGTTACGGCGGCACAACCGGCGCCGTGCTCGGTGGTCGTGTAATTGCCGTTGCCGATGTGGACGGAGTATGCGTAGGAGTGCATGGCACCGACGAGTTCACGATATCGGCGCTCGCTGTGCTCTATGGCCTCCAGCGTCAGCCGCTTTTCTGTAATGGACCGCGAGATGCCGAAGGTTCCGATGATGCGGCCCTGTTCGTCATGGAGGGGTGCCTTGGTCGTGGAAACCCATGTCACGAGACCGTCGAGCCAAATCTCCCGCTCTTCCTTGTCCACGACCGCCTGTCCGGTGCGGATGATGGTCCGCTCGTCGATTGCCGCGCGCTCAGCGTGTGGTGTATCAAAGAAATCGAAGTCTGTCTTTCCCTCTGCCTCCGCCGGGTCGCCAAGTCCGAAAGCCGCCGCAAGCGAACGGCTGACAAGGAGGAAGCGGCCGTCAGCATCCTTGAAGTAGATGTGGTCGGGCGAGTACTTCAGCAGCGCGGTCAGGAAAGTGGTGGAGTGCGGTGACAGATGCCCGTTGATCCGTCCGTTGCTGTCCCGACTAGCATCCACTGGCATAAACCCCTCCGGCAGTCTGCAACCTAGCTGCTTTGTGTAAGTCGGTCAACACCAAAGCCGGCAAAAACAATGTTTCGATAATACCATCATTAAGCACTTTGGGTTGGCCCGGTCCGTCGGATCGGGCGACGGGTGCTGCCGGCAGCACAGTCACTACTCCTGAGATGGTTTCGGCAATGGCGAACCACAGGTGTTCCATCGGTGCGTACTGTATGTGTGGGCGGACCTGAATCCGCCCACGGTCGGCTACCTGCCTTGGCCTGAAGGCCACGGTATGGCACGCAAGCGCCGCCCCTTCATGTCCGACGGGTTACAACAACAGTTTGCATGTGGTTTGGTGGTTTGTGTAGACTACAGAACAAGTTGAACGAGTAGCTTTGGCGTGCAGAACGGCTGGCGCTGGCGCGCTCGCAAGAATGGTGAAACGGGTGTTTTCTTGGGCCGCATCAAAACGGAGGGTTGAAAGATGAAGGTGACTGTAGACGAATCCACCTGTATCGGATGCAATCTGTGTGCCGACACTTGCCCGGAGGTCTTCAAGATGGACGACAACGTCGCCAAGGTGATTGCCAGCCCGGTGCCTGCCGGCGCGCAAGCGTCATGCCGGGATGCCGTGAAAGGCTGTCCGGTGGAGGCGATCTCTGTTGATTCGTAAGATGCTGTCCGAGATGCTTCCCGAGATGTTGCCCGGCAGGCGCCCCTCCTGTCTTGCGGTTGCTTTCCTTGGGCCGAATGCAGGTCCGTGTTGGCGAATCGGGTGCAGCCTTTACCTGGCGGAAGGACTTTCATGAGTGTGGAGACACAGATCAAGCGGTCGTCGTTCTCGGTCCGGGAGCCATGCGAAATCGAGATGGTGGTGCGTTCCTCGCAGAACCTCGTGCGTGGGGACGTGATTGAGATCCAGTTGCCGAACGCTTGGGCCGCGACGCCGGAAGGACGTTGCCGCGAGTTCCAGACTCTGAACATGGGCGCGGCGCACTATATCGGCGTCTTTCCGGAAATTCCGCAGGCCGCGTTTGAAGTGCGAATCCGTCCGCGGCATCTTTCGCACCCCTCGGGGCCTGCCATGCTAGGGAGGCATATCGTGGCGACCCTGCGCAGCGGTGCGTTGCCGGCCAACGTCCCGGTTCGCCTTCTGTACGCCAACACTTATGCGCCGCACATTGCGGAGTCCGAGTCGGTATGGCTGCGCGTGAAAGGTGAGGCACCGGTTGTGGCGCCGATGCTAACGGTCAATCCAGGCCCTGTGGCCGGCGTGCGCATCATCGCTCCATCGGGCGTCGAACCCGGCGAACCCTTTGAAGTGGTGGTTGTCACTCTTGATCGTTTCGACAACGCGGCCAGTACTAACTACGAGAACGAGATCCTGACCACTCTGGATGGGAAGATTGTTGCCCGATGGCTGACATTTTGCGGGAGGGTCAGGGTGCCTGTTACGTTGTCCCAGCCCGGAACCTACCGGTTTCGCTTCAAGGACGCTGTTTCCAACGCTGTGCGTGTGGCACCTGGAGCGAGGGGGCCCTACTGGGGCGACCTGCACATTCACAGCCGGCTTTCGCATGACGGCCAGGGCGGGAACCCCTTCGCGTATGCCCGCGACGTCAGCGGTCTCGATTTTGCTGCCGCCGCCGATCACTGGGAATCCCTCGGTGAGGCCGGTTATCGCCAAGGGCTCGAGTGGGCGCGGGAGTCCGGGGTGGAGGGACGGTTTGTCACCCTGTTTGGCGATGAGCGGAATCCTCCGGAATGGGGCAGCGGGCACCACAACCTCTATTTCCGCGACGAGGAGTCGTTCTGCACAAACAGGGCATTGAAAGAGGCTCATTTCTTCAACGACGTTCGCTACACGGATCGGCGTTCGGATCCGGACCCGTTGCGGATGATGCTTGTGCCGCACCACACCGGTGTCTCCACGGGCCAGTGGACGGTGAGCGACCGGGGCGTCGCCGTCGACTGGGACATGACGCCGGACAGAGGGATGCGACCGGTTATGGAAATCTACTCGCATGTGGGGCAGAGTGAGCTCTATTCGCCCAGTCATCCGCTTTCCTATGAATTCAACGGGCTCAGGGATGCGGGGCGTAAGGCGCACAACTCGGTCCCGGGTCCCTATTACGCACAGGACTGGTGGATGGCCGGACACCGGGTTGGCGTGATTGCCTCTTCCGACGACCACACCGGGCGGGGAGGGCTGAGGTGTGGCGGTGTGGCCGCCGTGTTCGCCTCCGAACTGTCCCGATCCGCTGTTTTCGACGCGCTTCGGGCGCGACAGTGCTACGGCACTACAGGGGAACGAATACTGGTGGACTTTCGGATCAACGACTGCCCGATGGGGGGTGAACTCCGCGCGATGACGGGCAGTCCTCTTTCTATCCGTCTTCGTGTCTGGGGAACCGACATCCTGACCCGGGTCGAAATCCTGCGGTATCGGGTTGGGGTGGACCGCTCATTCATGCCCCTGTATTCCGCATTCCCTCGCCCGGAAACGCTGGATGTGGAGATAGATGTGGAGGATACCTTCCGTTTGCCCACGGTCTACTATGCGAGAGTGACGCAGGAGCCGGCGGCGTGGCCGGCCATGGCGTGGACCAGTCCTGTCTGGGTTGACGAGGACAGTGTAGGGCGTGTTTGAATGTGTCGGAAGAGGGGGACAACATGCCCGGCTTTGAAATAACGCGACTGGGTCCTTGCCGCTACGACTCACCGCTTGATGCCCCTATCTTCCTCGACGATCAGAGTCTTGTGCTTGTGGACCCAACCTTCCCGGGTTGCCGTGCCGATCCTCCGGTGTGCATGGAACAGGGAGGTCCGCGCCGCAAGATATTCTTCAACCCTGCCCGCACCAAGGCGGCGATCGTTACATGCGGCGGGCTTTGCCCGGGACTGAACGATGTCATTCGGGCGCTAACGATGGTGTTGTGGCACCGATATGGGGTTAGGGATATCCTCGGGCTACGCTACGGATACGAAGGTCTCGTTTCGAGCTTCAACCACCCGATTGTGTCCCTTGACCCGGAGCTTGTAGCGGATATTCACCAGAACGGCGGGACCATCCTTGGCACGTCGCGAGGCAATCAGGAAGCTGCGCCGATGGTGGATTTTCTTGACCAGCATGGCATTTCCATCCTGTTTACCATCGGTGGCGACGGCACTCAAAGAGGCGCCCTCGATATCGTTCGTGAGATCCAGCGCCGCGGGTTGTCGATCGCCGTGATCGGCATCCCAAAGACCATTGACAACGATGTCATGTGGACGGAGCGCACCTTCGGTTTTGAGACGGCCGTGGCCATGAGTGGTGTTCCGATCGAAGGTATCCACATGGAAGCCAAGGCCGTGCGAAATGGAGTCGGTCTTGTAAAGTTGATGGGACGCGAAAGCGGGTTCGTCGCAGCCTACGCGACGCTGGCGTCAAGCGATGTTAATCTGGTCCTTGTTCCAGAGGTTCCTTTCCGATTGCCGAGCCTGATGGACTTTCTTGAGAAACGTCTGGCCCGAAAGTCTCACGTGGTGATTGTTGTGGCCGAGGGGGTGGGCCAGGAACTCGTCCCGATGGTCGGAACCGACGCATCCGGGAACCGCAAACTGGGCGACATCGGCTTATTCCTGAAGAACAAGATCACCGATCATTTTGCCGGTCTGAACCGCGTGGTCAATGTCCGCTATGTGGACCCTTCATATACGATTCGCAGCGCCCCGGCGAGCCCGGACGACTCGGTCTATTGCTTCCGCCTCTCGCGCTATGCGGTGCACGCCGCCATGGCTGGGCGTACAGGTATGGTGGTCTCGCTGTGGAACGGTCGGTTTGTCCACGTCCCGATGGAGAGGACCGTGGAGGCGCGCAAGCGTATAGATCCCAACGGATCGCTCTGGCAGAGCGTGCTCGACAATACTGGGCAACCTTCTTCCCTGTTCATAGGGGGGGGAGTCTGACGATCTCCAGCCAGAAGTTCTCGATCTGCCGTATGACCTCGATGAATCTGTCCAGTCCCACATGCTTGGTGACATAGCAATTCATGTGAAGGTTGTATGAACGCAGGATGTCCTCTTCCGCCTTGGAAGCTGTCAGAAACACAGCGGGAATGCGGCGCATCTCATGACCTGCTTGATCTCGGCAAGCACTTCCCGTCCGTCTTCTTTCGGGAGGTTGCCTCCTCCACGCAGTCCAGAAGGTGAGGCTCCTGCCACGGACGGGGCAGAAGCGGGATGCCGAACTCTTCGAGCAGCCGGATACGATCGCTGTCAAGGGTGGCGCTGGTGAGTCCCAGAATTGGTATACCGCGCAGCCGGTGGTCGGCTTTCAGGGAGGCTATCAAGTCAAAGTCCGAATTGACGGAAACAATCAGCATGTCTACTGGTTTCTCGGTCACGATGCTCATGGCTTCCGTTGCATGCTGGGCCCACTGCAGCGAGTATCCATAACCACCCAACTGAGCCGACAATTCCCGCCGGCTGGCCTCATCCATGTCGAGCGCCACGATGAAGGGTTGGGCGGCTATTGGAAGGCGAATCGTTACCAGGGTGCCTCTCTCAGCGCTGGGAGGCGGACTGACAATGTCGAGCCAGCCCTCGTGCATGGCGACCACCTGGTGGCAGAACGTCAAGCCTATGCCGGAACCGGTGGCCTGATCGCCTACCTGATAGTAGCGCTCCATTACGCGGTGCAGGTATTCGCTGGGAATGCCGTTTCCCTCGTCACGAACCGTCACGGCAAGCGCACCTCCGGAGACCCTGTCGGGGTGTAATGAGACTTCGATATCGCGGCCGCCGGGCGTGTACTTGACGGCATTTTCCAGAATGTGCTGCACGGCCCGTTCCATCATGGGGCGGTCGCAGGCAACGAAACCAGAAGCGGGAGGGATGTCCGCTACCAGGCGCACTCCCTTGGCCTCGGCTGCTGGGCGGACGGACTCCACGGCCGCGCGGACAATGCGGACAAAGGGCACGCGGGCGCGGCGCAGAGCGATACCGTCCGTGTCGATTCGCGAGAGGTCGAGGATGTCCGCTACCGTGCGCCGCATCCGCTTGCAGTCCTCCTGGATCATGGCCAGATACTTACACACGGGGTCAGGCAGGGTTCCCACTATTCCGCGGAGCAGGTTATCCACTGCGCAACTCATGGCTGCCAGAGGAGTGCGAAGTTCGTGTGAGGTTCCAATGATGAATTCTCGCTTGGCCCGATGATGAGCCTCTACCAGTTCGATGGCCCTGCGGAGTTGGACCTCGGTTTGCTGGTGAGCCTCCACTTCCTTCTGGAGTGTTTGATTGGCCATCCGGAGTTTCCCGGTGCGCTCTGACACCAGCTCCTCAAGATGCTCCTGATAATGTTTGAGGGTCGTTTCTATTCGCTGGCGCTCGATGGCGTAGCGAATGGCCCTGATCAGCAGCGAGGCGTCTGGCATGCCCTTGACCAGGTAATCCTGCGCGCCTTCCTTCATGGCTTGTACGGCCACATCTTCGTCGTTGAGGTGTGTCATCAGGATGATAGGAATGGAGCCCGTGCGTCCGCGCACGCGGCGGAGCGACTCCAGTCCCTGACTGTCGGGTAGAGAAAGGTCGAGGAGAACCACGTTGAACGGTTCGGAGAGAGCCGCCATCCCATCGGCCAGGCATTCCGCATGTCGCAGGAAGAACGGCTGCCCGCTCGCGCGTAGAAACTCTTCGACGATACTAGCGTCGGCGGGGTTGTCCTCGACAAGCAGAATGCGTAACGTATCCTCGCTCATAGAGCCATACCCTTGAGGGCATCCTGTTCTGCTCCTAGACTAGCCCTCTGTCGTACTTTGCGCAATGTTATTCTCAAAAGTAGTGAAGCTTGGAGTGTGCAGTTTGGAGGTGCGTCATGACCTGCGCGCAGGTACAATGGCAGATGAGTGTTGGCGGCTTGGGATTGTTGCTTGCGAAGGGAAAAGGTTACGGCTATGGGACTTGACAAGATACGCATTGTGCTTGTTAGCCCGCTCTACGGAGGCAACATAGGCGCCACATGCCGCGCCATGTCAAACATGGGGCTCTCCGATCTTGGCATTGCTGCCCGGGAGAAGCCGATTGATCTCGATGAGGCGCGGAGGATGGCCTGCCACGCGACAGATATCCTGGATTCCCGCACCGAGTACCTGACGCTTGCCGATGCAGTCGCCGACTGCGGCCTGGTCATGGGCACTACGGCGAGAATGGGGCTCTACCGGCAGCACGCAAGGGCGCCGCGGGAGTGGGCGCCCAAGGCGCTCGCCGCATCTGAGACCGGGCGCGTCGCTATCATCTTCGGGCGTGAAGATAATGGCCTTTCCAATGAAGAACTGGCGATATGCACCCAGTTGATCCAGATTCCCACGGCGGAGGGGCATACCTCACTCAACGTGTCGCAGGCCGTTCTGATCTGTGCGTATGAACTCTTCCTGGCTGCGGGCCAGTACGAGCCGCCAGAGGAGAAATCGCCGGAAGCCGGGTCGCAACTGCGGGAGCGCATGTTCGAGATGTGGCGCGAGTCGTTGCTCACGGTCGGGTTCATGAAGGAGGATAAGGCCGATCACATGATGCTGGGATTGCGCCGCATCCTTTCCCGTGGAACCCTTACCGAGGACGATGTGCGAATTCTGATGGGCATGGCCAAGCAGGCGGCATGGGCCGCACGGAATTCGGATCGTACGGGCTTGAAGACGAAGCCATTGGATGGCAGTATACAAGGATGAGTGGTGGCGCGGCGCCTTTTGAGCGGATGAGTGCAGCGCTACAAGACCAGCGCGAGATGGCAGCGATGAGGAAGAGACGGCGGTGATGATGAAAGGCAATACTCCAATTGTCTGTTTGGGCCTGTTGTCGCTGGTCGTATCCGTGAATGCGGCAGACTACCCGTTGGCCGATCTCGACGCGCGTTTTGTTCCAGGCGATAACCCGGTGTGCATGGAATACGACGTGGGATACCGTCTGCTGAATCTGCAAATCGCCAAAGTCGCCAAGATAATGGCCAAATCAACTGTCGGAACGTGGCGACATCGTGTGACCGGGGAGAGCATTCCAGCCCTATTCTTGGACATGAAGGTGGATACACCGGACAGCGGGAAGGCAGGGGAACGTAGCCGGGTGTCCATTCATGATCGACTTGTCGCTGTCATGACCTTGCCGGAGATGAAGGCGCTGGTGTTTGCGAAGTTCGCTGATGAGCATTTGCACCCCTTGATTGGGTTCACCAAGGATGTACGGATTCTATCCGTGTATGACGCACAGGCGGGGCGTATTGAGTATTCCACCTGCAACCTGAATACAGGCGTGACCTCAACGAATCTGGCCAATTCGGAAGCGTTGTATGATTTGAGTCAGCGGATGAAGCCGTTGATGGAGTTTCTCGTGAGTCAGTATCGGGCGGGGACAAGATACGAACCGGTCGGTAAGAAAGGACGTATTGTTGCCAATTGTGACGGTAAGATGGTGGCGTTGCGGATAATGACGAATCCGGAGCGCAGTCCTATGTGTTTCGGGCGTAAGCGCTTTGAGTCTATCCGTATCGTTCCTGTGGCTGAGCCAGGGAGTTCCGTTAAGCCGCGTGAATTCCATGCCTGGAGTCTGGAGTTCAAGGAGCTGGCGACAATGCGTCATGACGCGGCGCTCATGAATGCGGCTCAAAATGCTCCGGTAGAATCTGTCGTACCGCTGGTGGTGGACTATGAGTTGGGACTGGGTAGTGTCAGAACGACGATGACGGCCATTTATGTAGGGGACCGCATCGCAGCCATGCCTCCTCAGGTTTCGACGAAAGGACCAGAGTCAGGGCAGCTGGGCTCCCCTGTCGGTGTGCTGCAACGCTAAAGATGGATTGTGTGAACGCTGATTAGCCTCGATTCTGGCGCGCAACCTGCTTCTTTCGGCAACACATATGGGCACGGACGCCCTGTGCTCAAGCAGGAATTGCTGGGAATTGATATTGCAGCATGGGTGCTTTGGCCAATACACTTCCCGCCGTGTCGGTTATCGGAAAATAGACTATGACAAACGCAGGTTCTTCGTTCCTGTCCGGGCTTCTGAAGCGTACTGGTGTACTCAGTGACGGGCAGATTCCCGTTGTTATTGAGGCGGCCAGAACCCAGCGTGCCAGCCCGGCAAAAGTCGTTGCCGAGCAAGGTATTGCAAAGGAAGAGGTTTTTCTTGAAGCGCTATCGGCGGTGATTCGGGTGCCGTTCATGCGTCTGGCTGGTATGACGATCGAGGCGGCGGTGCTTGAGAAGTTGCCTACCAAGACTGTTTTCCAGTGCAACGTGGTGCCGACCGCGTTTGAGAACGGGGTGCTGTCGGTTGCTACAAACGACCCCTTGAATGCCGGGCTTCTTGACATGCTACGGCTGGCGGCGGGAACCAGGGTCAGGTTCGTTCTGTCTACCTCCGAGGACATCAGTAAGGCGGCCAAGAAGTTCTACGGAATCGGTGCTGAGACGGTGGACCGGATGATCCAGGACAACCGGCTTGAAGTTGAATCCATGGTGGTCGCCGGCAAGCTGGATCTCAACGAACTCGACCAAGAAGCCTCGGTGGTCAAGTTTGTGAACCAGATCATCTGGGAAGCTTTTCAGCAGGGCGCAACCGACATTCATTTTGAGCCAATGGAGAACCGCTTGCGCATTAGGTACCGGATTGACGGTGTGTTGCACGAGACGCCGGTTCCGGGGCAGTTGAACCGTTTTCAGGCAGCGATCCTGTCGCGTCTCAAGGTTATGGCCAACATGGACATTGCCGAGAAGCGTTTGCCGTTGGATGGAAGGATTGGCCTGCGGATTCAGGGGCAGGAATTGGATATTCGTGTTTCGACCATGCCCACGGTGTACGGCGAGAGCATCAGTCTGCGCCTCTTGCGAGGCAGCGGTTCCCTGATCGGTATTCGGGAACTGGGCATGAGCGAGCGTGACACGCACCTCATGGAGAAGATCATCAACAAGCCGAACGGGATCGTGCTGGTTACCGGCCCGACCGGCAGCGGCAAGTCCACATCCCTTTATGCATATCTCCACGAGATCAACACGATTGACCAGCGGATTCTGACTGCGGAGGAGCCGATCGAGTATCAGATGCCAGGGATCAATCAGGTCCTGATCCGGTCGGAAATAGGGTTGTCCTTTGCCAAGGTTCTGCGGCATTTTTTGCGTCAGGATCCTGACATCATCATGGTGGGGGAGGTTCGCGATCTGGAAACGGCGGAGATCGCCATTCAGGCGGCGCTGACCGGGCACTTGGTATTCAGTACACTCCATACGAACGATGCGGCCGGCGCCTTTACGCGACTGATGGACATGGGTGTCGAGCCTTACCTCCTGGCCTCGGCTGTGGAGGCTGTGGTGGCGCAGCGTCTGGTGCGGAAGCTCTGCAACCACTGCAAACATCCTGTGGAAATGGACAGGCACATCCTGGAGGAGATCCGGTTTCCCGTGGGGGAACTGGCGGGACGGTCCATCCTGTCGGTCGGGCGCTGCGAAGCCTGCCGGATGACAGGATACCGCGGGCGCAATGGTATTTTTGAAGTGATGGATGTCACGGACGCCATTGAATCCCTGGTAATCCAGCGCAGTTCCTCCACCATCATCAAACAAAAGGCGATTGAGCAGGGAATGCGGACCCTGCGCGACGACGGTTGGGACAAGGTCATGCAAGGCATGACCACGGTGGACGAAGTGCTTCGAGTGAGCGAAGAGAACGACTGACCATGCCGGCATTCACCTATACCGCCCGTACGAAGACCGGGCAGCGCGCTCAGGGCGTCATCGAGGCGCAGGATCGCCGCGCCGCGGTGACGCTGCTGGAACAACAAGGGCTGAGTCCCTTTGCTGTTGACGAGAAGGCGGAGCCGGCGCGCGCTGTGTCGGGCGGGGCGCGATTCACTTGGTGGACGGGTCGGCGCAAGCGGATGAGCACGCGTGATGTTCTGACCTTCACCACGGAATTGAGCGACCTGCTGTCCTCGGGCATGTCGCTTGGCAATGCGCTTAACTGTCTGGCCAACCGCAAGACCGGCCGCGAGTCCGACGTGATCATCGCCGGATTGCGTGATGAGATCGTTCGGGGTGCCAGTCTTTCCGATGCCCTTGGCCAGTACCCCGAAACATTCCCGACGCTCTACGCGAGCATGATCAAGGCGGGCGAGGCGAGCGGCGCGCTTCCTCTCGTGCTCCAGCGGCTGGTTACGCACTACGAGCGGGTGCAGGAAACCAAGGAAAAGATCGTGATGGCGCTGGTCTATCCGTTGATTGTATTGGCCATGGGCGCCGGGACGCTGATTTTCACAATGGTCTACGTCATCCCGAAGTTCGAAAAGGTTTTCGAACAACTGAACGCCACCCTGCCGATGTCAACGCAGATTCTGATCTCTTCCAGCCGGTTCCTCGTCCGGTATGGCATTTTCCTCGCCATCGGCATTGTGATCGTGACCGTGCTGGTCCAGCGCCTGCTCAAAACGGCCGGGGGCCGCCTCTGGTGGCACGGGCTGCAACTGCGCCTGCCCCTGATCCGCGGGGTTGTGGCTGCCGGCACGTTCGCCAATTTCGCGCGCACGCTGGAAACGCTTCTCTCCAATGGCGTTCCTGTTCTCCAGGCGCTTTCGATCGTGGAGCAGACCATCAGCAACCGTCGCATTGCCGGCGAAGTGCGCAATGTCCGCGAACGCGTGACTGACGGCACGAGCATCTCGGGACCGCTTGCCGCGGGCGGCGTCTTTCCGCCGATCATGACGGATATGCTTGCGATCGGCGAACAGACGGGCGACGTGCCCGGCGCGCTTTCGCACATTTCGCGGAGGTATGAAAATGAATTGGATAGGAACCTGAAGATTTTCATGACGGCACTGGAGCCTATACTGATTCTCCTGATTGCCCTGGTGGTGGGATTTGTGGCGGTCAGTATCGTCATGGCCGTAATGAAGCTGACGAGCGGAATGGGCGTATAACCGGAACAACAGAAGGCAGGAGGCTGTAATGAACGGAGATTCGGCGCGAAGGAAGGCGGGCGGCTTTACCCTCATCGAGGTGTTGCTGGTGGTGGCGATCCTCGGCATGCTGGCTGCGGTTGTGGTGGTAAACCTCGTTGGCAAAGGCGACGACGCGCGCCGCGAGACTGCGCGGATGAGCGTTGCTGGCATCTGCGGCGCACTCGATATCTACGAGGTCAATGTTGGCAAATTCCCGGCTTCGCTTGATGGCCTCATCACCGACGACGGATCCCCTAATTGGAAGGGGCCGTACTTGAAGGTCAAGACGTTGCCCGTCGATCCCTGGGGGACGCCGTTTGCCTACTCGGCGGGCGATCGGACCTATGAGGTTCGCTGCGCGGGCCCGGACAAGCAGATGAACTCCCAGGACGACCTTACGAACTGAGGTCGGTCCGGGGAGCATTCGCATGCACAGGCGGGCGGGATTCACGCTGATCGAAGTTCTGCTGGTGATTGCCATCATGGCTATCATAACGGCCGTGACTCTGCCGACCTTTGTCAGCTCTATTCGCGGCAACCGCCTGCGGACCGCGGCACGCATGGTGACCATGGCGGGCCGGTATGCGCGGAGTATGGCGGTGCTGCGCCAGCAGGAAATGATTCTGGAGTTCAACCTGTCCGCCGGTTCGTTCGCGGTTCACCCGATGGCCGCTTCCGTGGTCTCCAACCGGGTGGTCAGCGCGGCGGGTGACCCGGACAGCATGACGCGCAAGCTGGAGAGGGTGAAGTTGCTCTCGGTCGAACTCACGGAGGGGAGTGCCCCCGAGATTGTAGACGGCACCTGCATTGTGACATACCGCAGCAACGGGCTTTGCACGCCGTATCGTGTGGTGATTCGCGATGAACAGGGGGCCGCCGTGGCCATAGAGGTGGATGCACTTTCCACTGCCACAACGGAAGACAAGCCATGAAACGACGCGGTATGACGCTCGTGGAAGTCATCATGGCGGTGGCCATTCTCAGCGCCGGGATGGTGGCGCTACTGACGGCGGGCTCCAGGTGTGTGGCTGTCATGAAGGCCGCTCGCAACTACCAGACCGCCCAGTGGACGATGGGCAGGGGCGAGGCCGATTACCCGATCTTGGAAACGAATGACATTGATACGCTCGAAGTGGCCGGGGAATCGTACCCCGGCGGTTTTGTCTATTCGCGCAAAGTGGACGAGAAGCCGTTTGACGAGAAGAATCACCTCTACATCCTGCGCATCCAGGTCCAATGGGGCGGCGATGACGGGACCGTCGAGGAGGTTGTCCGTTGCATCTACCAACCGCCCGACGAGGAAGGGAAGTGAATATGCGCCGCGGGTTTACCCTTCTGGAGATGCTGCTGGCTGTTGCCATCCTCGCCGCGGTCAGCGCGGTTACGTATTTCGGATTCTCCGCGGCAACCTCGGCATGGAGGCGCGGCAGTGAATTGGCCGACAGCCTGCACCACGGTGATTTTGTTATGGATCAACTGGCCATGGCGCTGCGGTCTGCCCACTACCCCGAAGCCGGACCCCGTTCGGGTGCTGCCCCGCAGTACGGTTTCTTGAAGACGGACGAGTCGGGGCGCTATCCCGCCGACGTCATCAGTTGGGTTAAAATGGGATCGGCGTTTGTTGGCAAGGACTGTCCTTATGCAGGCAGCCCGCACCGTGTCGAGGTCGGCATCGAGGAGGACGACAAGGGACGGGAGGGCATTGCGGTCCGGTACTGGCGGCTTCACGGACAGGCTGAGGACTTTGACCCTGAAGAAGACGCGGAGCGCGTTTTTCTCTCGCGGCGCGTGGTGGGCATGGACTGCCGGGTGTCCTACCAGCAGACGGGGAATGGAGTCGAATGGCTCGACGAGTGGGAGGATACCAACCGCATTCCCACCGTGGTCGAGTTGACCCTGTATCTTCAACCTTTGGAAGAAGGCGAGGATCCGGTGGAAGTCAAACGGGTGATCGAAATCCCGGTGGCGGCATTGTCATGGCAGTGAAACGGCAAAGACGCGGCGGCGATCGGGTCGGCGGCTCCGCCCTGATTGTGGCGATATGGGTGATAGCTCTTCTTTCCATGCTGATCGGGTCGTTTGCTTTCGAGTCGCATATGGAGGCGCGGATCACCTCCTACTATCGCAAGCGTGCCAAGGCGGATGGGTTGGCGCGGTCCGGAACGGAGGTCGTCAAGATGCTCATGACCAAGCGGACCGAGATCAAGGAAGGAGATGAGCCCGATCCCGACGATCGCTGGCACGATACAGCCAAACAACTCCAGAAGGGCGCGGTTCGGGGGCTGGCGATTGAAATCGGCGAGGGGACCTTGACTTTGGACATTGTGCCGGAACCGGCTCGCCGGAACATCAACATCCTCGTTCCCGGGACCGGCGACAACACGAGGGCACCCGAAGAGAGGCTGGAGGAAGAGTGGTGCCGCATTTTTGAGGTTGGCGGAGTGCCGGAGGATGCGTGGGGACCGCTGGTGGAATGCTTTCTGGACTGGACGGACGCCGAGAAGCCCAGTTCCGTGCGCGAACATGGCGCCGAGACGGACGATTACTACGCCACCTTGCGCCCACCCTACCAGGCCAAGAACGGGCTGCTGGATACGGTGGAGGAACTTCTGCTTGTAAAGGGGTTCAATAGGGCCATACTATTCGGGGGCGTTATGGGAACCAATGACGATGGCACGGCTATTGCTGTTGCCGGCATTGAGGACCTTCTGACGACGTACGGCAACAGCGGCGGCAAGGTGGATATCAACACGGCGTCCGAGCGGGTGCTGGCGACCCTTCCGGGGCTGGATGACCTGTTGGTGGCGGCAATCGTAACCGATCGCGAAGGTTGGGTGGATGAAAAAGGAAAGCAGGAGAACAAGCCTTTTCAGAGCGTGGAGGACCTGTTCTCCCGGGTTCCGGATCTGGATACGGAGCTGCGGGCGTACGTAACGACCGATCAGTCCACCCTTTGCCGGGTGACCATGGTGGGCGAAGTTGGCGGGGTTCGGCGTAAAGTGTCGTGCATTGCGGAGTTCCTGGGAACCGGCCGGTTGATGAAAATGAAGATCAGGCGCTGGACGGAAGAGGACTGAGGATGGCCAAGCAAGTTACAACCGGGTTGATACGGCGAGTGGATGAATTGGAATGGACCACGATTCGCGCCGTCAGGCCGGGCGCTGGCGTGGTCACCGGCCATGAGCGCGTGCCGGTTGAGTTTGCTGCCGAGCCGCCGGCTACAGCCGAAGACGGCGTGCCGGGTCCGCTTGTGCCGGCGGCGATGAAAGAGACGGCGGCGCGCCTTAGAGGTTGGATTGCAGCGGGACTGCCGACGGATAAGGTGTTGATTCGCATCCTCGACCTGCCGACGGATTCCGAAGATGAGCTCGCCGGAATGATCCAGCTCCAGATGGAGAAACTGTCGCCATTTCCAGTTGAGTCGATGGTGATCTCGCACGAGGTGATGGCCAGAAGAGAAGGTGCCACGCGCGTCTTGGTGGCGGCCACGCGGCAGGAAGTGGCCGGCGCCTGCTACCAGTCGTTTGCTGAGGCTGGGATCGAGCCGGCGTGTCTGGACGCAGCGCTGCTGGGTAGGCTGCGTGTGCTGAAGGATGAGCAATTGATCCCGGCCGAGGGGCGGTGGCTGATCGCGCTTCTGGAGGAAGGCGATCCGGAGCTGATCGTCTTCGAGGGTGGGAGCCCCGTTCTCTTCCATACCATCGAGGGTAGCGGGGCGACACCTGAGGAATTGCAGGCTCACATGGCTGGCGAAATCGGTTATGCCTTGATGACGGCCGAGGTAGAGTATGGCGCCGCCCAGCTGCAGGGCGGATTGGTGATCGGGTTTGGGGATTCGGCTGGATCGCTCGCCGAGGCTTTCACCACTGAGTACGGCGTTCGCTGGGAGACCCGGTCTGTCGAGTCTCTGCCGCCGGCCTCGGAAGGGTTGGCACGGCGGATGGCCGACCGGCTCTTCAATATCGGGTGCATTGACCTGACGCCGCCGGCGCACCGTCTGATGGACCGCCTGCGGGTATCGCGGCGCCGTATGGCGGCGGCGGCGCTCTTCGTGGCAGGGTTCTGGGTCGCGGCGGTGGGGGGATTTGCCGGCTACTATTTCTTCCAGCAGCAACGTTTGGCGTCGCTCGAGGGGATGCGGGACCAGCTCAAGGCGCCTGCAGTGGAGGTTCGCGCCATTCAGTCACGTGTTGCCCTGGTTCAGAAGTACATGAGCGTCTCCAACTCCGTTCTTGAATGTCTGCGGGCGATATGCGTCGGCCAACCGCAGGGGGTGGATCTTACCTCGTTCAGTTTTAAGAAGGCGGAATCCACGCGTTTCACGGGCGATGCCGAGGATTCAGGGCTTGTATACAACTTCAAGACGGCGTTGGATGCGTCGGGCGTCTTTACGGATACATCCCTGAAGGGGCCGAATGTAGAGCTGCGCAAAGGTAAGCAGGTATACACGTTCGAGATGGAACTGAAGCTGCCGGGAGGAGCGTTATGAACGTTTCTTCACGGGAAATGATGCTTGGTATTCTGGCAGGTGCCATCGTGCTATTCGGTGCAACGATTCTTGTCGGGCGTCCCAGGGCGGCTCAGCTTGGCGAAATCCGACATCGGCAAGAGCAGGTGAATCTCGAAATCCAGACTTATCGTGCGCTCAACGAACAGCGCGGCCGCTGGGAGCGGGAGCAAGACGCGCTTAAGGGCCTGATGGCGAGGTTTCCTGCGGAACAGAACATGGATGTGCACTGGCTTTCCGTCATGGATCGGATTGCCGCCAAGAACGGGCTTTCCATCATGCGTCGCCGGGCCAACCCCGAGGAGTTGCAGGGAGATGTGCACCGCATGGTTATCGAGTGTTCTGAATGGGAGGGAACGCTCGACGCATTGGTCAGATTCCTGTTTGATCTGCAGTCTGAAGGCGTCATGTTTGACGTGCGGCAGCTTCGAATCAAGACAGGCAAGCGCGACCTTCTGCAGGGCGGCTTTACGCTGTCATGCACGTATGTGAAGGATGCGCCTGTCATTAGAAAGAGCGGCCCCGGCATGGCTGGAAGATCCGACAAGCGTATTCCCCCGCTTTCAACGGCGGGTCGCAGAGAGGAACGAAAATGAGGATTACATCTAATAGAGTTGGTTTGCGATCGATGGCGGCGGGCTTTCTCCTTGGCGGATTCATTCTCGCCACGCTCAACAGTCTGTTGGCTCAGGATGTGGCGCCTGGGGGTGTTATCCGCGCCGCGGATGGCGCCGCGACGGCGGCGCCGACGGTCTACAAACTGAAGTGGCAGGGCGTGACGCGCGACATGATTATGGAGGAATACTCCAAGGTCACGGGTCGCATCCCACTGGTGGCGCCGGATGCGCCGGCGGTCACGATCACCCTCAGGAGCAGCCGCGATGATCTGACCCGCGAGGATTGGCTGATGGCGGTGGAGACGATGCTGGCTATGAACGGTATCGGGCTGATCCGGTCGGGCGAGAAGTTCGTCAAGGTGATCCGGATCGGCGCGGCACGCCAGGAGAGCCTGGATATCAGGGAGATTCTTCCCGAGCCTTCGACCAACGGCAGCGGGTCTGCCGACACCGAACTGGTCAGCCAGTTGATCACGCTGGACCACATTGACTTCACCGAGGCTAACAAGATCATCTCGCACCTGAAGCACCCCTACGCGGTGGTGCAGAACTTCGACAGGAACAACACCGTGCTGGTGACGGAGACTGCGGACAATATCCGGAAGATGGTGCAACTCATCCGTCTGGTTGATGTGCCTGCCGAGATTCGTGAAGAGCCGCATATCATCAAGATCCAGCACACCAAGGCCAGCGAGATTAAGAAGAAACTCGATGAGATCATCTCCGAACAGCAGAAGCAGATGGCAAAACCCTCGACGGTTGCCCGGCCTGCCACGACTGGGGCGCCTGGGTTTGTTCCGTCGGTGTCGCCGATTCAGGGCGTGATACGGCCGGTTCGGCCCGCGGAAACGGCGACATCGGCGGCGCTGGATGTCGCGGAAGAACAGGCGGAGAGGGGCATCATTCAGGGCACGGTGCGGATCATCGCCGACGACCGTACCAGCCAGCTCATCCTCATCACACGGCCCGAGAACATGAAGTTCTTCGAGAAAGCCATCGCCGTGTTCGATGTGGCTACCGATCCGGAGGTTGAAATCCGGGTCTTTCGCCTCGAATTCGCCTCGGCCAAGGCGATCGCCTCGATGCTTAACGATCTCATTGGCGCCGCATCGAAGGACGAAGTCAAGGGTGTGGCCGGCGGTGCCGCCCCGGGCGGAACGGCGACGGAACCAGGGCGCGGCACGACCCTGCGGGAGCTTCCTGTGCTGACACCGGCGGTGGTTCGCGAGGGGAAGTCGAAGATAGGCGAACTCTCGAAGGAGAGCGTAAAGATCCTTTCGGACGAGCGGACGAACTCACTGATCATCATGGCCAGCAAGAACGACCTGGCTGCGCTGGGCGAGATAATCAAGAACATGGACATGATGCTTTCGCAGGTGCTTGTCGAGGCCGCCATTGTTGAAATCAAACTCGGCGACGAGTTCCAGACCGGCGTGGACTGGATACAGCGATCCTTGATTGCGTACAACCAGAGACCGGACGGAACGCGCAAACCTTTGGCGGCGTTTCAGGGCCGCGGCGGCGGCGGGCAGTTGACGCCGGTGGATGCAACTGGAGCGGTTAGTTTTCCGACGACCGGCGGGCTGGCCTACTACTTTACGATCTTCGGGTTGAATGTTGACATGGTGCTGCAGATGGTCTCGAAGGACAATCGAAGCAAGGTGCTGTCCACGCCGGTTATCATGACTCAGGACAACACGGAGGCCCAGATCACCTCGACGGATCAGATCTACATCTACAACGGCAAGAAATACGACCAGCATGGCAATCCGTACGACGACTACACCACGAAGGATGTCGGGTTGATGCTGACCGTCAAGCCGCACATCAACACTAACAATGTGGTGATGATGGATATCAAGCAGACGATGAGTGAGCCCGGCCTGACTGGCGCACCCCAGAGCGGAGGAAAGGTGTCGAGTCAGCGTACGCTGTCGGCGTCAATTGCCGTGGCGGACCGGCAGACCATCGTACTAGGCGGCCAGGTGCGCGACGAGAGCAGCCAGACACGGACGAAGATTCCGTTCTTGGGAGCGATTCCGATTTTGGGCCGCCTGTTTTCGAGTGCGTCAGATAACATTGGCCGTACGGAAACTGTGGTCTTCATAACTCCGTATGTTCTGGACGATCTGGGCAAGATATCGGCGGAAACGGCGCGTCGCACGAAGGCACTGAATATGGAGCAGCCGTCGAAGGGGTGGGGCGGGGAGACGGAGACAGCGGAGCCGAAACCGGGCAAGGATGAGAGGCGTGGGTGGTTCCGCCGTTCGGCGAAAACAAGCACGGCGAGGAATCCTGTTCCGGCGTCTATTCGTTAATGGAGGAATTAGCGTACCCCCCCGGGTGAGTAGGGGTGTACCTTGCGGCTGTCCACGGGCGGCGACAGGCGCCGCCCCCCTGAATCTCGAACGTGTTACTTAATTAGCAGGAATTCGCTATTGACAGTGGTGAAGGCTTCGGATAGCCTCTACCGCTCCAATTGAACAGGGGAGTCAGTATGAAGAGTTTTTTGCCCAAGGACCCCGGCGCTGACCGGAAGTGGTTCCTAGTGGACGCAGCAGGTAAGCCGTTGGGACGCCTGGCGACAGGAATTGCCGACATTCTGCGAGGGAAGAATAAGCCCACATTCTCGCCTCAGGTTGACACTGGGGGGTTTGTGATCGTGGTGAACGCCGGAACCGTCAAGCTGACGGGTCGGAAGGAAACGGACAAGATCTACGAGCGGTACAGTGGATACAACAGCGGTCTCAAACGCGAGCGGGCTTGTGATCTCCGGGAGCGGCATCCGGACCGTATGATCACGCAGGCTGTACGTGGCATGCTGCCCAAGAACAATCTGAGTCGTGATATGATGTGCCGGCTGAAGGTGTATGCGGGTGGCGAGCATCCGCACGCCGCCCAGACACCGGTGAAGGTTGATGTCGTTAAAGGCTACGCTACCTAACAGGATGGGCAGGGAGATCGAAAGTGGACGAGAAAATCTCAAAATTTAGTGCTACCGGCAGGCGGAAGACATCCGTTGCCCGAGTTACTTTGGCGACGGGAACGGGCAAGTGGCGGATCAACAAGCGGGATATCAACGCCTACTTTGTGAGCGATGCCCTGCGGAACTTCATCATGCAGCCTTTGATGCTCACCAACTGCAAGGAGCGCTATGACGTTGTAGCCTTTCTGTCAGGTGGAGGTGTTTCCGGTCAGGCGGGAGCCGTGCGTCACGCTTTGGCGCGCGCATTGACCAAGGCCGACGCGTCGTTTCGCGATGTTCTGAAGAACAGCGGGTGTCTGACTCGTGATTCCCGAATGAAGGAGCGCAATAAGCCCGGTCAGCCTGGGGCCCGCAAGCGCTTCCAGTTCTCGAAGAGATAATTGCCTTGCCGATCCGGTATTTGAAACACTTGGGCCGACGGATTGCACGACGTCTGATGCCCGACAAGCCCAAGGTAGCTCCTGCGGTTGGCCGAGAGCACCCCCGTACCCTTCCAAAGCACCGTTCCGAAGTCAGGGACCGGGGTGTCCCTGCGATCGAGTCGCACCACGCAGGCAAACCTTATCAAGCTGCCAAGCCGCATTCCGCTGCGAACAAGCCGCATTCCGCTGCGAGCAAGCCGCAGCCCGCGAGCAAGTCGGAAACTTTGGCTGCCACGGTCGCGCCCTTGATGGATGTTCCGCCCGAGCCGGGGAAGGCCCGGTTCCAGGATTTCTCTCTGCCGGTCGAGATTCTGCGGGCGGTGGAAGAACTTGGGTTCCGTTATTGCATGCCTATTCAAGCCGGGACTCTGGTCTATGCCGGAGAGATGCGGAGTATTGCCGGTCGCGCGCAAACCGGCACCGGCAAGACCGCCGCCTTTCTTATACTGATGTACACGCGGTTCCTTCGAACGCCGCGGAAGGGGCCTGCAAAGCCGGGATCGCCGCGCGGCCTGATTCTGGCGCCTACGCGCGAGCTTGCGCTGCAGATTGAGCGAGACGCCAACTCCTTGGCGAAACATGCCGGGTTGCGCGTTTTATGTTTGTTCGGCGGCGCCGACTTCGAGCATCAGAAGAGGGTCCTCGCGACCCAGGTTATTGACGTGGTCGTAGCTACCCCTGGACGGTTGCTTGATTTTAAGGGGCGTGGGGATCTCGACCTGAAGCATGTGGAAGTGCTTGTCATTGACGAGGCAGACCGGATGCTGGACATGGGGTTCATTCCGGATGTCCGGCGGATCATACGGGGAACTCCGCCCAAGACGGAGCGGCAGACGATGATCTTCAGCGCGACGCTGACGAGCGACGTGATGCGTCTGGCCGAGGAGTGGATGCCGTCGCCTACGATTGTCGAAGTCGAGCCCGAGCAGGTCTCGGCTGTTTCAATCGAAGAAAAAGTTTACATGGTGACTTCCAAGGACAAGTTTACGCTCCTCTACAATCTTCTGCAGCGGCCTGAGTTTTCACGCGTTCTCATCTTCGGTAACCGGCGGATCGATACCGAGCGGATAGCGGACCGTCTCAGTGCTCATGGCGTCCCATGTGCGCTGCTTTCCGGGGACGTGCCACAAAACAAGCGCATCAGTGTGCTGGAGGAATTCCGGTCAGGGAAGACCCGCGTGCTGGTGGCTACGGACGTGGCTGGCCGCGGGTTGCATGTGGAGGGGGTCAGTCACGTCATCAACTTTGACCTGCCGTACGAACCTCAGGACTATGTCCACAGGATTGGCCGGACCGGCCGGGCTGGCGCGGCTGGCATTGCAATATCGTTCGCCTGCGAGAACGAGTCGTTCATTCTCCCGGAAATAGAGAAAATGACGGGCGAGTGTATCCCCTGCATCATGCCCGATGACGCCTTGCTGGCGCATCCTCCGCCTGCCTCTCGTGCCTTGGGGCCATCGTCGCACGCCAGACGCCCGGATCGTCCTCAGCGCCCTGGCGGGGGGCGGAGTCTCCCGAGAACCGGGCGTAGACCGTTCCGTTCTGCCCGATAGACGGGAGGTGCCCATGGTCATAGGCGTCGTCACGGCGAGCATCAGCATCCCGCAAGCGCGATCCCTGAAAGACAAGCGCAGTGTGCTTCGCGGACTGAAGGACCGGGCGCTGAACAAGATGAACGTCAGCGTGGCGGAGGTCGGTAAGCAGGACATGTGGAACTACGCGGACCTCGCGTTCGCCACGGTCGCTGCCAACAGCGAGATAGTGCAGAACCGCATTTCTGAGATCAGTGAGTTTCTGCGGTCGGACCCACGGCACGTGTTGATTACCTTTCACACGGAAATGCTCTGACAGTGAACGCGATCCCCGAGCAGGCGCCAGAGACGCCGGATTCACAGCCTGCAGGATCTCTCACGCGGGCCCAGCGCCGGGAGAGGGCCGCCTGTGATGCCCTCCGGACGCTGGTGCGGGAGCACTGCCTTCAGCACTTCGGAACCCGGATTTCGCGGCGGGAGTCTTTCCCTCTGTCTTTGCAGTTCCGGGTGGGGACGCATGGCAACTGGGAACTCGCTTTTGACCCCCCTTTCGATACGCAGGCCGACGGGCAACTGGCCGATGCCGAGGCGCAGGTCAGCATCTACCGCCAGGGAAGCGTCTATTGCTTCCGTTGCGAGTCCGGCGGGTGCGAACACGCGGCGCCGCCAGATTCCGGAATGGTCTTTCGCGGCTACTCATCAACCGGAGTTCCGGAGTGGTGTGCGTTCGTCCAGGCGCTTCTCGACGCGAAGGACGAACGTGTGGACGAGCTGTATGCCAGGCCGCCGGCTGTCCTGAGCTGCATCCAGACTGGACATGAACTCCGCTATCGGCAACTGGCGTCTTTCGGCCGCGGATCGCGCACCTACTCCATTCTTGGCCAGGTGATAGCCGGTTACTACCCGCTCCGCAAGTCGGTCAGCCCCTCCAGTGATCGTACCGAGGAGCGGTTGGCTGTGACCTTCCAGGCGGTTGAAACTCGCGGGACACGCGGGGAGCTCCAGATCCGGTTCAATATGCTTACCGGAGGGCAGCCTCCCGATCTTTGGGAGGAGCGGCTCGCTTCCGACTGGCAACCCACATTGAGCCGGGCCGTTACCGAGGTCCGCGCATCGCTGGCGAACATTGAGGGACGACTCCAAGGCATGCGGGGCGCGTCAGACAGCGCGCGGGCTATGAAATCGGCTTTTACTGAAGTGCCGCACCTGTTGCGCCGGTTTGCAAGGTCGCTCGAGCGCGGTGGAAGGCTGCATGTGAGGCGAACACACCACGCAGAGGAGCGGCACGGGGACCGGCCGGTGCACAAAGCGCTGGACGACGCCCTTCATGCCCAGTCGGATGGACTGTTCTTCGACGAAAGGAGAGGCACGTTCATTGTCTGCGGCCGGCAGGGACGCGTTCATGCTTTTTCGCCGGACGGCCGGCACGTTACCAGTCTCGTGATGCAGCCCGGCAGCGTCGAGTTCCGTGTCCGCACCCGCCGCTGGCGGGCCCTTGGCGCCGAGGAATCCGCCGAACTTAAGTCCCGGTTGCGACGGGTTAAGGACTCTGGCGTCACCAGAAGCGAATCCGCATTGAATCCATCCGGCGGTGGGGGTAATGAGCCATGAATCCTCGTCGCTCCGCATCCCTGCCGATCTGCGATATTGCCGATGCATTGCCCGCTGCGCTGGCCGCAAGGGGGCGCCTTATCGTGCAGGCGCCAACCGGGTCCGGAAAATCCACCCAGATTCCGCAGATTCTCCTGGACAGCGGGCGCTTTGGCGATGGACGCATTGTCGTGCTTCAACCGCGCCGTATGGCCGCGCGGATGCTGGCCAAACGTGTGGCGTGGGAGCGCGGCGTTTCACTTGGCGACGAAGTGGGGTATCATGTCAGGTTCGACAAGCGATGCGGGGAAGATACCCGTATCCGGTTTGAGACCGATGGCATCACGCTGCGCCGTATGCTGGACGATTCCCGCATCGAGGATGTGTCCGTCCTGGTCTTCGACGAATTCCATGAGCGGCACCTTTACACGGACATTCTGCTTGGCCTGGCGCTCAGGGCGCAGCGAACGACCCGGCCGGACTTGCGGATCGTCGTGATGTCGGCAACGCTCGAAGCCCGCCGGTTGGAGTCATTCCTCGCGCCATGCGATGTGCGCGAAGCCGGGGGACGGATGTTTCCCGTGGACACGGCCTACCTCGATCGCCCGCTCAACGCGGAGCGTGAACCTGTGTGGGATGCCGCTGCCGCAGCGGTGGACAGGGCCATGGCGGACCAGCCGGAAGGCGATGCTCTGATCTTCATGCCTGGCGCCTATGAGATTCGCCGGACCATAGATGCCATCCGCCGGACGCCGGCTGGCGGAAAGGCGTTACTGTTTCCGCTGCACGGCGAACTGCCGCCCGAGCAACAGGACGCTGCGGTGGCTGACACGGACCGGCGCAAGATAGTCGTCGCGACCAATGTCGCGGAGACCTCGCTGACCATTCCCGGGATCCGGATCGTTGTGGATTGCGGACTGGCCCGCCGGGCGCGGTTCGATCCCCACCGCGGAATCAACACCCTGCTCATTGAGAAGATCAGCCAGGCCTCGGCGGAACAGCGTGCGGGGCGTGCGGGACGCACAGCCCCAGGCCTGTGCATACGGCTCTGGACGGCGAGGGATCACGCGCAGCGTCCCGCCGCCGAGACGCCGGAGATAAAGTGTGTTGACCTCGCCGAAACCATGCTTCTCTTGAAATGCTGCGGAGTGGAGGACATGGCCGCCTTCCCATGGCTGGATGCCCCGGAGCCGGGCAATCTGGAACGGGCCACACGGCTCCTGACCGAGATTGGAGGACTGGACCGCACCGGCGGGCAGGTGACCCCTTTTGGGCGGAAATTGGCCGCATTTCCTGTGCATCCACGGGATGCGCGCATGTTGCTTGCCTCGGGGCCGATGGGTTGTTCCGAGGATGCGGCTCTGGTTGCGGCGCTTTTGCAGGAACGCAGCATTCTGCTTCCCGCCCAGAACCGGAGCGTTCGCGACGCGCTCGAAAAGGCTGTAGGGGACGAGACCGGCTCCGATCTGCTTTTCCTGATGCAATGCTGGAAGCATGCGGCGGCGGCACGGTTTGACGGCGAGCGATGCCGCAGCGTTGGCATTTCCGAGTTCGCCGCCAGAAAAGTGGAATCCGTGTATCGGCAGTTTCTGGCTCTGACGCGCGAACATGGCCTGGCGGGAAACGGGGCGTCCGATCCTTCTGCTATGGCGAAGTGTATTCTCACCGCCTACTCCGACAGGGTGGCCCGTTTGGCGAGCACGGCCAGCCGCCGCTATGACGTGGTCAATCGGCGGCGCGGCACACTGGCCCAGGACAGCGTTGTAAGGTCTGCCCCGCTGCTGGTGGCTGCTGACATTGACGAGGTCGAGCGGTCCGGCGGCGAGATAGACGTGCGGCTATCGCAGGCAACTGCCATCCGGACGGAGTGGCTCGATGAGCTTTTTGCGGAGGACATGTCTGTAAGGCGCTCCGTGGGACTGGACCCAGCTTCCAAGCGGGTCGTGGCGCGGGAGGAGCGTCTGTTTCGCGACCTCATGATCGAGACTGGACGGATCACCGACGCGACCGAAGAAGAAGCCGCGGTGCTTCTGGCGCAGGAAGTGATGAAAGGCAACCTGGTTCTGAAAGGGTGGGACCACGCCGTGGAGCAGTGGGTACTGCGACTGGAGTTTCTTCACAAGACCTGCCCGGATCTGGGCTTGCCGGCCTTTGGACCGGACGAGCGTCGCCATTTGTTGGAGCATGTCTGCCACGGGGCCTTCAGTTACAAAGAAATCAAGGAGCGGCCGGTTTGGCCGTTGCTCCGCCGGTGGCTAGCCCCACCGCAACAGGTGGTGTTGGACCGGCATGCGCCGGAACGTCTCACGCTAACGAATGGCCGGAACCCGAAAGTGGTCTACGAGGCTCAGGCCACGCCATACGTCGCAATGCGCATTCAGGAACTTTTCGGGGTGATGGAATCGCCGCGTATTGCAATGGGACGCGTGCGGGTTGCGGTGCGGATTCTGGCTCCGAGTTCGCGTCCCGTCCAGATCACCGACGACCTGACGTCTTTCTGGAAGGACGCGTATCCTCGGGTGAAGAAGGAGTTACAGCGGAAGTATCCACGGCATGAGTGGCGGTGATAGTCAGTGTTGCCGACCGAATTGGCCCGATGCCTCGGCGAGATACTCACAACCATTCCAGGATTTCCTGGGGGTTACCTGGTGCCGTCCCGGTGACGGGCGAAGCGCTCGGCGACGGTCGAGAATGCCAGTTTAGGGCGTCGCCAACGGTCTACGAGACCCTTGTCGTTGATCCCGCCGGGACGCCCGATTGCGTTCCATGCGAGGTCTGTACGGACATCGCAGAATTGCCAGATGAACAAGCCGCAGATCCGCAGGTGCCAAAGCAAGCCGTCGAGCTGTCGTCCGAGAACTTCGGCCTGGCCGTCTTCCGACCACTTCGATCGCCGCAACGGATCGCGCAGCCCAGGGATCCCGCCAGCACCCACTTCGCTCACTATCACTGGTTTCCGACCAATTGGGGCGCGATACCGGTCGAGCAGCCCGTTTAGGTCGGCGGCCGGATCGCCGTTGTGGTACCACTGCGGGTAGATGTTCCACCCGCATACGTCGGGCAGATCCTGACAGATGTCATTCCCATGCCGGCAACTCGCGTAGGTCGTGGGGCGCGTCAGATCACGTTTGCGGATGGCCGCAAACTGTTCGGCGTACATGTCGCGGCCCTCTGGTGCCTCGCTGGCACACTCGTTCATAACGCCCCAGAGAATGATGGAGGGGTGATTGCGATGCTGCTCGACCATCTCTTGCACACTGTCCAGCGCCTGCCGCCGGAACGCCGGGTGGTGCATCTGGTCCAGCGCCTGGCCGCGGGCGTGGTTTTCTTCCCAGACGAGCAATCCCGCTTCGTCGCACAGGTCAAGGAAGCGCTCGTCGTTAGGGTAATGGCTCGTGCGCACCGCATTCGCGTTCAGTTGGCGGATGAGTTCAATGTCGCGCCGCATCGCACGCACCGGCAGCGCGCCGCCGTGCTCGCCGTGGTCCTCGTGACGATTGACCCCGCGGAGGAAGACGGGTTCGCCGTTGAGCAGCAGGCGGTCTCCGTCGCACCGGATCTCGCGCAGGCCTATCCGATCACGCCAACCGTCATACACCCCGCCGGCATTGGCCAGGGTGGCGTCGATCCAGTGCAGTACGGGCGTGGTCGGCGACCATGACGCCACCGTAGCCGGCAAATCAAGGCTTAGCCGCTCGGCGCTTCCGCCAGGCGCTACCCGGACGGCCGCATGCGCTTCGACACCGCAAAGCCGTACCGCGAGATCTGCGCTCACCGCGGCATCTTCCGGGTTGGCCAGATGCACAATAGCCTCCACGCGCCAGCCGCCGCCGGCGCGTGAGGTTGCATTGACGTCCACCCGCCGGAGCCATGGGGCGCGGCGTGGCAGATGCAGTTCCACCGGGCGGATAAGCCCGCCATAGACAAAGTAGTCGTTCGGGATGTTGAGGCCGGATGCCGGACCGAACCCGCTGTCCACGTGCACCAGCACTTCATGCTCGCCAGCGGTCAGATGCGGCACCACGGCTTCGAACGCAGTATGCGCGTCATGATGGGTGGTGACAGGCCGGCCATCAACGAATACGTTAGCCGTGTGGCCGACTCCGCCGAACCGTAGAATCCCCGGTCCCGGGCGGTCAGTCACAAACGAGCGGCGCGCAATTCCCTGCCCCCGCCACTCCAGAAGCCGCCCCACGTCCGGGTCCCAACAGCCCGGCACTTCAGCATCGACTTGCCATCCATGGCGCCATCCGTCAGCGGAGAGCGCTGTGCCGTTTTGTGGAAAGTGATGCGACCATGTGCCGTCCAAGCACTGCCAGGATCGCGCCGGATGGGGAGAAAATACTCGCAGCATTGTTAACCTCCTGAATGGCGGACGCCGTGGCAGGGCGGATCCGTCCGCCGGAACCTGCCTGCGGAAGCACTTTTCCTTCCTCGGCAGCGCCGACCACCGCGCACCGCGATCACGTCTTCACTTCTAACGGCCCTATCGTCCTCCGCTCAATGCCACGGGCCGTCACATGGTACGAGCCTCCGACCGGATCCGCTCTCAACGGCCTGCTAATGCCGGCACTTAACCAACAGCCCTACATCCAGTCAACTCCATTCAGAGGGGACGGGGACAGGCAAACTGGTCCCTTCTTCCGGAAGAGCCGGCGCTCTTCCCTCTCAATCGCTCGATCTTGCATATGTTAGATTTGTGACGGCGTGAGCAACCCATGCGGCCCTAGTCCGAGCCGCCGGACTCTCAAATGGTTGCCGGGGAGACCCTTGGCTGGGGTGTCGGTCAGGATGCAGGATGCAGGTGAAGAGGATTCTCACAGAGGCGCAGAGGGCACAGAGGGAAGACGGAAGAGGCGGGCGGTTGTCGGTGTTCGGTTGGTCGCTCACGATGGTGCACGATCCCGTAGAGGGCGAGATTGAAGACCGCAACGGCGGCGGCCGTTTCGACCGGCGCCGGATTTGGAGTGGTGGGCGGTACAGGGCTCGAACCTGTGACATCCAGCGTGTAAAGCTGGCGCTCTGCCAATTGAGCTAACCG
>CAZWPN010000013.1:0-40345 GCA_964635275.1 uncultured Victivallales bacterium | reverse complement strand
ATGGATATCGTGCGCTCGAAAACACGGAGTGCCTGCATTCCGTTTACGCCCCAATACGAAGGAGTCGCGTCATTCGGCGCCGCGAACTCAGGCCCGCGCACGACCTTCTCGAACTCCAACTCCGTCATGGGCCTCAATCCGGACCACGCTGCATAGGTCATTGCATCCTTCCAGGAGATCCACGGACACATCGCGTCCGGATCCGTGGCGGCATAGGTGTGGTTCGGCGGTGGTAGGGACGCCTCTCCGAGGCGGCCGCGGACGGCTGGGACAGCCGTCCCTACCCGCTTGACAGCGCTGCCACCGCTGACGGCCATGCCATGCCCTTCGATCCAATAGCGCGGTTTGGCCTGTGCGGCAGTCAACGTATTCAGGAAATCCGCATATTGCCCCTGTGTAATCCACGGATACTTCATGCAGTAGAAAGCAGCGTAGCCATTCGGAAATGCCGCCGGGATCTCGCCCTTGTCCTCCGGCTTGATGTCCGTGGCCCAGAGACTGCCCTTCTGGCGCCCGGTCGGTATCGGGCCGGCGCCGCTCACCAGATAGGACGGAAGTTTGTCTTCCGGGGCGCCGATAATCCATGCGTTCACATACCCGGTACGCGAATAGAGGAATGAGGCTGCGAAATCCTTGCCGTCATTGCGCGTGTACTGGTACAGCCAGTTCTGTTCCGCGCCGCCAAAGCCGTAGCCGCCGCCGGCAAACGGCTCTTCCGCGCCCAGGCCCACAAAAAACGGCCCCTCGGGCACGTACACCATCTCCACTCCGAAACCCCGAATTTGAGTGTCGCGTGGCTGTGCTTCGCACAAGACCGTGACCCCCTTGGCGGCAAGCGGGCCGCTTCCGGGCGTGACGCGGCGGAGGAATATGCCGGTGAAGCCATCTTCTCCGTCCGGAACCATAAACTCCAGCGGCAGGCCGCCTTTTTCCTGGCCGTAGCCTGTGGGGTTCAGCACCTTGTCCGCCGCCAGCCGGACATGCTGCCACTCCTGCGCGCCTTCGGGTCGAACCTTGAAGAAGACCCAGGCCGCATCGTGAAAGGTTCCCCAGCGCCAGGAGTCCGACCAGGTGATGTCGAACGAAAGTGTCGCGCTCTTGTCGTCCCGCGGCACCACCTTCGCGTTCTCGATGCGCAGTTTGTCCGCCCGCGCCACGCCCGCGCACAACATCAGGCTGCAGACAAGAGCAACCATGCGACTTGCGGTTGATGCGAATCCGTCGTCCGATCGAGTCATGGAGCACTCCTATTCTTACCAGATATTAACCGTGGCGGCCGCACGACCGCCGTCTTACGGTCAGCAACCCTAAGGGCTAGACTCAACATGTTCCAGTCCCGTGCCGTACAGCAGGCGCATACCGCGCGGCGGCACATGGATCGGGCCGTACACCTCAAAAAACTCCTTCACCGCATAGGCCGGTCCATATTTCTTGGTAGGATCGCCGTGATCAACCAGGCGCACGTAGCCGCCGCTTTCCAGGTCCATGAGCGGGGGCACGACACGCGCCGGATTCATTCCCTTCTTCAGGTTGGCTCGCGTGTTCCCGGAAATCAGGGACGGCACGGTCATCAACACCCGGGCGCTAGCCCAGTCACTATCCGCTGGGATGTGGGAAAAGTCGAGCTGAGAATAGATGTTCTCCACATACAAGCTGTTGAACCCTCCGAAGACATAGGTGGGCTGCTGGACGTAGAGTTGCCCGCGAACTTCGTTGGTTCCCTCGTTGACGATGACGAAGAGCGCCTTGCGCTTTGCGCCGTCCGGCCGGATGAAGGCGGAGACACGCGTCCGCGCGGTTGGATCTTCCACCTCGACAGCAAAGCCGTCCTTGGCCTGCGATTCCTCGCCGTAGCGGATGATGCCTGTCGTGCGCCAGTAGGGCAGGAATTCGGTCCGGCCGTCGTCGCTGAAGTAGCCGAACGATTCCAGCGCCCCCGCCACACGCGCCGAGGCGACGGAATTCGCCAGTCCACAGACGTCCATGCCGATATCGTGCAGCAGCGCGCGGCCCATCGCCATGCGGTCGGGCGCCGGTGACGCGGCGGGCGTGGTGAGCACGGCGGCGTCCGTCCGCAACTGAGCGCCAAGCGCCGTGTGCGGGGCGCAGAGATAGCGGAACAACCCGATCGGGTATCGGTCCGCGAGGGTGGCGGCCGCGGACTGGGCGTCGCCGCCGGCGGGCCCGACCAGCAGGGCGCGGTTGGCGAAAGCCTCATACACTGAACCGGCGTCGGCGCGCACCAGCGTGTTGCTGAGGGGCATGCGGGCCGCGGCATCGAGCGCCGGAGCGGCGGGCTTGTCGGCCCATGGCTGCCATTGCTCGCGGCGTGTGTTGGCCGCGCGGGTCCGGGCCGGATGCGTCAGCAGCGTGAAGGCCGCCGTGCGCTCGCCGGACTTCGGAGACACGTTGACCATGGCAATCCGCCAGGTCGTCACGCCCTCGCGGTTGCGTTCAACGCTCATCGAGGGCTCCTTGTCGTTGATTGCGAATCCGTCGGCGGGACCGGCCAGCCAGGTGAAGCCGCGGTCGCCGTTGCCTAGGAAGAAATGCTGAATGCGCCCCTTCAACGCGGTGCCGTCCCCGGCCGGGGTGCCGCCGTTGCACCAGAGCATGCCCGGATCGGAGCCGAGACTGCCGAACTGCGGCGGGAGCGGCTTGCCGTCGGCGGCCGCGACCGGATTCCCGGCAATGGCGGTGTCGACTGGACCGCTGAACTCCATCACCAGCTCGAGTCTTTCGAGATCAACGCCTTTTGGGTCGAAGGTCACTTGCCCTGTCATGGATCCGCCAGCCGCGTAAACGAGACGCAGGCGGCCTTTCAAACCGCCAGCCTGCCATGTCGCGGTGGCCTCCACGCCCTCTTCCGTTTTTTGCAGCGCGGCCGGCGCATCGGGTTTGGCGACCGCCGTCACCTTGTCGACCAATGCCTCGAGACGTATCGGCGACGCGAGTTGCGGGCCGCGGCCTATGCGGCGCAGCAACGCAGCAGGGCGGTTCGTGCTGGCCCGTAAGGCCAGCGGCATATCGGTGGCAATCGTGCGTATCTCCAGTTGCGCAGGCAGCCCGGTGTCGTCAATAGTGAAGATGTGCTTCGGCGTCGTGGCAAGCCGGTTAGTCAGCGTTATGTCGGCACGCGCTGCAGCGGTGGAAAGCAGCGTTGCGGCGGCAAACGCCGCCACGGCCAGACTCCAGATGTTGCGATTCTGTGGTGTTGTGATGCTCATGATATTCGTTGTCTCCTGAAATGTAGGGCCTTCGCTTGTCGAAGGCCGAGGCACTCCTGATGCCTCCCTCACTGTGCACACTCTCCATACAGAATCCGATAGTCGTGATACGGCACGAACACCGGCCCGTACTTCTCACCCTTGTCCCCGGCGCGGGCGACGAGTGTGCCCGTCTCCAGATCCATCAGTGCCTGCGCATCCGCTGTTTTGCCGCCTACGTTTTTCCATGTCGCCTGCAGTACGCCAGGCACCGCCACTCGCCCGAGAATATCGCGGCCCTTCTGCGTGTTCGGTCCACCTAGGATGCGCTTTGAATCGCGGATGTCGAGCGGCATCTCGATGTCGCCGGATGACTCGTTGAGGATTACGAAGATCGCCTTGTATCCTTTGCCGTTGTCCAGCGGCCGGCGGTACACGGTGATGCGCACCTTGGATTCGTCGCCGGGCTGGTCGCCCATGCGGACCTGCGCGTCGTTGCGCCAGAAGGGGATCTTCTCGATTCCCTGGTCCTGAAAGAACCCGAACTCCGTCAAACGGCCCAGCAGCCGCACGGCCTGCTCCTCGTGTTCCAGGGCCGCGCCGGAAACCCGGGGGATGGCGCCTTTCACCGAGCCGCCGCGCGTGACGCCGAAGTCGTGCAGCAGCGCGAGCCCCAGCACCTGCCGGTCGAACCGCGGGTTGTCCCCGGACGCCACCACCGACGGCGATGGCGGCGCCAGGGTAGTGATGAGGCCGGAGTAGTTCATCGCCAGGGTGCGGTAGAGCGAGTTGGGATATGCCGTGATCAGGTCAATTTCGTAGGCCTTCAATTCGGCGCCGGTCTGTCTCACCATGGCGCTGTTCCACAGGAATGACTCGAGCATGCGCGCGCCGTTGTTGCTGCGCATGTGCTGCCGTTGCGGCACATTGTTCGCGGCATGCACCTTGGCCAGGCGCTTGTACATGTTGCGCATGTTAGGGGTCAGGAATTTCGCCTGCCACGGCAGCTCGTTGGAGCTGACGGTGTCCGGCGCGCGGAAGTAGGCATTGCCCATGGCCACGTTCATGGCCGGCGCGGGAGGCGAGAACGAATCCACCCACCAGCCGGTCCACCGGCCAATCCGCACAAGGCGTTCCAGGTAGAAGATCGCTTTGTCCTCGAAGAGGCGGTCTTGTTCGGGCAGATCGAAGCTGAAGCTGTCCAACGCGACACGAAAATACGGCGGCTTATCCTTGCGCCACTCGGCACATTTCTCGTAGGGCATGTTCGTCGGCGCGCCGGACGCCGTCTGCCACATCGACTTCAGCGCATTCTCTCCTTTAAGCCAAACGGCCGGCCGGTCCTCGAACTGGGCGTCGCCCGAGAGTTCCAGAAAGCTCTGCCACTCCTCGCCGGCATGGTACTGCCAGGCATAGAGGCGGTAGTCCTCCGGTTTGGGCTTGGCCGGATGGGTCAGGATCGAGAAGTCGAGCGCGCGCCGGCCCTTGACCTCGACCGGATGATTCACGAACTGCACCCGCCAGGTCACATCGCCGGACTTCTCGCGTTCCAGTTGCATGGTGGAGCCTTCCTTGTCCAGCATCCACCCCTCGTCTCCGGTGCTGTACCACGAAAAACCGCGGTCCGCGCTGCCGAACCAGAACCATGGAATGAAGCGGCTGTAGAACAGTTCTATTGAGGTCATCGTGCTGTCCCAGATCACGCCTGGCTTCCTGGAAAGACCGCATTCGCCGCGATCCGATCCGATATAGGTGTCGCTGCTGGTCTGGGAGGCTGCCAGGTCCACGATGCCGGCGATCTCCCCCACAAGTTCGAGGCGGTCGATCTTCGCCGGCGCATCGCAGCCGTAGATCAGCTTGGCGTGCATCGAGCCGTCGCACTCGTAGCGCGTCAGCAGTTCGGCGCTGAGCGGGCCAATGCGCAGCGTGGACGCGTATTCGATCTCGCTTTTCCCTGTCCGCACGGCCTTGGCCGGGGCCACGACCTGGGCCGGCACGCGCTTGCCGGCGATGACCGCCTCAAGGCGCAGCGGCGCGCGCAACTGCGGGCCGCGGCCGATGGACAGCAGTGTCTCCGCCGACACCTTGGCGTTCGCGGCGCGCTGTTCGAGCGGCAATTCGCGCGGATCGGGGCGGATATCGATTTGCGCTGGCAGGCCGGAAGCGTCGAGCGTGAAGCGGTGCTTAAGCGTGTCGAATCCCTTGTCGTTGACTGCGATCGGCGTGAACGGCTCCCACACGCGGTCCTCGAGTCCGATCTTATTGTTGAGCCAGGGGGTCTTCATGAAACGGTCGAACCTCAGGAGGGCATCGCCTTTGGGCATGTACAGTTGCGCTGGACGGCCGCCATCGCCAGACGGGCCGTTCTGCACCCCCATCTCCTTGTTCTGCCAGGCAAACATCTGGAACTTCTCGCCCTTGACCGGGGTGTTCTGGTCGCTGGATGCGGTGAGATTGATAAACGGCTTCGTCTCGGTCTGCTCGCCAACGATCTTCATGTTCTCGTCGAAGGCCAGCACCGTCACTTCGTACGACTCGCCCGCGACGATGTTTGTGGCGTCGCCCAGGAAGGTGGCAAAGTTGCCGACGAACGGCGCCTTGAACTCGTGTACCTCTTCCTGGTCTTCACCGGATGTCCGTCGGACTATCAACCGCGCTTCCACGGCAGTCTTGATCTCCTCCTTGACGCCCACGATGCCACGGTCCGCCACGGCGGCCAGTTGTTTGGTGTAAGGCGAAACGTCGACCCGCAGATCGAAGTACGGGATGCGCTCCGGGCGCAGTTTCTCGATGGCGTCAATGCGTCGCTCGCGGAACGTCTTGCCGCGGGCCATGCCTCCTTCCATGGTGTGGAACTTGATCAGGCGCGTGAGGAACATCGTTTTGGCCGGCTGGCCCGCGCTGCGCACGTCGAACCAGAGCACGTCGCCGTCGGTGGTCAGGGTCGGGAGTTGCTGGCGCAGGCGCAGCTTGCGGGTCTCGCCCGGCCGAAGTTCCAGCAGCCCGTTAGGGATCTCCTTGGACTGGAAGCTCGAATAGACCGAGCCCTCCTTGTTCTCGATATGGAAGCCGAGCCGGACTGTCTCTGACCGGGTGTTGTGATTCTTTACCGTCATCTGCATGTCGAGAATGCCGTCCATGATCGGGCCGACGTCGTTGATCTGGATGACAGGGGACTGCGGATCGAACACCAGCATCATCTTCGTAGTATTCCAGCCGTGGGCGTCAAAGGCGTTGAACAGCGGGCCGTTGCCGCCGATGCCGCGGGCAAACCAGACCCGGCATGCCGAGCCTTCCCGGGGCGGGATCGAGACCAGCGGCCGCCCATCGGCGTCGTTCGCGTCGTACTTGCCGTAGCGCAGCGACTTAAGCGGGATCTTGTACTCGATCACCCAGCGCCGTCCGTCTGCCACCGTGCGGATCTTCGCGTCCGAGTTGTAGCGGTAGTCACTGCCGCCGTCCGTGGACCAGTACCAGTCGCAGATCGTGCCGATGGGGTTGACGTCCCAGCGCAGCAGGCCGAGGTTATATCCGCGCGTCAGGTCTTCGATCGGCCGGATTTCGAGCTCGGTGTGGTCGTCAAACAGAGAACCGTACAGGGGATGCATCAGCGTATCCGGGAAACGGCCACGCGCCTTAAGCCAGGAGTCCACCGGATAGATCGGCGAGGTAAAGCAGAAGTAGATGTTCTCCTTGTCATATCCCGAATAGAGCTGGAGTTGCGTTTGAGGCGGCGCCATGAACTCGAATACGCCGAAATCCATGTCGTACCAGAACGCGGACAGCGCGGAGGAATCGTCCCATTCGCCCGGCGCCATGACGCCGTCGACCTCGGGCGGTTTGTTCAGGAACGGGATGCGCAGGATAGGCGTATCCACATTGCGCGCCTCGCCGTAAGATGCGGGCACCGGCGCCTGCGTCTGGGCCCAGGAGGAGGCAACCACCCCGCACGCAACCACGATGGGCAAAACAACTGCCATGACTCGCTTCATCAGTCTTCTCCTTGCTCGCTCAGCATTGTCCTCAAATCGGTTGTCGGACCGGTCTGACCTGTCCGACAAGTCTGACTTGTCCGACAACCCACAATCACTTTCCGCTCTTCGCTGCCGCCTCAGGCTGCTCATTGCGGGCCGTGTTCCACTCTGCTTCGATGGGCGCCGTGCGCACGCAGCGCCAACCGTAGCCGGCCCGCCGCTCCGCGTCGGGATCGCTCATGTGACGATCCGAGGTTCGGAACGTGTCCTGAAACCCGACCCCGGGCGCGCCCCAGCCGCCGCGCGTCACGATGCCCACGGCATCCTCCTTAGGCCAGTCGGCGGGAAGTTCCAGTATCCCCGTTCCGTGGGTTCCCCTGAAATTACGACCGGCCGCGGCGTTGACGGCCACCACACGCATCCGCGGCTGGCCGTTGTAGATGCCGCCGCCGAAGTTGATGCCCCAGCAGGAGTAGCCCGCCTCATCCGGCAACGGATCGCGAAAGCCGCGCAGCGCCTTCTCGTACTCGAATTCCGTCATGGGCCGCAGCCCCGCCCAGGCGGAATAGAGCGCGCCATCCAAATAGGACAGGCCCCAGATGCCATTGGCCTTCATTCGGTTGCCACCGGAGTAGACATAGTTCGTTCCGGAACCGGCTGTGGTGCCTGAGCCAACAACTTCGGCGCGCGTCACCAGATCCTTTTCGAAGAACCGTTCGTTCGCCTGCTCCTGGGTCAGCGTGTTCAGGTACGCGGCATAGGGAATGCCGTCCACCGGGTTCTCCATGCAATAGAAAGCCTTATAGCCGGTGGGGAATGTCGCCGGAATCTCGCCGCCATCCTCGGGTTCTGACCCGCGCGCCCAGAGGCACCCGTCCTTCTTCCCGGTTGGAATGGCGTTGGCGCTCGATACCTTGAACGGCAGGACATCCTGCTTGCCGTCGGTATACCGGTGGAACCCGAACATCTCGCGGCCACCAGAGCCCAACCAATATGGCCCCTTGGGGATGTACATCATCCGGATGGCGAAGGCACGCATCTCAACCTTCGTATCCTTTGTGATCCCCTTGCAGGACGTGAAATCCCAGACCGCAGTGACGCCGCTGGCCGCCAGCGTGAGCCCCGGATGCTGATCGGCAAGGCGGAGGAACATGCCGGTGAATCCGTCTTCGCCCGCCGGCACCATCAAGTCCACGGGTGAGTTCGCCTCCGCGCAGCCGAAGCCGGTTGGATTCATCACCCTGTCCGCCCACAGCCGGACGTGTTGCCACTCGGCGCCGCCCTCCGGGCGAACCTTGAAGAAGATCCAGACGGCGTTGTGGCTGAGATCCTGGCGGAAGGCGTTGTATGAGATATCGAACTTCAGGGTGGCGGTCTTCCCGTCGCGGGGCAGGATGCTGCCATTTCCGAACCCCACGGCGTGGTTGTTCATGTCCTGGATCGTCTGCTTCTGGAACGTGCCCGGCGTGGTTTTGGCCGCGGGGGCAGCAATCTCCTGGACAACCACTTCCGCCTTGATTGTTTCCTCCGGCGGCTCCATGACGTGTTTGGGGTCAACCGCGTCATCGGCGAAGGCCGCGCCAGCCGCCAGCAGCAAGCTGCTGAAAATCAGCGCCAGGTGTGCCGGTCCTCTGCTGTTGTGCTGTTTCCTGCTCATTGGCGTTCTTCCCCGCTGATCAGGCGGATCCGACAGATCGGTCGGATCCGTCCATGGGTCACTTCCCGCTCTTGGCCGGCGCCTCCGCCGTTTCGCCGCGGGCCGTGTTCCATTCCGCCTCGACCGGCGCCGTGCGCACCGCGCGCCACCCGAAACCGGCCCGACGTTCCGCGTCGAAATCGCTGAGGTGGCGATCCGACGTGCGAAAGATATCCGCGAACCCCGAACTATCCGTTGCGCCCCATCCGCCGCGCGTGGTGACGCCCACGGCGTTCTGCTTCGGCCAGTCGTCGGGCAGGGCCAGTGTGCCCAGTCCGTGCGTTCCCTTGAACGTGCGTCTGACCTCATTGTCAATAACCGACACCATGCGCATCCGCGGCTGGTTGTTGTAAATGCCGCCACCGAAGTTCATGCCCCAGTACGAATAACCGGCTTCGTCCGGCAGAGGGTCGCGAAATCCCCGCAACGCCTTCTCGTACTCAAGTTCCGTCATGGGCCGCAGCCCGGCCCAGGCCGTGTACAGCGCGGCATCCAGATAAGACAGATTCCAGATTCCGGCCCCTTTGCGAAAACCAGCTTGCACAAAGACATAGTTCGGCGCCTCTCCGATGCGGGACACCATTCCCTTGTAATCCTTAGCCCCGGCCGGGTCATCCACGAAGCGCTTTTCCTGTTCCTCGGGGGAGAGCGCATTCAAATAGGCAGCGTATTCCCCGTGTTCCAGGGGCGTGGTCATGCAGTAGAAGGCCGCGTAGCCGTTGGGGAATGTCGCCGGAATTTCGCCGCCATCATCCGGTTCCATGCCCCGTGCCCAGAGCCGGCCCGGCTGCTTGCCGGTCGGAATCGCGCCGGGACCAGTCACCTTGAACGGAAGCGTGTCCTGTTTCTCGTCCGTGTACTGGTAGAACCCGTACCGCTCGCGGCCGCCCGAGCCCAGGCAGTAAGGCCCTTTCGTAATATACATCATCCGGATCGCAAAGACCCGGATCTCGACCTTGGTATCCTTCGTGATGCCTTTGTTGGCGGAGAAGTCCCAGATGGCGGTTATGCCCTTGGCCTTCAGCTCGGTTTCCGGACTCTGATCGGCCAGGCGGAGAAACATGCCGGTGAAACCGTCTGCGCCGTTCGGCACCATCAGGTCGATTGGCGACGTAGATTCCTCGCACCCGTAGCCGGCCGGATTCATCACTTTATCGGCCGCTAGCCTGACGGGCTGCCACTCTGACGACCCTTCGGTCCGCACCTTGAAAAAGATCCAGGCCGCGTTGTGGCTGAAGTCGTGGCGGAAGATTCCGGGCCACGCGGCGTCGAATTTCAAGGTCGCGGTCTTCTCGGCACGCGGCGAGATGGTTCCGTTCTGGAAAAACATCCAGCGTCTGATGGAACATACAACGGGCGTGGCGAAGGCATCGAGGATCTTCTGCGTCTGGAATACGGCGGCTGATTTCGGCGCGACGGGCACGTCCCCTTTCTCGATCACCACTTCCGGCTTATCCGCCGGCTCATTCTCGTCCGTCGCTGGTTTCGAGTTCGCCGCGTCCTGAGCGCACGCCAAGCCGGCGGCCAGCAGAACGGCGGCCAGCGCCAGCCATGTTCTGTTGTTCGTTTGTTTACTCATTGCTGCTCTCCCTTAGACTGTCCGACCAGTCAGACTTGTCCGACATGCCCCCGTTCTCACGGCGCCGACCGCACGGCCCGGAAGCCGTTGCGGGCACCCCGGCTGTTGTTCCCGTACGCCGCGGAATAGCGGTCCGAAACGCCCATGTGCGCCGACGCCAAACCGGCTGCGCCACCACGGAAGCCTGAGCCGTTGCCATCCTTGCCCGGCCAGTCAGCCGGCAGGGCAGGCGTGCCTGCGCCGTGTGTGCCACGGAACTGACGCCCCTTGTCGACCGGGTGTTCGGCGGCGTTGTCGATCGTCACCACGCGGTCCCACAGGCCGCCGCTCAGATTCAGGATCCCCCAGTAGGACGCGCCGGTCTGTTCGCGACCGGCCCCCGTGCTGACCCCGCCGACAGCCGCCTGCAACCGATTGGTGGTTCCCCAGGCGTACTCACCCGCCACGGGCGCGAGCGGGCCGCGGCAGGCCTTTTCGTACTCCAGTTCCGTCATGGGCCGCAGCCCGGCCCACGCTGAAAAGGCTGCGCCATCGTTCCATGAGAGCCAGGGGCGCGGCGCAAACACATCCGGCGGATCCAATAATTCCTTGCGGTCGGGATAGGGCTTGTAGTCGAACGCCAACGACCCAACCGACTTGGTGAATACCAGATAGTCCCGATGCGAGATCTCGTACTTCATACAGTAAAACCCCTTGAACCCGTTGGGCCAGAGTGGGTTGCCTTCCGGCGCAACGGTGTTGACAGGACGCCCGCCGTCCTTGGTCGGATCGGCCTGAGTAATCTGCGTCTTGGTGAAACGGCAGCGGTTCGTCAATCCGTCCCCGGCCCAGAACGCGCCTTGCGGCACATAGACCATCTCGATGGCCTGAACTTCAATGACCGTATTGGTATTGACCGCGCCGGATTCATGCGTCCAGCGCAGCTTCAAGCCCTTCCAGTCGTTCGGGCCGGACGCTCCGGCGGCGCTGCGGTAAATGAAGACTCCCGCGCCAAACGCGGCGCCGTTGGCCTCGCTTGTTCCAACAGCGATCGTCGCTCCGGCCGGCGCCTGATGGCCGTCCTTCGCCAACGTGGCGTGGAGCCACGGGGCGTTGTCCCCTTTGATCGGGTGGTACTTGATAAACACCCAGGCGGCATCCCGGTTCTCGTACGAGGCGCCATCCGCGGTCTGCGTCGCCCGCCAGGAGTTGTTCCAGCCGATATCGAACTGGATGATACTCTCGGTGGCCGATGCGGGAACCAGGGTAGCGTTGGCGACTGTGAGGCTATCGGCACGCACCACACAGGCGGCCAGCAACAGAAAGGAGACGATGATGGCCGCTCCCGCACGACGCACGTCTTCATTATGTATTTGACTCATATTCAACTCCTCTGACTCCTGATTCCTGACTCCTGAAGCCTGCCTCTACTCCGCCAACACCAACCGCGGGAACAGATCCCTCTTGAAGGGATCCGTTACGTTCGGCGCCCACTGAACCCGATAGCGGCTGCCATTGCCGATGTCGTCATCAAAGAACATCATGTAATAGCTGCACTCGTCGCCGGGCGTCAGGCCGAGGTCGGCCAGCGGGAGGCGGAGTTCGTAGCGGGTCACCCGAGCTTCATCGTCCCTCACCACGGCGTACTTGGCGGTCTTCAGCAACGAGTCGTTGCCCGCCCACTGGGAGAATTGAACGCCATCCTCCTCGGTCAGCGCCAGACCCAAGTTAAACTGGTCGCCATTCGGGTTGACCAACCCGACCTGCATGCAGTCGCCGTCGAAAAGGTTTTCACCTTTCTGCGTGTTGAACTGCCGGTCGTCGGTCACCTCCGCCGCGATGCAGAGCGCCTCGCCATCCCAGCCCAGGTAGACCTTGGCGCTCAAATCCGCCGGGCCGCGCCAGGGGTCAGTCGTGTGCATCGAAGGAGTGCGCTGCAGGGTCGGGTAGATCACGGAGGCGTCGTTGATGACGACCGTGGGACTGCCCCACTCGTCCAGAACGCCATCAGGCTTCATGGGCTGCTTCATGCGGGCGATCGTGGTCGTCTTGGGCTCCGGGGTCCGGGCCAACGGCTTCATAGCCGTATCGCCCTTAGGCGCCGTCCTGGCGGCCCGCCAGCCGGGATAGGGATTTCCGGACCGGTCCGAACGGGCCAGAACCATGTCGGTGCGTCCGCCTGTGAGCAGGTAGCCGGGAATGTATCCGGAGTACATGAAGTAGTCGCCGCGGTAGATGATGCCGGGAATTTTGCCTGACATCAGGAAGTCCGCGGGTTGGGCCGGCCAGTCCGCGGGCAGTTCCGGCGTGCCGCGGCCATGGGTCCCCTTGAAAGACCGTCCCACAGCATCAGACACGGCAACCTCGCGTTCATACATGCGAGTGCCTTGGCCCATCAGGCCCCAGAACATGTTGTCCGCATCGTTCGGGACCGGGATCTTTGTGCCGCGGCTGGCCTTTTCGTATTCAAGTTCCGTCGTCGGCCGTAGCCCGGCCCAGGCGGCATACGTGGCACCGTCCTGCCAGGAGAGCCATGGACACATCGCGTCCGGGTCCGAAGCCGTGTGGGTGTAGTTCGGCGATGTTCCGGACCGCTTGATCGCCTGGCCGTGCCCGTTGGCATAGTAGCGCGGATGAGCCTGCGCCTCGGTCAGCGTGTTCAGGAAGTCGGCATACTGCCCTGCCGTGAACCAGCAGTATTTCATGATGTAGAAAGCGTTGTACCCGTTCGGAAATGCGGCCGGGATTTCTCCTTTATCCTCGGGCTTGAGCCCCACGGCCCACAAAGCGCCTTTCTGTTTCCCGGTCGGGATCGGGCCGGCGTTCGTCACTTTGAAGGGCGGCAGGTTGTCCGACGTGTAGCCCACGCCCCAATGGACGTGGCGCCACGACCGGGTATACGGGAACGACGAGGTATAGTCGCGGCCATCGCTGCGGCCATACTTGTAGAACCAGTTCAGTTCCATGCCGCCGAAGCCGAGGCCGGCGAACTGGGACGGCGTCTCGTTGCCCTTGCCGAGGTAGAAGGGACCCTCGGCAACGTAGATCATCTCGACCCCGAACCCGCGGATCTGCGCCTTGGCGATGTCTGTGATGCCTTGGATGGCCTTCAAGTCGCACACGGCGGTGACGCGGCGCGCTATCACCAGACCAACCCCATCAGCAGCCCGGCGCACGAACATGCCGGTAAACCCGTCGTCACTGTCCGGCACGACAAACGATAGCTGCGTTCCTTCTTTCGCCGAACCGAAGCCCGTCGGGTTCAGCACCTTGTCTGCCGCCAGTCGCACGTGCTGCCACGCGGACTTCTCGTCGGCCCGGACCTTGAAGAACACCCATGCCGCGTCGTGAAAGACGCCGTGGTACCAGGAGTTCTCCCATGTGACATCGAAACTGACGGTTGCCGTCGTCGCGTCACGCTGCGCCACCTTAGCGTTCTCTATTCGCAGTTTATCCGCGCGCGCGACGCCTGCACACAACAGCAGGTTGCAGACGATCAGCATCGCCCCAGTGGGAGTGAATGGGTATCTGTTACCGAAGCGTAGCATACACATGAACCGACTCCTTTCCGCAGCGAAGCCCATAAACGAAACGGCGTGGGGGTATATTGGCACGTCGCGAGCTACGGTATGCCCCACAGGCCGTTCGCGCCACCCTAATCGGCACTCTTCTAACGATCAAAAGACTGCAACCTAGCAGTTGGTGTGCCACAGCGCTATAATATTGAAGAACAATTCATAACCATGGCTATTACAGCATGTTAAAGTGGAGTGTCTGCAGGCAAGAGGCCTGCAAATATATGCAGATCAGCCGTTTATTCACTGCATTCGTATGTATGCAGACCCGGAATAGAACAAGGTTGCCAGGACACGCTCCTTTGGCTATCTTCCCCGTCCACAAGTCTGAAAGGAAAGTCTATGGCATTGCGTGGGGAATTCTGGAGTTTTTCGGATGATGGCAGAGATTTTTCCATTACCAAGCGCGATCTCAAGACGCCCTGGCGCAACTACATATCAACCGATCTTCTGAAGTCCGTTTTCACGCATACGGGCAGCGGCCTGGCCTTCAGCCGGAGTCCTTATAACGACAGCTTCCTTCACGACAACAACCCTCGTCTGGTCTTTGTGCGCGATCAGGCGAGCGACGAAGCCTGGACTATCAACGGCACAGACACGCCGCAACAGCCGGCCGACTGGGAATGCACGCATGGGTTCGGCTACACGAGGTTGAACTCGACGACCAGCGACATTGCCGGCAGCGTAACCTACTTCCTTCCGCTCGATGAGGCCGCAGAAGTGTGGCGCGTGCGGTTGGTGAACAACAGCGCCCGTGCCCGGCGTCTACGGGTGTTTGCCCTGACGCTCTGGAGTTTTGGATTGCGCAATTACGATTCAAACTTCGATCACGTGTTCTTCGAGAATGAGATGGTCGTCGGGGTGTGCCATCACTGGCCGTTCCTGGACTTCCGGAGCACTAATGCCGAGTACAACCGGCCCTGGGATCACATCGGCTTCATGGCGTCGAGTCCGGCCCCCTCGGGGTTTGATGGTGTGTACCGTGCCTTCGTCGGAGAGGACAATCCGATGACCCGCGCCGCAGCGGTGAAGGATGGTGCGTGCCGGAATTCGTCGAAGCGAGGGCCTCCTCATTGCGGCGCGCTGCAGATGGACGTGACCGTGGCGCCGGGCGGCGTCGCGGACCTGGTGGTCCTGGTGGGCATGGCCAGGGACCGTCAGGATGCGGTGCGCATGCGTGGCAGGTTAGGAACCCCCGCCCTGGCCGACGTAGCGCTCGCCTCAGTGAAGGAATGGTGGAGGGAATACCTCGGGCGGATGCGCATCGAGCTGCCCGACCGTGACATTACAACGTTCGCCAACGGTTGGAATCGCTACGGCATGTACACGCGGTATTATCACCGTGTGGGCGTGCGGGATACGGCTCAGGACCTGAGCGCCTTCGCCGCGTTCGACGTGGATCGTGTCAAGGCGCGGATGAAGCTGATTTTCGAAGCCCAATACCAGGATGGCAGCACCAATCACGACGTAGACCAGTTGGCCTCGCCATACCATAAGTCGCTCAACTCCGATGTCCCGCTGTGGATTCCCTGGGTGGTCGGCAAGTACATCCGCGAGACCGGGGACACCTCTATTCTTGAACAGAAATACCGGTACTTTGACGGAGGCGAAGGGACGGCGTACGAGCATTGCGTGAAGGCGATAGACTACATTAGGCGCGAGAGCGGTCGGTTTGGTTTGCCGCTTATCAAGTGCGGCGACTGGAACGACTGTCTGCAAGGATCGAGCAAGGCCGGTGTCAGCGTCTGGCTGGGCATCTTCTATCATATCACCCTGATGGAAATGCATGAGATAGCCGCTCGCACGGGGCGGACGTCGGACTCCGAGCGTTTTCTGGCGCAGGCGCGCGAGCTGGAGGCGACGATCAACGGGAAATGCTGGGATGGCCGTTGGTACCTGCGGGCTTTTGACGATGACGGTGGTGTGATAGGCGGCCATGAGGAAGAAGAGGGCCGGATATACTTGAATCCGCAGGCTTGGGCTATCATGGCCGGTATTGCGCCGGAAGACCGTGCCAGGACCAGCATGGAGGCGGTTCAGGAGTTGATGGATACCCCAGTGGGTATTCCGTTATTGGCGCCACCGTACAGCAAACCCCAGCAGCGCATCGGTGTGATCAGCCGCATGTCTCAGGGCGATCACCATAACGGCGGCATTTGGAATCACGCGATGACATGGGCTATACTGGCGGAATGCAAGATCGGACGCCCGGATCGTGCGCTGGATTTGTATCGCAAGTTTCTGCCGGCCTATCTGAGCCAGAAGTGGCCGGCGCACGTCGGAGAGCCCTACACGTTTGGCTCCAATACGAACACGCCGGTGTACGGCGAAACAGGCGGGAAGGGCGGGGGCTGGAACACCGGGACGGTATGCTGGGTTTATCGTGTTCTATTTGAAGGGTTTGCCGGGATTACTCCGGAGTTCGACGGGTTGCGCGTGGATCCCAGACTCCCCGCAGAGTGGCGGAGGATTACCGTGAAGCGTCCCTACCGCGGCAGTGTGTACAACATCTCCATCGAAGCCCCGTCCGGGGCTTCCCAGGGAGTGAAGGAGTTGCACGTTGATGGGAGGCGCATTACCGGCAACCTGATTCCGGTCTTGCCTCATGCGCAGGATGTTGATGTCCGGGTGGTGCTGGGTGCCTAGCGGCCAAGCGCTCACCTGCAACCATGTTTCCAACCCGACCCCGCCGGCAGTCCAGTGGACGCTACGCCATCCGACCTATCCGCGCTGGCCGTATGTAGCCGCCGGACCGTGCTTGCGCTGATAGTGCCGATCCATGAGGTGGGACGGGATTGACGTCGCCTGAGGGTTGAGTATCAGCGTGGAGGCGGCCATTTCCGCGACAGCTTCCAGTGCGATGCTGTTGCGAACAGAATCTGCTGCGTTTCGGCCCCATGTGAATGGACCGTGCGCAGCGACCAGCATGGCAGGGACCTCCATGGCTTCCGTGCTCAGGACCCTTTCCACAATGATCCGACCGGTGTTGGCCTCGTAGTCCTTGGCCACTTCCTCGGGCTTAAGCAGGCGCGTTACCGGCACCGACCCGTGAAAATGGTCGGCATGAGTGGTCCCAAAGCAGGGAATCTCGCGCTGGGCCTGGGCGAAGATGGTTGCATGCGTACTGTGAGTATGGGTCACGCCGCCGATATCCGGAAATGCGCGGTAGAGCACCAAGTGGGTCGGCGTGTCGGACGATGGGTTGAGCGTGCCTTCCACCACGCGTCCGTCGAGATCCAGCACGACCAAGTGCGCAGGCTTCAGGTGCTGGTAGGGAACGCCGCTGGGCTTGATCACGATCTGCCCCGCCTGGCGGTCTATCCCGCTGACGTTACCCCAGGTCAACTTTACAAGGCCGGACCGTTCCAGGAACTGGTTGGCCTCGCAAACCTGCTCCCGCAGCTCTTCCAGCATCATATCACGCTCCCGTTTGACAGACCTCGCGCCACGCGGTCAGCCGCTTCTCTGTCGTTCCCTGATGGCGATGAGATCCTTCATCACATGGCTCAGAGCCGCGGGCCCGTTGGGCGTTCCAAAGGTGTCGTGGAGTTCGCGGTAGAGTTTGTAGAGTTCCCTGTACACCTTGTGGGCGGCGCGGTTCGGCTCGTACACGGTCTTGCGAAGGCGGCAGACAGCCGCCTGGGCTTCCCGGACGGTCGCAAATCCGCCGGCCTTGTGCCCGGCAGCGACGGCGCCGAAGATGGCGGCGCCGACTGCGCAGGTCTGGTCGCTGGCGGCGATCTTCATCGGCCGGCCGGTCACGTCGGCATAGATCTGCATAAGGAGCGGATTCTTCACGGCCAGGCCGCCGCAGTTGATGATTTCGCGAACGCCTACGCCGTATTCCTCGATTCGTCCGATGATCGTCAGCGCGCCGAAGGCCGTGGCCTCTATCAAGGCGCGGTAGATCTCGGCCGGCGTGGTGTGCAGGGTCTGACCCAGCAGCAGCCCGGTGAGGCGCACGTCCACGAGGATTGTGCGGTTGCCGTTGTTCCAGTCGAGCGCCAGCAGACCGTGCTCGCCAGGCTTCTGCCGCGCAGCTTCCGCCGCGAGCGCGGTGAACTTTTCGTCGGTAGTCCGCCCGTAGCGGTCCGGGACCATGTGGTTGACGAACCAGAGGAATATGTCGCCCACGGCGGACTGGCCGGCCTCGATGCCGTAGTAGCCGGGCAGGATCGAGCCGTCAACAATACCGCAAACGCCGGGGATGTCGGCTAGTTTGCGGGTGTTGCGCATGACCATCATGTCGCAGGTGCTGGTGCCGAGGATCTTGACCAGCCGGCCTTCGCGGATACCCGCGCCCACGGCGCCCATGTGGGCATCGAAAGCGCCCACGGCTATCGGGATTCCGGCTTCGAGTCCGAGTCGCGCCGCCCATTCCCCGCAGAGCCGCCCCGCGGTGTAGTCGGAGGACACGGCCTTGCCGTAGAGCCGTCCATGCAAGTCCGCCAGGGCCGGATCGAGCGTTGCGAGGAAAGCCTTGTCGGGCAGACCGTTCCACTCCTCGCTGTACATGGCCTTGTGGCCGGCAGCGCAGACACTGCGCACGATGCACTCGGGCTGAGGCGAGCCGGCCAGGACCGCTGGCAGGTAGTCGCAGCACTCGACGAAGCTGTGAGATGCGCGGAAGACGTCGGGCGCCACACGGCGGCAGTGCAGGACCTTGCTCCAGAACCATTCAGAGGAATAGGTTCCACCGCACTTGGCCAGGTATTGCGGCCGCAGCTTGGCTGCTTTTTCCGTTATCTCGGCCGCCTCGGCGTACCCGGTGTGGTCCTTCCATAGCCATGCCATGGCATTGAGGTTCTTCCGGAATTTCGGGAGCAGCGCGAGCGGCGTTCCATTGCGGTCCACAGGCAGCGGAGTGCTGCCAGTAGTGTCCACGCCGATCCCGATAATGCGGGCGGCGTCGAAATGGCGGTCCGCCTTGCGGGCTCGCTTCAACGCGGCCCGGGTGGCCTCTTTCATGCCGTCCAGGTAGTCCTGAGGATTCTGACGTGCCAGATTCGGATCCTTCGGGTCGAGAAGGATGCCGTCCTTTCCGCTTGGATAGGCGAAGACATGCGAGGCTACCTCTTCGCCGTCATGCAAATCCACGATCACTGAACGGCACGAGTTGGTGCCGTAGTCCAGTCCCAGCGCATACGACTTCTGCTTGGCCATATATTCCTCTCCCGCCGCCGAGTGGGCGGCTGGCACGCTTAGATCTACACAAGAAAAGGATTCTCTTCCGGATACGGCTGGGCGGCTGGGCGTGGTGCGTGCACGTCGCTGACGCCGAGTATCTGCGCCGCATCGAAGAGGATCTTGCCGACCCGCTTGAAAGCCAGGGCCACATGGTGCGGGAACTGCCGTCCCAGCAGGACATACCGGTAGAAGCGGGCGAAGTCCTTGACGCCTATGACGCCGATGCTTCCGAACGAGGCAGGGTCCGCATCGAGCACATGGCCATCGGCCACGTAGCTCATCAGGCCCCCGTTGCGGAGGTTAGCCTGGAGTCGGAACAGGGTGGCAGGTCCCGGCTTGAGCGTCCCCTCCAGTGTGCCGCAGGTGATGTTCGGCTTGTCGCCGGGCTTCTCCATGAGGCGGTTCATGATGAGCTGATACTTCATGCTGCACCCCTGGCACAGGCAGCAACTGGGCGTGTTGCCGCAGTGGAACCCCATGAAGAGATCCTCGCGGGCGGCGCCTTTAAGATCCTTGATCCTGATATCTCCCGGAACGGTATTGTTCACGTCGAGAATCGTTACCGGATGCTGCGAGGCCAGTTGCGCCATATACTCCGAGACGGCGCCGTAGATGTCGACTTCGCAGGCTACGGGGATACCTCTGGTGGCCATGCGGCTGTTGATGAAACACGGCACGAACCCGAAGGCGCGCTCGAATGCCGGCCAGCATTTGTTGGCGAATACGCCGAACTGGCGTGACCCGAGGTTCTGCTCGAAGAACGTTGTCAGGGTGAGCTCGAACTGGGCCAGTTGCTTGAGCTTCTCGGGGTAGGCATTGCCGGCGCCGAGTTCGCGGGCCATATCGGCAGCAATGGCATTGATCTCGTTCTTGCGCGAGCCGGCGTCCTGGTGCAGGAGGTAGAGATCCAGCTCCGAGTTCTCCATGACCTCGACGCCGAGATCGTAGAGGGGTTTGATGGGCGCGTTGCAGGCGAAGAAGTCCTGCGGACGTGGGCCGAAGGAGAACACCTTGAGGTTGCGGATACCGATTGCCACGCGGGCAACATCCTCGAAATGGGCGATGTGCACGGCAAGTTCGTCTGGCAGGCCTACTGGCATGTGCGGGATGAACGGGCGGAGGTTGCGCAGCCCCGCGTTCAGAGAGGCGTTGAGCATGCCGCAGAAGGCATCGCCACGCCCGTTGACGAGATCCTTGCGCGATTCTTCGGCCGCCCCGATAAGCATGAACGGGCGGGCGAATTTCTCCGCCAGAATCGTGGTCGGTGCCTCGGGACCGAAGTTGCCCAGATAGATCACGGCGGCGTTGGCGTCGGCCTGCTCCAGTTCCGCCAAGGCCACCAGCGCATCGTGCTCGGATTCAACGATGGTGGCGCACGGTACGACGTTCAGTTTCAGTTTGCGGCATTCCTTGGCGAGCGCATCCAGGCGTCGACGGGCCAGTTCGACAGGAAAGCAGTCACGACTGACACCGACGAGTCCGAGTTTTACTTCAGGCGTATTAGTGAGAGCGGCCATACTCCATCCTCCATTTTTAGTGGCAAAACTTTCTCACAACCCATGGCTTGATTCAACACAAAATCAGCGACACACAAAATCAGCGACCCTGATTCTCGGCTATGGAAGGAAGGACTTCTTTGGCGGCCGCAAGGCCGTCCGCAATGGGTCCCGCCGGCGGCAAGCGCCTAGACGAGGATTTTGGGCGAACAGGTAATGCGGCTTTAGTCCAGGTAGATCCACAAGAGACGCTGGCTGTGCGCGTCGAGCAGGGCGGGCTCCTCGATCAGGTAAAGGTCGTTTCCCACGTCCTTGATCAGAACCCGGCCGTCACCCATGGAACGGGGATGCTCGGTGCGTGAGGTCAGGAAGGAGCGCGGTCCCGCATCGGTCTTGACCTTCCACAGGAACAGTTCGTTCCGGGCCGTGATTGACTCGACTGCGGTAAGGGCCGGGATGAACAGGCGGCGATCCAGGTGCGACTCGATCAACCGGCGGACGCCTGGCGGCACCGTCTCAAGGTCCTCAATGAGCCGAAGCTCGCGGCCCTTTGCGTCGCGCAGACTTACAAAGGCGCGCCGCCGGGACCAAGGGAAGCAGCATACGGCCTGGACTGGAACGTCGCGGACCTCGCCCTTCTCATCCGCGTGGCGAAGCACCAGGCGGCCTTCGCCGTCTTCCCGCGGATCGACGGCCTGCGGCTCGGGCATCGGTGTGCTATCCGGTTTGTCGTGCAGGTTCATACTCGACCTCAAACGGCCATGGTGGCGTGTAGTTCCATCTGGGTGCGATGCAGTTTTGCGTAGACGCCGTCCGGCTTGGCGAGCAGCTCGGCATGGGTTCCGTTCTCCACCAGGCGCCCGCTCTCCATTACGAACAGGCGGTTGGCGGCGCTCAGGGTGGACAGGCGGTGTGCGATGGCAAAAGTGGTGCGTCCGCTTACGAGTCGCCGCAAGGCCTCCTGGATCTTCTTCTCCGTCTCGGTATCAACCGAACTCGTGGCCTCGTCCAGGATCAGGATGCGGGGGCTGTGCAGGATAGCCCTGGCGATGCTGATGCGCTGGCGTTCGCCGCCCGACAGGGTCTGGCCGCGCTCGCCGACGATGGTCTCGTACCCGTCGGTGAACCCGCAGATGAATTCGTGGGCGTTGGCCGCCCGTGCCGCCTCGAGTATGTCCTTCAGCGATGCGTTGGCCGATCCGTAGGCGATGTTTTCGGCGATCGTGCCGTGGAAGAGGTAGGGCTCCTGAAGAACGACGCCGATCTGCCTCCGCAGCGAGGCGATCTCCAGATCGCGGACATCGTTACCGTCAATCCGGACCGCGCCATCCTTGACCTCGTAGAAGCGGCAGATCAGGTTGACGAGCGTGGTCTTTCCGCCGCCTGAAGGTCCGACGAGGCCGATCATCTCGCCCGGTGCGACGTCGAAGCTGACGTTGGCCAGAACGTTGCGGACTCCGTCGTAGCTGAAGGTCACATCCTCGAAAACGACGTGTCCGCGCAGGTCGGCGGCCGGCTTGGCGTCGGGCTTGTTCTGAATGGCGGGCACAGTGTCCAGAACCTCGAACACCCGGGAGGCGGACGTGGTGACGCGGTTGATGACACGGCTCATCATGCCAAGGTGTTGCACCGGTTCCCAGAACATCCACATATAGCCCACGAAGGCGAGGAACACGCCCAGAGGCATTCCCTCGGCGCCCCCTGTTTGCATGTGGCGAAGAACGCGCGGCGCGCCGATGATCCAGACGATTAGCGTGCAGGCGTGCATCAGGACCATGATCCGGGGCCAGAAACGGGTCCACTCGCGGTGCAGGATTTCCGCCTCTTCCTCCACCGCGCGGTTCTTCTGTTTGAACCGGTTGACCTCATGGTCCTCCTGAGCGAAGGCCTTCACCACCCGGATGCCGGGAATGACGTCGGAGAGGACCGCCGTCATGGCCGACCACTTCCGCCAGATGCGCAGGAAGAGGATCTGCATCCGTTCGCCGTGCAGGTAGAACATCGCGATCATGATGGGAAGGGGGGCGAGCACGGCCAGAGCCATGGACCAGTCCTGGAGCAGGAGGGCGATGGCCACGCCGAGGATCTGGAATCCCGCCATAGCCATGTCGATGAAGCCGAACGTGATGAAGTCCCAGAGCCTGTCGGTGTCGGAGCTGACGCGGGTGACGAGCGAACCCGTGGGCCGCGAACCGAAGAACGAAAGGCTCAGCCGCTGCATGTGGCTGTACACGTCGTCCCGGAGTTTCATCGCGATCTTCTCACCCATGATTGCCATGGTGCGCATGCGGATGAATGACATCAGTTCGCTCATCGCGAAGATGAGAGCCAGCCCGCCGATGGTGATCCAGAGCCAGTGCATGGCATGTCCGGCGGTTTGCCGGCCCTGCTCGACGGGACGCAGAATGTCGTCCACCAGAACGCGGGTGAGGTAGGGCGGGAGCAGTCGCACCAGGGTCATCAGAATCGACATGGCAAAGCCGACCATGACGATGCGGCGGTGCGGTTTCATGTAGGACAGCAGTCGCAGCATGACACCCATTTTCGGGGTCAGGAGCGACGCCTGTGCTTCTGAAACGGCCTTCAGGACGGCCTCCTGGTATTCCTTGGCGGGGTCGAGATTCCGGGCCAGTGCGGCGCCGCCCGAGCCGGTGAGCCGCTGACGGGTTTGCTCGGTCGCGAACTTAAGGTTGCCTATGGCTCGCGTTTGACGTCGCGTGTATTGCACTGTGGCCAGCATCCGGCCTTGCGGGCCGGTGAGCGCCATCCAGCAACTGGACAGCCCGTCAAAGGTCTCGATGCTCTCTATGTCCCGGACTTTCAGGATTGTCGTTGTCCAGCCGCCGGACGGTCCGGCGGGAATCTCCGGCACGGCAATAACGAGATGGGTGTCGGTAAGCACGAGCCAGGTTTCGCCGTAGCGACGCTCGCGGCTGAGATCGGCCAGGGCAAAGACGCGGATGGCCTCTTGCGGCAGCAGGCGGTGCAGGACCTCGCTGAGCGAGGAGGGGATGTCCCCGGCTTGGCCCAGCAGTTTTTCCAGAATGCGTCCGTTCATCGGTAAACCCCGGTATCCCATTCAAAAACAAATAGGATGCGGGGCCGGACCATTGTGCATCTTTCCACCCGGTCTTCTGTCCGGAGGATGCCCACTCGCTGGCGGGGCGCCGCATGAGAGGTCAGACAGTACATTGAACAAGCGGGTGAAGGCAACAGCGAAGGGGCCTCCCTGCTCATCGGCCAACGTTGGGCAAGAGATGATGAGAGGGAAGATTGAAACCCTTGTCTGCCTGCTGTACGTCTTCGTCATGAGCAACGGTGCCGCCAAGACGCCCGGCACAGTGGCTTATCCTGCTCAATGGATGTGTTGTGTTCATCCGCTCACGATTCAGCCGACAACCCAGGAAAGGAACTGCCCGACCAAGCGCTCACGCAACCCCCACAGACGTGGATCCCGGCACGGCCTGAAGTCTGCGTCGGGCACGGGCAGATTGACCAACGAGGTCTGATCGGGTATCTGGCGACAGGATGTGCGCCCCTGGTGTCTTGAGAAGCCACTGCTGGGCACGCCGTCCTTTGAAGGGTATGTCTTCCCGTATGCGATCATGGTCTGTCTCATCGTCGTGACAGGTTGCAGTACTTCGCAACCTTCAAGGCACGCGAAGTCTTCCGCCGCAGACCCATCTTCCCCGAACTCGACGTCGGGTCAGTCAAGGGGTGGGCGCGCTGAGTTCGAAAAGGAACTTCAACGCGAGATGAACGCTGGTCGTGTAGGTTTCAAGAGCATGACGATCGATTAACAAGCCATCCGAGGCGATTCTCACCCCGCGCGGATGCGGTCCCTCAATGGTGGCGTTGGGATAGGTATTGACACGCCAGCGGCATGACGTACAATTGTACGCATGAAGATTGTGGCAGACACAAACACGTTCCTTGCCGTGTGCCTCGAGGAACCTGAAAAGGCATGGTTGATCGAGAAAACAGACGGTCATGACCTTGTTGCTCCGGCGGTGCTGCCGTACGAGATCGGGAATGCGTTGTCGTCGCTGGTGCGCCGGAAGCTTCTGACGCCCAATCAACTTGGAGCAGCCTGGGATGCCGCGGCTGCCGTGCCAGTGGAACTTGTGTCTATCAACACGCGCGCGTCTCTGCTTCTGGCGGGGCACTTCCGAATCTACGCCTATGACGCCTACTTCCTCCAGTGTGCACTGGAAACGAAGGCCCCGTTGCTCACGCTTGACGGTGGTATTAGGCGCGTGGCCAAGCTATTGGACATCGTTCTTTTGGAGTAATCATGAAAGTCTATACCTATTCCCAAGCAAGACAGAATCTCGCGCAAGTCCTGAACCAGTCGAAGGATGAAGCCGTCCTCATCCGTCGCCGTGGCGGGGACTCGTTCGCCGTGGTGCCCAAGCCCCGTGACGGGTCCCCCTTTGACGTGCCTGGGCTGAGGACCGCAGCATCGACAGCCGACATCCTTGCTGCCGTCAGGGAGAGTCGATCGAAGACATCCCAACAACGGCGTGCATGATAGCCTCGCAAGCTCGCCATCATGACGCCGGGCGTTCGATCTGGGCTACACCACTCTGCTGTCGACGATGGCTGGGCATGCAATTATTGGGCTCACGAGGATCCGGGAGGCATCACGGAGCGAGCACCGCGCACTAGCCGTTCTGGGGAAAACCCGCCGTACGGTTTGACGAGGGGGCTTGAGGAAGACGGGATAGGGTGCGGCCAGCGCAATGGCTGCACATAACCCCCGTCGCACAAGGGCTCTACTCTACTGGGGATAAGAATATGGGAATGATCACAATCCTTGTGCTTGCGTGTCGTCGGTCGCCGCGTGGATGCCAACCATATCGTACGCCGCAGAAGCAAATGCGCCTTCTACATCATCTGAGTTCGCCAGACTGCTCCCTCAACTGCTTTCAACCAACGCGACCGAGACGGGCATCGCACATGTGGCACTGGCATCACGAGGGGTGACATTGCTTCCGCGTTTGATTGAAGAAATGAATCAGCCGTAATACATATCACAGGAGAAGGACTGGAAGAAACTCGGCGACCCGAAGTGGCTCAAGCGAATGAGGCTCGCCTCCGTTATCCAAGGCATCTCAAAACAGGACTTCCTCGTAAACACGACCGCTCACGGGTGGGACGCAGACGTTTCGTTCAACATGATCAATGCCTGGTGGGAGTGGAGTAGACAGACGAGAATCCCCAGCCAAGTCCACGAGGATACGGCGCGCAAGCTCGCCGATCCTCAGCGCTGAGCGGTGGGCGCCGAAGAATGAATTGCGGACAAATGTGGGAGTGATACACTGAAAGCATGACAGTCAAAGAAATTGCGATTCACACAATGGAAGACCTCCCAGAGGAAGCCTCTTGGGCGGACATGCAAGAACACATTAATTCTGTCGCCGGAATTCGCAAGGGACTTCGGGAGTTGGATGAAGGCAAAGGGATCCCACACTACCGTGTTAGGGAGGAGTTTGCTGAATGGCTCACGAACTAACCTGGTCGCCTGCCGCTCGCTTGGACTTGAAAGAGATTGTTGCCTACATCGCCGAAGACGATCCCGCAGCAGGAACGAAATTCATCCGAAGTCTATTCATGGCGGTTGAACGTCTTTCGGTGTTCCAGGAATCAGGTCGTGTCGTCCCAGAGTTCAAGGACGCAACAATCAGAGGGACCATTCACCGGCCGTGTCGTGGTGTGTAAAAATCAAAGCCGGACAAGAACCGGTTGAGATCGATCGAGTGTGGCATGCCGCGCGAGGAATACCCAAATTATGAAAGGCCAACCACCGGCCGCGCTGTACGCCTCGCCTTGACGAGCTCGACGCCAGTGAGCCGGAACGTTCAAAAGGGATAGCATCAATGACCAGAATCCAGAGCAAACCGCGCTATCTTGAACATGCGTTGCATGATCAGTGCATACAGAAGCGTGTTCTCTGGATACTATGCGCATTGAGCTTGGTGTTCTTGATTGCTTCGATTCCCGCAAAAGCTAGAATCGGGTACGGTCATCCTCTACTGCCGCCACGCGGCGACCCTTTCGGGCATTATGTCTACATGCCAGCCCTACTCCTGCATCACAATGTTCAGTTCCAGAATCTATTAGAAAGATACATTGCCCAAAACCATTCTCCCGCGCTTGTTGGGCGGGAAGGAATGACTACGCAAAGACAACGACCTGCAGAGCAAGCCATACTGCCGAAAGATTTCAGAAACTATTGGTCTGTCGGCCACGCCATTCTGCTGTCACCCTTTTTTCTGTTGGGACAATTAATCAGCTATATGTTGAGTTGGTGCGGGTTCCCTGTCGCCTTAGATGGATTTGCATGGCCCAATCAAGTGTCAGCCGCCATTGGAGTTATCCTGCTCTTTTTCTTCGCATTAAGCCGGTTTCATGATTTGCTGGCTGCGCGTTTCGGTTATCGCGTCGCAGGTCCCATATCGCTCGTGGCTATTGCCGGAACGTTTTTTCTCAACTACACCCTGAACGAACAGTACATGGCCCACGCGAGCACTTTTGTTACAGCCGTATTCTATTTGCGTGCCCTGATAAACATATATGATGGCAACCACTCTCCTTTTCAGTTCGGAATTGCCGCATTCTGGCTTGGGCTGGTGTTTCTCGTGCGTCCGCAGAATGCACTTCTCGGCTTCCCCCTGCTTGTCGTGTTCCTTATTGCCGCCCTCGAGCGTCAGCATCCGTGCGTGGAACAAGGCATCTGGATCAAGCGATGCATACTCTTTATTCTTCTGGGTGGAAGCGTTTGCCTGCTCCAGCTGTTTCTTTGGAAGATAATGTTCGGTAATTGGATGACTCTGCCACAAGGTGGCGGATTCATCGATCTGCGATGTCCAAGAATCCTGTCGGTATTATTTAGCAAGCGTCATGGTCTCTTTTATTGGCATCCATTTCTTCTTTTTGGCGCAGGCGCTGTGCTTTTACATATCCTTAAACATGGCCTTTGGAACAAGGCAAGCGGTCTGTTATGTGGCACTCTTCTTTCCTGCTTATGCATCACCTATTTGAATGCCTCGGCGGCGGATTGGTGGGCTGGTACCAGTTTTGGGGCACGCCGGTTCGACGGTTTAATTGTATTTATACTTTTTGCATGCGCACATGGTCTTGCCAAACTGTCAGAATATCGGCCGCAGTGGCAAAATGCTATTATCACTTTCTGTTTTGGCGCAATTCTATGGAATTGTACCATTTGGTTAATCTATTTGTTTGATTTATCGCCGGAGTATTTCCCGAAGAGTTAACAGTTAATGAATTGAACAAGGGGCTGGTGCGCACGTGTTGCCGCTCAGCCTTGTTGTTCGCCTACTGAAGATGAAGATGAAGATGAAGATGAAGACAGTGGCATCATTCATGAATGCGCAGGATGCGCATCTGCTGCGCATCAGACTTCAGGACGCCGGCATTTCCGCCATCGTGTGTGATGAGGCCACCTCCAATGTGGAAATAGCAGCGGGAGGCCTTCACCTGCTGGGTTGACAATGACCGCAAGATCGCGGCTCGGATCGTCCGCCTCATCAAGGCCATCGAGCGAGATCCGTTTGAGGGACCGGGCAAGTCGGAACCGCTGCGGCATGACCTGACTGGTTTCCGGTCAAGACGCATCACTAACGCGGAGCGCCTCACGTATGCCGTTGACAAGGAACGAGTGTTGGTCGCCCACGCACGATACCACTCTAGCCAAACAACCATCGGCCTGCATGGTATCATGGCGCATAGGTGGTGATGGTTCCTCTGTATTCCGTGATATGGAAACGCGGCATCGGAATCTTAAGCGTAAGAGGCTTGACCGAGATTCCGCCGCCCGGCTTGCCCGACGGGCCAAATACGTAGGCCACCACCTGTTCTCCTGGAAAGGCTTCCACGATTCGCAGCGGATTGAAGGTCAGTTGCACAAGTCTTCTGTCCGGCGTTGAACGCATGGCGCCGGCAATAGCCTCCCTCGTCTGTTCGGCCTCAACCGCCTGAATGGCCTCCTTTCGACGCCGGTCCTCTTCCTGGCGGCGGGTCTCCCACAGGGCCATCAGACCTTGCCGTTCCTCGGGGGTTGGGAAGCCCAGTGTCGCTGTGCCGGCAGGGCAGGAGATCGTGACGGAGCCAGGCTCAATGGCGGCAACCCGGGCACGCTCGCCCGACCACGCCACCGCGTCACCCGCGCGGGCGTAGCCTGCAGCCCCGGTCGTCAACTTCACGAGCAGCACCAGGAAACCGGGCCTCGCCAGAGGCTTTCCTATCTCGAGAATCACGTCATCTTCTCCGGCCTTCGACAGCCTTGCCGTACCCCCGTGCTTGGTCTGCCAGGCGTTCAAGCTGCGGTTGAAGACCCGGTCGGCGTGCGGGGCGAAACCGGACAACGAATGACTGCCGACCATGCCGCCTTCACGAACGAAGACCGTGCTGCCGTCAAGATGGTTGAACCCCAGAACCGGCTTGCCCTCGGTTACACCGGTCACGGACATGAACATGTAGTCGAAGCAGTTCGTATAGAATGCCAGCACCCGGATGTCGTTGGACTCGAGCGTTCCGGCGCCCGCACAGGTGCCTATCCACAAGCACGCCAGCCAAAGAATCGTGGTCTTTTTCACTTTAGACTCAGGCTATCCACGAACGGGAGGACTGTAAACCGGGCGTCGGTCAGGCTGCGCACATGTCGCCCATTGATCCGCAGGTTCTCTATTGAGATGTCTTTCACCCTATGCTCCGCATCGAGCCCGGCGAAATACAATTCCGGCGTGGTCCATGCCGTCACAGCGATATCCTGGAAGCGGATGTCATCCGTGCGGCCGCGGACCGCATCATGGCTCCACATGTTCTTGCCTATCACCAGAACAACAAGCTGCGAGATTTGCCGCTCGGTCTCGTCGTACACCTGCCCCTTCTGTTTCTGATAGGCGGGCCGGGTCTGGTCATCATCGAGTTCCACCCTGATATTCTGGAACAGCAGGTTGTGGCAATGTGCCCGGTCTCCGTTCTGCACTTCCATCGCGACATCCAGGCTGTGGATGATGTCGCAATCCTCAAAAAGCAGGTCGGTGACTTCGCTCGCCACCGTCTCGGCCCCGATCTCCAGTGCTCGCCCCCAGTCGCACCACAGAACGCAACGCCGTGTCTGGATGTCGGCAATCGGCTCACCGTTGCACGCAAATCCGGACCAACCTTTGAGCCCCTTGAAGACAATGCAGTCGTCGTAGGAACGCACAAAGCTGTCCTCCACGCTGCAGTGCTGGCTGTTGACGAAATCAATGCCGTCGGCGTTGTAACGCCACAAGCCGATCAGCTTGATGTTCCGGATGTGCACGTCCCGGCAGACCACCGGAACCAGTGTCCATCCGCACGGATCGCGCAGGATGATGCCTTCTATTACAACATGTTTGCAGCCGACCGTATTGATCAGGGCGGAGACTTCGCCACGGCTGTACTTGCTGCCGTCTAGGATTCCGCGACCGCGAATGACGATGTCTTCGGCATTCTCGGCGATGATCGCTCCGTAGACCACAGCGCCGCCCGCAAGGTAGACAGTCTGGCCGCTGGTCATCCGGATGAGACCGGGGCAATGAACGCCGGGCCCGAAGTAGCGAACGCTGGGGTCCTTCGGATCCGGCGCGGCGGCCTCCGGCGGATTCGCGAACAGGTGCAAGGCTTTGCGCATGCCGTTGACTTCCACGGTGATTTGGCCCGGACGGTCCAACGTGAACCGCAGAGTCTGCCCCTCCTGGGACGGCTTGATTCCCCGGGAATAAGGCCTCACCTTTACGTCACGGATCGGGTGAGCGCTCACCACCTCCACCTCGACCGGACCGGCCATGTCCCACGTGGCGAATGCCGCCATCTCGGTCTGCTCCAGCGGCCTCTGATAGCCCTGCCACACCTGATTGATAGGCTGCGCGGACACACGCGCCTGATGGACAAAGACCCGTTGCCCGTTGATCGCAACGGTGTAGTCCTGGGACGGCACCTCTTCCACGGGGGCCGGGTGGGCCACGATCACGTCTGTCTTCATCTTCGTCCCTCAATCAACCAATGGCACATCTTCCTGAATTGTGACATTGGTTGACAGCTTTTCGCCGAATATTACCTCAGGACCTTTTCCCCGTCTTTGTTCGACAATTCCTTGTGCATGGTATTCTGGCCCCATGGCAAGGCCATCAGACAATCAGGCGGATCGTTCGACTTCAATTCTCTCACAAGGTGTGAGAGAATTCCCTCCTCCAATTCTCTAACGGGCCGTAAGAGAATTGTAACCTCTTCCGTCCACGCGAGATAGAATCGGCGCATGAACCACATATTCTGCGGAGAGAACCCGGAAACGCCGGGGAACTCAAGTTGGATGTCCACAGCCAACCGCTCCACAACCCCCGACCCCCAGCTTGCCCTTTGCTGTTGCTCAGTCTTGCCTTCATGGTTTCATCCGTTCGCAGGCCGTAAACTCACGGGCGGTTTCCAGTTGATCGTACGGAATACCTCTTCTTGTTGGCTGGGGCTCGTTCAGAGTCTGCGTCGAGATCTTCGGCAAGTCAAGAGGATCGATTGGGCTGTGGCGGTGTGACTGTGCGAACAGAAGAGAGGAAGAAGGAGGGTGTCTCACAGCCATCAACCTGCGAACCGGCTGAGGTACTTGATGGCCACTTCGAAGTCGTGGCGCATGGGGGACTGGATGACGACATCGGCGCCTGTGCGCGGGTGCTTGAATGCCAGCTTCTCCGCGTGCAACGCCAGTTGGTCGATGAGCGGACGTTCCGCCTCCCGGCCGGGCTTGTACTTGCGCTTGATGGACGACAGCAGCAGTCCCCGCCCACCGCCGTAGAAGGTGTCGGCAAGAATCGGGCAACCCGCGTCGGCAAGATGCACCCGGATCTGATGGGTTCGAGCCGTCAACGGCCGGACCCGCAGCATGGCGTGCATTCGCCACTGCCGGATTGTTTCATACCGCGTGCTGGCCGACTTGCCGTCGTCGGACACCTTCATGCGCCCGGGTCTCCGCCAGTCGGGTGCAAGCGACTTCTCGATGATGCCTTCGGCCGGCGAGGGCCGTCCGGTAACCAGCGCCACGTATTCCTTGGTCAATTCGCGCCCTTCAAACATGAGGCACGTCGCCGTCAGGGTGTCGGGATCCTTGGCGCACAGCAATACGCCGCTGGTCTCCCGGTCCAACCGGTGCGCGTTGAGCCAGTCCCGCGACCAGTGTTCGTGCACCAGGCTTATCAGGTTTTCTGCGCTCTTGTCCCATCGATCAGGGGCAACCAGCCAACCGGACGGTTTGTCAAAGGCGATAAGCCACTCGTCCTCGTAGAGGATGCTCAGCAGGTTGTGACTGTGCCCGGTCATGAGCCGGCCATCCTTGATAGCGCCATCCCGTGGGCCTCGTGATAGTGGCGGCCCAGGTTCTGCCAGTCGAACTGCTCCGAACTGCTTTCGACGCGGTTGCGCTGTGCGATCCGCTCCCGGCGCTCCTGCAGAACAAATCGGAACGTCATGTCCGCCAACGCATCGGCGGCGTGGCTAAAGTCCTGGCGGCGGCGGCCGACCACCATGATGCCCCTTTCGTCGTGATCCGGCATACTGCGCTGGACATAGGTTCCAAATCCGGCCATATCGCTGGTCACCGTCGGAACGCCCAGCACCAGGCACTCCAGCGGCGCATACCCCCATGGCTCGTAGAGGCTCGGGAAGATGCCCAGATGGCAGCCGCGGACGAATTGGTCGTAGTCCATCCCGAAAAGCGGATCCGCCGGCACGATAAAGTCCGGATGATAGACAATCTTCACCGGGTCGTCCTGGTGGTTGAACAGTTTGCACGCCTTGATTTGGTTCAGGACAGCATCCTCCCGGGCGAACGAAAGATCGTGCGTAACGACAGCAGGCAGCGTCGGGCGCTTCCATGCTTGGAGATTCCTGCGTAACCTGAGCCGCCAGTATTCATCCACCAGCGAGTTGAGGTCCGGCCATTCGCTGCTCGTGACGGCCGAGAACAGGCGGCCGCCGATCTGCCCCTGGATCGCCTCGCAGTTGTTGCGGATCTCGTTGAGAACCGCGCGGGTGCGCAATACGTCGGCGGTGATGGATTGCGTGGCGGCGCGCGTAATGAGAAAGAAGACGATCGTACGATCCGTCCGGGCCTGCTTCATACGCCAGTTGAGGCGGGCCAGTGCCTCGATGGTTAGGTCGAAGCCCTTGTTGGAATACTCGTAGCGGCCGGATGTGAAGGCGTACACAGTGCGATCGAGGTCAAAGCTGTAGCTGGGAAAGAAATGACCGGTGACGAACTCGTGGATCTTTTCCTTGTATATGCGATGGAGATTCTGGAATTCGTGCAGCGCCGTGAAGCGCTCGATGTTCAGGCCGTTCGGCAGGAGAAGGTCCGGCTTGCGTCCGAGCAGATGTTCGCACTCGTACCCGGTGATCTCGCTCACAGTAGTGAAGACGTGGGCTGCGCGCGCCGCGGCCCGCTCGAGCATGACCTCCGGTTCCATGTTGAACCGCCTGGCCGCCGCACTCCAGTCTGTCTGGGGGATCCGATCGTAGTATGAGCTGTCGCTCATGGCAAGGAATCGGCCGAGGAGCGTGGCATGCGTCGTGAACACTGTGCCCACCGGCAGACCCTGACGCCGTATTGGCGCAATCGCCGTGGCCGCCATCCACTCGTGGAAGTGCCCGATGATCGGACGCTGCCCGCGGCTGGCGGTGGCTGTCAACGCCAGGAAGAACGCCTCCACCATGTGGCCAAACGCCAGTACCTGATCAAGAAGGGCGTCGTTCTTGAGAAGGCTGATCCGCTCATGCTCCCACACCGCGAACTTGATCTTCTGCAGACGTGGCATGACCCCGGCTGTGTTCAGAAGGATCGCGTACGGATGGCCCGTCACCAGCCATCGGCCGAACTTCACGTCGTACCCATCGCGCCGCATGGCTTCCACGGCATCGCCTAAAGGACCGGTCGGCGCCGCTTCTTCATATTCCACATGGGCTGTTTCTGCGTTGTAGGGACCGATCAGGCAGTAGCGGTCCCCCCATCGCCGGCCCATCGATGGGACCTTGGAGCGCACCACGGTATAGATGCCGCCGACCTGCTGACAAACTTCCCACGCCACCTCGCACAGCAGGGCGTCCGGCCTGTCCATAGGCTCCGTCACGATCTTCTCCGGTTCGACTGCCTTCTTTCTCGCCGCCATCCTGTCATCCCCCTATCGGACGCCCAATCTCCGGAAAGCCGCCGGCAGGGCCTCAATCACATCGCCGGCCGTCATAGCTACTTCCGTCTTCGCCAATGCCGCCAGATCGCCGGCAAGCCCGTGAACGTGGACAGCGATCTGGGCAGCGTCCCATGCGCCAAAGCCCTGCGCCAGCATTCCGCCCATCAGGCCGGAAAGGACGTCGCCCGTACCGCCGCATGCCAGACCGGGATTGCCGGTCAGGTTGACGCAAAGCGGCTTCCCAGCCGCGGCCACCAGGGTGCCCGCTCCCTTCAGAACCACGACAGCTTTCAACTGCTCCGCCGCCGCTTGCGCCGCATTCCATCGGTCCGCCTGCACTGCCGCGGCCGCCATCCCCAGCAGCCGCCCCATCTCGCCCGGGTGCGGCGTAATCACGCGCGACGCTCCCGATCCGCCAATCCGTCCGATGTTGCCGGCCATCACATTCAGCGCATCCGCGTCGAGCAACAGCGGACATCGGACTTCCATCATCAGCCGGTGAACCAGCCTCCGGCTGTGCTCGCCCGTTGTCATTCCGGGCCCGACCACCACCGCGTCGGCATGGTTCACCATGCCGCGCAGCGTGAGGCTCCAGTCATCGGCCAGCGCGCCTGAGTCCGTTTCCGGCGCCGCATGGACCATGGCCTCCGGTGCCATTGCGGCCACCACGCCGGCGATGCCACGCGGAGTGATCACCTGCACAAGTCCGACACCCGACCGCAATGCCGCACGGGCCGCCAGGCCCGCTGCGCCCGCAAAGCCCGCCGCGCCGCCCAGAATCACCACCGTGCCGAATGTTCCCTTGTGCGAATCCCGTCCGCGGCGCGTGAAATGCCGGCCAATCTCCGCGCTTGCGATCAGTTCGACATCGGACGTCAATCCTTGCGTCAACGCATCCGGGATGCCGATGTCCACAACTTCAAGACAACCAACATAGTCGGACGCGGCGGGTAGCAAAAGCCCCCGCTTAGGAAGTCCGAAGGTGACGGTCACATCGGCTTTAACCGCTCTGCCGCAGGGCCGTCCCGTGTCCGCGTCGAGACCCGAAGGCAGATCAATGGCGACCACCCGGCTTTGGCCGGACCAAGTCGCGATGCGCTCGATGGCCGCCGCTGCCAGACCACGGACCTCGCCGTTCACTCCTGTGCCGAGAACCCCGTCGACAACGATTGTGCCCGGCGCAGGCGGCGGAACTCCGGTCCAGTCCTTTTCCTCGCGCATAACCAGCGGCGCAATTCCCTCCGCGACCATCCGGTCCCAGTGGTGACGGGCATCGCCGCCCAGCTCTGCGGGATCGCCGGCAATCCAGAGTCGCACAGCGGTGCCCCACTGGTGAAGGTAACGCGCCGCCGCGAACGCATCGCCGCCGTTGTTGCCTTTTCCGGCCACAAGCAGGACTGGCGCGTCGGCAATCGGCTGAGAGCGCAAACGGCACTGAACCGCCCTGGCCACACCCTCACCAGCGCGATCCATGAGGACGTGGCCTGGCACACCGAATTCCCCAATAGTCCGGCGATCCAGTTCCCGCATCTGGCTGACGGTAACGGCTTTCATCCGCGATCTCCGACCAGCACGGCCTGGGCCACGGCATAGTGATGCGTATGAGAAAGACTGATCAGAATATCGCGAACACCCTGGGCTTCAGCCAGTTGCCGGGCCCTCGGGCTCAGACGGACGGATGGCGCTCCGGATTCCGGGTTGCGGACAACCTCGATATCGAGCCAGTTGATGTGCGGCCCCACTCCCGTCCCGAACGCTTTTGAGATGGCCTCTTTGACGGCGAATCGTCCCGCATAGTGGTGCGCCGGCACCGCCGCACCCTCGCAGTAGGCCTGTTCGCCAGAGAGGAACACCTTGTCCTTGAAACGGTGATCCCACCTCTCCAGTACGGCGGCCATCCGCGCGTTCTCGACAAGATCAATCCCGATTCCGATGACTCCGCCTTGCGGCACGTTATGACTCCCTGGCTACGGCTGCATCGCGAGCAACATTTCCCTGACGGCGTGCCGCATTCCCACGTATACCGCACGGCTCACAATGCTATGGCCAATATTGAGCGTGTCCAGATGCGGAATCCGCAGAATGGTTCTTATGTTGGCAAGGTTGATCCCGTGGCCGGCATTGACCTGCAGCCCCAGCGAATGACCCAGCCGCGCTGCAGCGATCAGCCGCTGCATTTCCCGCCGCGCCGCGGCGCCCGAAGAATCGCAGAACGTGCCGGTGTGCAGCTCTATGCAGGGGACACCGATCGCAGCCGCTGCCCGGACCTGCTTTGGGTCGGCCTCGATGAACAGGCTGACGCTGATGCCGCGCGCCAACAAAGCCTCAACGGTTGCGGCCAGCGTCCGGCGATGCCCGGCAACATCCAAACCGCCTTCCGTGGTCAGTTCCCGCCGCCGTTCCGGCACAATACAGACTTCGTCCGGCCCCACGTTCAGTGCTATCTTGACAATCTCCGGTACGTTGGCCATTTCCATGTTCAGCCGCGTCAGGATCCCGGCCCGCAGCAGAAAGATGTCGTCGTCCTGGATATGCCGGCGGTCCTCCCTCAAATGGGCTGTAATACCGTGCGCACCGGCGGCCTCGCATAACCACGCGGCCTCAAGCACATCGGGATATGTGGTGCCTCGTACCTGGCGCAGCGTGGCAACGTGATCCACGTTTACGCCCAGTTTCAGCTTGCTCTTAGTGGCCATGCCAAACTCCTCCCCTGCTGATTCTCCCGGGTGCATCGTATGCCGCAATGCCCTGCAAAACCAGAAGATTATCGGCGACGCCATGTCTGGCCGGCGTCCGCTTTCTCCCCCACATCGACAGGCTGGGGCAAAAAGGACTTGATTTCCGCCACGCCGGCAGGCATAAGAGCCGCCGCAACAGTGCTTGCAAGAGGACTTCACATGAGTAACGCGAGTAAGACCGGTGCCGCAAAGCAGACCCAGGAACCGCAACAGGCAGAGCAAGTCACGGAGGCACTGGAGACACTTCGTCAGTACGGAATCCCCTCCCTTCTGGGCGTGGCCATCGCTTTGGCCATCGGGATTCCGGCGTTTCTCTATTCAAACCATGTCAAGGCTCGCAAGGCAAGTGCCATGGAACTCCTGTCCAAAGCCCGTGCACCGCAGGAGTTGGAGAACATCTTAACTTCGTATGGTTCCACACCTGCCGCCTCATTGGCCATGCTCCGCCTGGCCAAGGTTCAGTACGATCAGGGGCTCTTCGACAAGTCGGTGCAGACCTACGCCAACTTCCTCTCCCGTTTCCCCTCCCACGAGTTCCGAAGTGTCGCCGAGATGGGCAAGATCCACTGTCTGGAGGCGCGTGGGGAAACAGAAGCCGCACTGGCCGCGTTCGCCAAGTTTCTGGCCGCCGATCCCAAGCATTACCTGGCATCACAGGCTCTGCTCGGCAAGGCGCGATGCCTGCAAACCCTGGGAAAACTGGACGATGCCCGCGCGGTTCTGGAAGATTTCATGGCCGCTAACCCGAAGAGCCGCTGGTTGTCGCGCGTCGAAGAGATGCTGCAACAGATCCAGAAAGCCAAGGATTCCCCGGCCTCAGGGCCTACCGTATCTGTTGTGCCACCTGCGCAACCAGACCCTGTGATGCTGCCTGAGCCGCCGCCTGCGCAACCAGCCCCGGTGCCGCCGGCTGTACAACCAGCGCCGACACCGTAGACGCGACTTGGAGCGCCTTCGCTCCGTCCGCCTGTGTCACCCTCCGCCGGCAAAGGTCAGAATCTCCACCCGGTCGCCGTCTTTTAGAAGGCAGTTTTCACGCTGCTCCGATGGAACCACGTCGTCATTGACCACCACTGCGACACGAGTCTGGTTTACGCCCAGATCCTGAAGCAGGCCTTGCAACGTCAGCCCTTCCGGCTTTTCCGCCGTTTCCCCGTTCACGCTAATACGCATTCTACCCCCCCCCCAAGAGCATCCTTTTCAGCATTGGCAATGACACGCACACACTTTGCCTGCTTTGCGCAGCTGGTCCATCACCCGCAACACGGTTTCCAACGCCAGGTCCACTTCCTGTCCGCTGGTTCCGTATCCCAGGCTGAATCGCAGTGGCCCGCACATCCGGTCGGAGCCGACGCGCATCGCCTTCAGAACGTGCGAAGGTTTGCGCGCACCAACCGCGCAGGCTGAACCTGTTGAAACCGCTACCCCGTCCAGGTCGAGTGCCATCATGAGGTCCTCACCGGCCACCTCAGGGAACGAGACGTTGAGTGTGTTTGGCAGTCCGTTCTCCAGATCGCCGTTCAGTGCGACGGACGGAATCGCAGCCCGCAATCCGCTCAATAACCGGTCTCTCAGGATGCGCAACCGCACCGACTCGGCTTCAACTGCGTCCATGGCCGACTTAACCGCCGCCGAGAACGCAGCAATGCCCGGCACGTTCTCCGTGCCGGGACGCCTATAGCCCTCCTGGGGGCCGCCTAGGAACACAGCGCTCAAGCGCTCCTTCGCCGACTCGCGAACGTAGAGGGCGCCCACGCCCTTCGGCGCGCCGATCTTGTGTCCCGAGACGCTCAGGAAATCCACCCCCAACGCATCGGCCATAACCGGAATCTTTCCGAAACTCTGCACGGCATCGGTGTGCACCAGGATGTCCCGCGCGTGCGCCATCTCGGTTACAGCACGCACCGGCTGGATTGTTCCCACCTCGTTGTTTGCATGCATGAGGCTGATCAGCACCGTACGTTCGTTTATCGCGGACGCCACCGCTTGGGCGTCCACGCAGCCCTTGCGGTCGCATCCCACAAAGGAGACGTCCACCCCCTGTGCCTCCAGGCCGCGGCAGACATTCAACACCGCCGGGTGCTCTATGGCCGAAGTCACGATGTGAGGCTTGTCAACGGCAGCCATGCCGACCACGCCGTGTATCACGAGATTGTTGGCCTCCGTGCCGCCGCTGGTGAAAAACACCTCCTTCGAACGGGCGCCGAGCGCAGAGGCCAGCGCCTCGCGAGCATCCTCAAGAACGGCCTTGGCCAAACGCCCCTCTGAATGCGCGCTCGACGGATTTCCCCACATGCGGGAGGCGGTCTCGCTGAGGGCCGCCACAGCCTCTGGGCGACATGGCGCTGTGGCGTTGTAGTCCAGATAGACCCTTTTGAGTTTCTTCATGCTCCCGGCTTTCCCGCTGCTGCTGACTCGATCCATCCCCCGCCGATCAGTTCGTCACCGACGTAAAACACGGCGGCCTGTCCCGGCGTCACCGCGAATTGTGGTTCGTCAAAACGCAAGTCCGCCAGGCCATCGGCGATCGGCTCCAGCGTGGCTGCCGCCGCCTCCTGGGCATAGCGGATCTTCGCCTGCACCCTGCACGCGCCGCAAACCGGAGGCCCGCCGGTCCAGCGAATGCCCGATATGCGGACGCCGGCATGCATGACTGCCTGTTTCTCGCCAACGGTCACGGTGTTTGTCTCCGCCTCCAGAGCCACGACATACCGGGGCGCCCCCGTCGCGATGCCCAGTCCCTTCCTTTGTCCAATGGTGAACCTGTGGATCCCGTCATGTGCACCCAGCTCCCGGCCATCCACGTCACGAATCACACCAGACCGCTGTGCTTCCGGATGGCGGCGTTCAATCAGCGTGTGATGCGCACCAGCCTGAACAAAACACAGATCCTGGCTCTCCGGCCGATCATGCACTGGCAACCCCGATCGCCGTACAACCTCACGGACTGCTTCCTTGCGCATGCCGCCAACGGGAAACAGCGATCGGGCCAACTGCTCCTGAGACAGATCGAAGAGAAAATACGACTGATCCTTTGCTGAGTCCACTCCCATGAGCAAGTGCAGCCGCCCATCGTCGTCGCGCCGTATTCGCGCGTAGTGTCCCGTCGCCATCTGCTCCGCCCCGAGCGCCAGCGCCTTGTCCATCAGCGCGCCAAACTTGACATACCGATTGCAGCGAACGCAAGGCGAGGGCGTCCGCCCGCCGATATATTCCGCAACGAAGTATGTAACGACCTCCCTGTCAAACGCTTCTGATAGGTCCACTACGTAGTGTGGTATTCCGATGGCCGCCGCGACGCGTCGGGCATCCCGGATATCCTCGTCGGAACAGCACCGCGATCCTTCCGGCCACGTCTTGGCCGTGAGGCCGAAGACATCGTGCCCCTGCTCCTTAAGCAGGGCAGCCGATGCGGAACTGTCAACGCCGCCGCTCATTGCCACCGCTGTTCGCGCTGCCATTGCACTGATCCCTGTTGAAATCACGACAATCTGGGTTCCATTGTAAAGCAGGCCATTGTAAATGGACAGTGATTTGGTGGCACATGGCAAGACCGGGAACCGGCTGACGATTACGGATAACGAGGAGAGGACACCCCATCGTCGGACATGCCGGTTTGCTCTGGTTGCAGGGAATATGATGTGCTAGGTTCCCGGTGTTGTCTCCTGTCGGCGCGCGTTGGCACAGGGCAT
>CAZWPN010000012.1:1450-40350 GCA_964635275.1 uncultured Victivallales bacterium | reverse complement strand
GGCGAGATGACCAGCACCATCATAACCGGGGATTGTGCATCCCGCAGACGCATCGCCGGCTACGCGCCGCTGATGCTTGGATTAACCAACGAGCAGAACCAAAAGGAGAAAGTATGAGCCACACACAGACGCCGCTGACCTATCGACCAAGCAAGTACGACGACTGGGGCGTGATTCGCAACGCCGACGACATGCCGATCATGTCCGTGAGGCTCTACGCCTTCATGGGCGAGGCGGACCTTGCCAAGCACCGCAGCGACGGAACCGACCCGTGCCGCGACCTTGGCAACCACATCTGCCGCTGCGTCAACGCGCACGACGGGCTGGTGGAGGCGTGCAAGGCGGCGAAACTGTTCGTCTCAAGCGACTATATCCAAGCCTCTGACGCCACCAGCGCAATGCTAAACGCTATGTGCTTCATGCTCGAAGCCGCACTCGCGGCGGCAGAAGGGGGCAAGGCATGAGCACCCCACGAAGCCAGACTCGGCCGCCCCAGGCGAGACAGAGCGACGATACGCCAGAACCGGCCGTGACGGTCATCAAAATGCCCACCGGCCATGTTTGGACGATCCGCAGAGGCCGCGCGATCACGCTGACCATCAAGACTCGCAGCGGCCGTGAGGTCTACATGGCCCCGACCGCGTTTGCCGACGAGATCGCCGCAGCCTTTCTCGGCCGACGCAAGGCGATGGACATCGGGCTACTGTACCGCACCCACAGGGGCAACTTCATCTCGCAGAGGCAAAAGACCGGCGAGGATGCCGTGCTAACGGTGCAGGTCGAGCGGCCGGGCGAGTTTGAGGAAGATGAAGGAGACTGACATGGAAGTTATGAAAGCCGGTCTGCTTATCGAAGTACCAGCACCGACGACGCTACCCAAGCCGTGCGGCCACCTGCACCAGCGCATCGAGGCGATCCCAGGCCCCGGCTTCCACGTCAGATGCTCGCTGTGCAACGTGGTCATCAGCCCGTTCCAGTGGCCCGCGCTGGCCCTTGATACGCGGCCCGAGGTCGGCGTGCCGGAAGCGGCAAGGAAGGAGATGGACGTATGACCGTCCCGCACTCAACCCGCATCGTCCGAATGACCGACTACGCCGTCCACGACGAAACCGGCCACGCCACAAAGCCGCACTTCTGCAAGACCGAAGGCTGCATCGGCAAGGCTGGGCGCAGCGGCTTGTGCCGGTCGTGTCTCCGCAAGGGCCGCGTGGCACCGCCGCCGATTGTGATCGAAGAGTTCGTACCAACACCATTCAACAGAGGACGATAAATGGCAAAGCAACTGTTCGCCGTCGAAGCGGCCAAGCCGAAGGGCGATCTGCACGCCGACGCCTTCCGCGCGGCCTATGACGCATCATTCCCCGTGCCGTACAAGTGGTCGAAGGGCGATTTCGTGCAGCTTGCCAAGTGGCGCAAGCAGTACGACACGACAAGCCCTTCGCATCTGGTGCGGGTGGCAAAAAGTCTCTGGGCAAAGAAGGCGTTCACTCCGCGCGACTCGCTGACCATCGCCGGGCTGTGCGCGCACTGGTCAACACTGGCAGCAATGGCAACGCAGCAGGAGGCTTCGCGTGAGCAAGGCAGAACGGATTCACAAGCTGGGCGATCTGGTGGTCGGGTTGGCGCGGCAGCAAGCGACCCAGCCGGCTACAGCCCCAGCCCTTCCGCCGGTCTGTGACGACTCGTGGATACCGCTACAGTACCGCAAGTGGCGGCTGGAGGACTACCCGATGGAGTTCCGCCGGCGGCTTGAACCGTTCTGGACGCGGGACAAGTGGTCGCTCTACCTTGTCGGCGGCACCGGCTCGCGCAAAACGTCGATAGCCCTTGCCATCGGCCGCAAGTGGCAGGAAGTCGGCAGGCCGTGGGGCGGGTGTATGGTGTTCGTACCGCCTCATGTGTTCGGGGATGCCTGTAGGGTGTCAGACATAGGCAAGGTGCGACTTCGGCAGTGGTACACGGCCCCGCTGGTCATCATCGACGACCTGGCGGCCGTCCGTGCGACCGAAGCCGTCAAAGAGGCCACCATCGGACTGATCGAGGCCCGCTATAACGACCGTAGAGCAACGATCATAACCTCAAACGTCTCTTTGGCCGACCTCGCACAGATCGTTGATCCTAGGGTCGCCAGCAGGCTTTCCGAGGGGTTGCATCTGGATACGGGAAGCAAGGATTGGAGATTATCGTGACCAAGCCACGGACGGCACAAAGAACCATCGAAAGCTACAGCCACAAGATGATGTTTCGAGGGGAGAAGCTCGATGATCCGATGCACACCGGGCAAAGCCAGCAGCCCAGGCGATTCTGGCATCTTGCGGGTCGGATACTTGATCGAAGCGAAAGCGCGATCGATGTTGCACAGCGTAATGAGGATATGGATGGCTTACGTCGCCTCATGGAAACGCTGACCTATCGAGAAAGGGAAGTCCTTAAACTGCTACATGGCATCGACGACGGGTACGCCTACACGCTGGAAGAAGTCGGCCGCATCTTCAAGGTGACTCGCGAGCGAGTACGCCAGATCTGGCTCAAGGCTATTTGGAAATGCCGACACCAATTGCAGAAACAGGCGAGATACTAAGCCTCATTAACAACCTCGCCGCGCTCGTGGTATGCCATTGCCCGCCAGCCCTAGCATTATACCCGCGCCGGTTAAGCTCAGCGGCAAGTTGGGCAGCGCCAGTGACGCCGGACGCGGTAAGCTCGTCCACGACGGGCCGCATACGCTCGGCGAACTCGTCAGCGGATCGCCGATTGTCGGCGGCGGCCGGAGAATTGCCGCGCTGAAGGTTGGCGATATTGCCCAAGGGAAGCCCACGGGCGCGGCGAGAGGCTAGCCCGGCCTTGGTACGCTGGCTGATTAGTTGGGCCTCGTACTCGGCCATTGCCGCGATAATCGTGAGCATAAATCGATTCGCACTTGGCATATCCACCGCGACGAATTCCACGCCCTCGTCCAGAATGCCAAGGACAAAGCGGGTGTCACGCGCCAGCCTATCCAACTTGGCGACAATCAGCGTGGCTTTGTTACGCTTGGCGTGGGCGAGAGCCTTCGCAAGCTCGGGCCTGTCGCACTTGCGGCCGGATTCGATCTCCACGAATGGCGGCGCGATGATCTCGCCCTTGCCGATGACGTATTCGGTCACCGCGCGCTGCTGGGCTTCCAGCCCCAGGCCTGAGACGCCTTGCTTTTGAGTTGAGACGCGGTAATAAGCGACGTATTGCACGGGTCACTCCTTCGGCGGCGGTGCCGTCAACTTGTCAAGGTACGTTTCCAAGGCCGCGTCAATCAGGGCATAGAACGGGATGCGCCGCCCTAGTTCATCCTTGCCGCGTGCCTGTTGGCATTGAAGCAGCTTTTGATGGGTGTCAAGTTCCTTGGACAGCCTCACGATCTGCACGGGAGTACGTTTCTTCACGGTGTTCCTTTCATGCCCCAGCATTAGGGGCGGTAAGTTGTGTCACTTCTGATTGCGAAAGTTAGCGTGTGAAAGCTCTGCCGATGGGTCGTCTAGTAGCTTTGCGTAGACCTGAGCATAAGTGCCGTCAACATAAGCACCATCAACGCTACTACCGAGATGCCACGTCACATCAAAAACGGAGCAGTAAGCCAACAAGCCGCACTCTGGCCCACCCTTAATCCACAACTTCACAGATAACTCATCGCCTTTTCTCGGAACGGCATCAAGGCGCCGCTTAAACTCCCAGCCGTTATCAAATGGGCCATAAACAGTAAAATGCACCATCATAGCGAGTCTCCTTTATCTGTCGTCAATACTCGTCACTTCTGGCCGGTGGCTTTGGCGATGGCGGTGCGGGCGGCGGCAATCCTCGCGGCCTTCAAGTCGTCAAACTCCTTGCCAGACAGCCCCGTTTTCGTTCCGTCCCTGCCCTTGCCGTCGCCTAATACTTGCACCGGCCCGGTCATTTGCGATAGAACGCCTTCGAGTGCCGCCAGCAGTTCCGGCGCTGCGGCGCGCATACGGTCCACAGACGATACCGGGCCTTTTAATGACTCGATCACAGCTCGCGCGTCGTAAACAAACCGGCCGCTAGGTAGAACAATTCTCGGAATCTTTCCGTCAGCGGCCCATTTTCTAAGACGCGCTCGACCAACACCAAGCATCGACGCCATGTCGGCTTGACTAACAAGATCGCCCATGTTCAATCCTTTCGGTTATCCCGTGCCACCATCGGCCCAGGCTCTCCCGCCGTGGTTAGCGGCGGTCGAGCGCGGGTCGTTAGGCCGACTTGCGTACAATGGTCGTCATCACCCGGCAAGTCTCGTCGGGGAATCGCTCTTTGATCGTCTCGGAAATGAGCCACGCGAGCCAGCCCTTGTTGTCGATGTCGCTGTTGCGCTGGTTGTGTTCCTTGAGATACTCGGCGTGGCACTCCTCGCAGACGGCGCGATACTTGGCGGCCCCGGCGTCGATGTCAAATCGTGTCGAGCCACCGCCGAACGCGATCAGGCACATATTCGACGGCTCATGCCGGATCGTGTCTGTGTTCGGCTCGTAGGACGCAGCCGCGATGTAGATGTCCGATGCGATGTGCGGCCAAATTGCCAGCGATTTTGCGTCAGCGTAGCAGTACGCCTCTGTTGCTGGCGAGAAAGCAGCGTCAATGCCGAACTTCTCTTTGATGGCGTGGCGAACGAGAGTCTTGGCCATGTCCAGCGGAACGGCCTTACCGCAAGCTGCGATTTGACCTCGCAACAGTTCCGGCTCGAAATCATGGCGGCTGGGATAGCTCAACTCCCAGATGTACTTGCCGTCGCCGACCGACTGCAACTGAATGTGCCCGAACGCACAACTTGCCCGCAGGGTCATCGACACGCCCTGACGCTGTAGAATAATCTCTTCCATTCTGCACCACCTTTGTGTTTGATCGCCGCACTATCGCGGCCGATCCGCGCACGCCCCAGCATTAGGCGCAGGCGGACGGGCCGCGGCCCGTCTTGAAGCTATGCCGATGAGTCTACCATGTACCGCCGCGCCCCGTAAATCAGCGCCGCCCGCAAAGCCTCGCGAGTATAGATGTCGGCGGCATCATCGTGCCCAGTGTCGGCGAATTCGGCGGCTGTCTCGATGTACTCGGCAACAAGCCGGATCAAGGCGCGGTCGCGCGTCGCCGTTGCCGCATCTTGGGCCGCTTGCCAGTCTGATTCGAGTCGATAGGCAATCATTGGAGCACCGCCTCGACCAGTTCGCCCGACTCGACGCGCTGCAGGGCTTCGCGGATGGAGTTTTTGCAGTCTTGGAGCAAGCGGACGTAACGCGCGATAGGCTGACCGTCAAGCCCTTCGGCCTGGGCAATGCGTTGGACGTGCGCGGCGGCGGGCTGGGCCAAGCCCTGATTTGTGAACTTGATGACCTTGCAGCGATTCGCCAGGGGCTTGCCAAAGCCGCCATAGAGATTCTCGCTCAACTCTTCGGTAGTCGTGAAGATGACTAGCCGATTGGCCGGTAGACGTTCCAACAGGGTCAACCACGCCTGAGCCGCACGCGCTGACATGGCGTGAGCCTCGTTGACGATGTAGACGCGCCAGCCGCCCGAATTCCACGCGGCCAGGCCGATATTGTCGCCGATCCGGCGCACTTCCTCGACGCTGCAACGGTCGCCGTCAATTTCTTCAAGGGACCACGAGTCACAACCAAGCTGAGCAGCGATAATCCGCGCCATGGTCGTTTTGCCCGTACCAGTGGGGCCAGCGATATAGATCGCGTCACCACCGCCCACGCCGAAACCGTCTCGCCCGATCAGGGATTTGACTTGAGAGACGGCTTTGTCTTGCCCGACGAAATCCGCCCACGCCCTAGGTCTATACTTTTCACAAAGTTGCACAATGCACCACCTTTCAAAAGGGTTTCGATCCAGCCGGCCGAACACCGGCAAAGCGCCGGCCGGGAGTTGCACCCGGCGCGACTGGGCGGCGCTAGAGTTTGATTCGGGCGCACTCCATGCCGTCTCTGCCGTAACAGACCATGACGTAAGGCGGCTGACCAGACTTGTCGGTGTGGCTCGTGGTCATGATGCAATAGGTGAGTTTGTCACCTTCCAGAGACGCGCCAGAGGTAATAAGGCGGCTGGGCTCATGGTGCAACTCTGCCATGCCGTAGGAATTGAACGTGCGGATTGTGTGGGTGCCCAGCGTGACGCACCGAACCTTTGCGCCATCAGTCAGGAGATACCACAACTTGTCGAAATTGTCATACCATGCCTGCCGATCATCGCCGAATCGCTCGTGACGATCCACAGCAGTAATCGTGTCAATGATCGCTTGTGCGTGACCTACGCGAGTTGCCGTTGCCGTTGCCGTTGCCATTGTCTACCACCTTTCATAGAGAGTTGATCGCCGAACACTGAAAGCATGGTAGCATACTTCGGCATTGTGTCAACAACACTTTAGCAGGAAATATTACACACTAGAGAGAAGCTATGGAATAGCAGGGAGTTACAAGCGGAAAAGAATTTTGAAAGGGTATGGAAAGAGGGTGCAAGGATCATTTTGCGGGCGCGCGCAATATGATCGCTGGCTCACAAGCTGGGCAGGATCGGTATGCGCGCGCCCGCAAAGGCATCATGCCCGCCTCGCAAGCACAGCACAATAGTACAATCCACCGCACAATATTACAACGAACATAAGCCAAACAACCGCAAGGGTATAAGAGAATCTTATGCAATCCGCACAGAATTACCGCCGTAAGTCTTGACAACAACGGAGTGCAATTGCTACCGTAGTGACGGGCAACGCGCGGCACACGGAGCGAGCGACAGCGAACAGCACAGAGCGAGCACAAAAGACCGGATATGCGAGGGATACGAGCATACTTAGAGTAGCCACGATCACCGAACACACACCGACCGATAGATTTCTGTGAATTCTCTTGACGATGTAGACTTGCACGCTATTAGTTTAGCTTATGCGTGGTAAGCCGCTGAAACCCGAGTTGCGACCGCTGAATGAGCGACAAATAAAGTTTGTCGAAGTCTATGCGGAAACAGGCAACGCGGTAACTGCCTACAAGGAAGCGGGTTATCTCTGGCAACGCGACGGACAGCCGCAATCATGGCTAACGGCCAAAGCTGGTGAGCTAGCGTTGAGACCTAATGTTCACGCAGCGATAGAGCGCATTAAAACCGAACGAACACGCCAAAACGACGCGCAAACACTGTTCACGATTGACTTTATCCGCGCGAAGCATGTTGAGCTATTCAAAGAGTGCCGTCAAGTCGGCGACATGACGAACGCCACTCGCAACCTCGAAGCCCTGGGCCGCACGGTGGGTGCCTACAGCGACAATCTCATCATCGACGCGGGCAAAGTACGGGAATTCAGCGAGCGCGAGCAACTTGAAGCTCAACGCTTGGCTCGATTGATGCTGACTGGCGATGTAATCGAAGCTGAGCCGATGCCGAACACGGATAGCGACGTTCGTTCGGGGCGTGTAACCGATGGTAATGAGCCTGTAAACGCCCCAGAAACGCCGATCACAGAGACGGAGCAGTTAGAGCCGATCCAGCAGGCAGAGGCGATTACAGAGCCTTTGGACGAGGTTTCCGGGCAGCCTGGCGAAGATGATTCGAGTGAAATTCCCCAGGCACCCCCCCATGACCCCCAACCCGCCCCGCCGGTCGAATCGATTAGTCCCCCCAGTGATTCAATCGATTTTAAAACTGACTTTGCAACCCCTTCCAAAACCGACATTCACTCCGCAGCCGTTTCCGCAATCGAAGCCATGACGGAGGCCGTCGATGCCTGACAGCAAGAACAATCCGTCTCGCTGGAATCAGGCTGTGCAGTGGGGCGATCACCGCACGGCCGGGTATTTGAAGCGGTCGGAGTTGCCTGTGATTGCTCTGGCGGCGATTGGCGATGCGTATGTAGTCTACAGCGGTGCGGTGGATGATGTTGACTTGGGGGTGCACCTGCTTCTCGCTGGCGGTGCGGAGTTCATTTGCGGCGATTCTGGTTCTGTGCAGGCTTCCGCCGACAATGATGTTGCGTTCTCGATCAGCTCGAGCGGGATCGGGTTGACATCGGCGGCGAATCAGTTCAACACCACGCTGGGGTGGACGGACCCGCCGTTCTATGTGAATTCGGCGGGGCTGGTGACGTACCTCAACGCCGATCTTCTCGACGGTCAGCACGCTTCGGAGATTTTGGCGTCGGTGGACTTGTCTAGTGTGGTTCCGTACACGGGTGCGACCGCCGATGTTGATCTTGGGGCGTACGCTCTGGCGGCGGTTGGGATCAACACCAACGACATCAAGACCGATGCGGTCAATAACCGAGTCGGTATCGGAACGACGACGCCTTCAACGCTGTTTGCGATCAAGGGCCGGGCGGACAAGTTGATTTCGTCGCTTGCTGGTTTCCCTGCGAGTCCGGCGTTTGGTGCGGCATGGAAAGCCAAGGTGGTGACTGGCACATTGAAGAAGATACTTTTCAACGGACTCTTCAGTGGTTCGTTTATTCCGAATCTGAACATGGCTTGCAAGATTGTCGATGCGAACGGCAATGTTCAGCTTAACCAGATCACCTACAACTCCGCTGCGAACGGGCATGACCTGAGCGTCAACTGGAACGGTGTGACCAACGCGACTGCCGGTGGGTATCTTGTCGATACGAATCCCGACAACTACACGCTGGACGTTTATCTCGACGACGTTCTGTTCAGCATCAAAGACGGATACAACGCGAATGTAATCTCGTTGGACAACGCGGGTGCGATCACGACAAACGGTGGTCTGGATGTCTATGGCGTGAGGTCCCGCGCTGTGAACAATCCTTTTATTCAGCTTATCTCGACGAACTATTACACCTGGACCATCGGTGAATACGCTGCGTCGCTTGGTTCCGAAGATGCCGGCGGTTTGCGGTTTACCTGTAGCAGAAGCCCCGGTCCGGTTCCGGTGATCTTCGGTTCAGAAGGCAACGTGTGGTTTCAGTATAAGACATCGAACGTCGTGCAAGCTACGACCCTGGCTGCGGGTGCTACGACCCTCGCGCTGACGAAGAACTTCCTAAAGCTCACTGGTAATGCTGCGGGGAATACTCTGGCGACGATCACCGGTGGGCTCGCTGGGCAGACGTTGAATATCATCTTCCAAGATGCCTATGTGACTGTCACCGACGACGCGACACGCACTGCGAATACGATCAATCTGTCGGCGGCACTTACTGGCGCAGCGAACACTGTGCTAACGCTGTTGTCTGACGGAACTAGCTGGTACGAACAATCACGAAGCGTTAATGGTTAAGGAGCGCGCGTGCTAACTGAGAAAGAACAATCGATCCTGAGAAAGTACATCTGCGAGCAGATGGTGACGGAACAACTGCTGGGGAATCTCCGCGACATGGACGAGAACAGCCTGCGAGAGATCATCAACGCTCACCGCACGAAGATGATGGCCGCTTTGCACGAGCGCCGGGATCAATTTCAAGCCGAGATCGACGAACTCGCTGCGGAGGGGCAATAGATGTCCCCGACAGCCAAGCTCAACCTCGCCAGTCTAGGCACGATTGCCGGGATCGTCGCGGCGGCAGTTGGTGCCATCGTGTTCATCGCCAACGCCAATCAGAACGCGGCGGCGGCGGTGAAGTCGTCGGATGATCTTCAAACCCGCGTGCGGACGCTTGAACAGTTCGTGCCGCGAATCGACGAGCGGCTTATCGCCATCGACCGGAAGCTCGACGAACACCGGCGAGAGACTATGGACCCCAAGACCCCGAAATGAGGCACAACATGAAATACCTTGCGATGATTGCGATTGCCATTCTGATGCTGGCGGCTTGTGCGGGCTGCACACAGGGCCAGATGACGCCGGGGCCGATCAAGAACACGGTCTACGCCGCTTCTGCCGATGCCCAGGTGACGGCCGCCGTTGTTCGCGCCATGCCGACGACCCAGCCGGCAGACGTTGCCGAGCAGCGCGACCGGGCCTTGGCCGCGCTCGACCGCATCGGCGGCACGATGGCGAAGGGCTACACGGACGGCCTGTTGTCGCCGATCATCGACTGGTTCCACGGCACCAAGCCTGGGGGTGACAAATGAACCTCGAAACACTCGCCAGTGACCCGACCATTCAAAAGCTGCTGGCGGCTCTCAAGACGCTGCTTCCTGTCGTACGCGAGGCCGTTGACCTCAAGAAGATCACCCTCGACGGCGCGGTTCAGGTGCTTGAAGGACTGACCGGGGCGGATTCCTACGCGGCCATGCAGACCCTTCGGCGAATCTCGACCGACGAGCAATGGGCGCGAATCTGCGACGAACTCAAGAGCGAAGCCAACCGAGAAGTGCTGGCCGACATCAACAGGCGCGACGTTGGGGTGTCGCTGGCGTGGAAGATTGCCCTTATGGTCGCTGGGGCGGCGGTGGGACTGTGAGGCGATACCTCATCATCCCGATCATGCTGGCACTGACGGCAAGCTGCGTCCAGAAGGGCGCGGTCGAAGCCCCTAAGGTGGCCGTCGCAAGCCCATCCAAGGCGGCCAGCCAGACCGCCGAACAGCACAACAGCACAACGGCGGGACGCGATGCCAAACCCATCAGCGTGACAGCCAACGTCGCCGATGGTTCGTTGTTGTCGATGGCCCTGTTTGTGGCCGGTACGAGCTTCGCCCTCTACATCGTGCTGTACTTCAACGCCAAGCATCGGCACAACCTCGCCCTTCGGCGAAGGGGCAAGGCATGAAACCCGACCGCTGGCTATCGCTGGTTGCACAAGTTGCTGAATCGGCGGCGGAGACAGCTGGAGATTTCACGCAAGCGACCAAGAAACAGCCGTCGTTCCTTGCGGCCGACCGGCAATGTCGATGCAACGCATCGGATCGCGTGATCCTGCTGCTGTTGGCGGCGGCCTACCTCGAAGCGAACGCCTGATGACATGGACACCCCAAGAACTCGCCGCTGCTGACGCCGCATACTGGGCGACCTTCTACAAGGTCCAGTTGCAGGCCGGGCCGTTCTCGTTCCTTCACCGTGAGTACCAGATGGAGTTGATGCAGACCCGCAGCCGGCGGGTGTGCTGCATGAAGGGGACGCAGGGCGGCTTTACCGAGGCGTTGACTGTCCTCAAGACACTGCATGGCCTGATCCACCGCCGCTACAAGAAGGGCGTGCTGGTGCTGTTCCCAACGTCGGACAACGTTCAGGACTTCTCCAAGTCACGTTTCGGGCCGATCATCGGGGCCAACAAGGAGAGCATCGGCAAGTTCGTCAAGATCGGCGGCAAAGGCACGGACACGGCCGGGTTGAAGAAGATCAACGACGCCTTTCTGTACCTTCGCGGCGCGCGGCTGACCCAATCAGTCGGCGGCGGCATCGAAGAGAAGGAATCGGCGGCCCTGCGGTCTGCCCCCGTCGATGCCGTGATCTTTGAGGAAATGGATCTGATCGACGACGACGTGATCGCCAAGGCCAAGGGGCGTATGGGTGATTCCGACCTGGCCGAGGAAATCTACATCTCCAACCCCACGTTGCCCGACGCCGGGATCGACGCGATCTACCAGAAGTCGGATCAGCGGCATTGGTTCAGGCGGTGCGGGTGCGGGGAGTGGGTGTCTGCCGACCTTACCTTCCCGGCCTGCGTCCACGAGCGGCCGGACGGCACGGGGTTCATCGCCTGTTACAAGTGCGGGGCCGATGTCGGGCCAAAGAGCGGCTGCAAGGGGCTGTGGGTGCCCGCCAAGCCGTCGAACACGTCCTGCATGCAGGGCTACCACTGGTCGCAATTGCTGTCGCCTGCACGGGCCAACGACCCGGCCGACATTCTGCGGGACTACAACGACCCGCCGCAAGGCAATCTTGGCGACGTTCTGCGGCTTCGCCTGGGCCTGCCGTACGTCGCGGTCGAGGACCGGCTGACCACGGCCGTCGTCAAGGAGTGCTGCGGGACGGACATCATGGTGACGCGGCACGTCGGGCCGTGCGCGATGGGCGTTGACGTGGGCAAGATCAAGCACGTCGTCATCGGCGTTCGGACCGGCAACGAGCGGTACGAGATCGTCAAGGTCATCCAGCTTTCGGCGTGGAACGACATTCACGACATCGCCAAGCGGTTCAACGTGCGGTCGTCCGTCATCGACGCGCGCCCCTACGAGGACGAGGCGCGGAGTTTCCAGAAGGCTGAATCGTACAGGATATATCTTGCCGAGTATGCCGAAAACACCGCCCTTGGCGCCACCTACAACGACGCGACGGGGCTGGTCAAGGTCAACCGGACAGAGATATTCGACCAGACGCACCGGCTGTTCACCAAGAAGATGCTGCGAATCCCGCGTGACTGCAAAGAGATCGACGAGTTCGCGTCGCAATGCTGCGCCACGGCCAAGGTGCTTGAAACGAACAAGAAAACCGGGACGAGCATCTACCGTTACCGCAAGCTGGGGGATGAACACTACCGCAACGCCTTGAACTACTTCGTTCTGGCGGCCAGCGGGAGCAAGATCGCCACGGTCGGCGGCTCGCAACACCGCCAGACCCACGCCGTCAGTGATTTTTGTGTCGTCTAGGGTGGATTTATCTTGACCCGCCATTATTAGACGTTCTTATGCGCTTATAAGCATGGCTAATAACGAAGAACAGATCAAACGGGCCATCGTGGACGGATACCGCCGTGGGGTCTGCACGGCTGACGGGTGCCATATCCCCGAGGACAAGCGGGGCATGGCGGGCAAGGGGTCGCACTTCCAGCCTCCCAAGACTCCGCAGTATTACGAGAACTACGACCGCATCTTCACCAAGAAAGGCAAGAAGCATGGCAAGCCTGTTTAGCTCGCCAAAGTCTCCGCCGAAGCCTGCAGCGCCGCCGCCTCCGCCGGCCACGCCGACCGTTGGCCCCGATACGGACAGCGCGGCCATGATGAAGGTGCGGAGACGCAGCGGGTTCCAAAAGACGATCCTGACCGGCGACCTCGCGCCGGCGACGACCGACAAGAAGCAACTGCTGGGTGGATAAATGAGCCTTATTGCCCGAGACATCATCGCCCTTCGCAACATCGAACGCGACAAGCAGGCGAACTTCCGCAATCTCTGGCAAGAGACGGCGGACTTGATGTTCCCGCGCGAGGATCAGATTACCAGCGCGCGGACGCCTGGCGAGGACAAAAGCACCAAGGTCTATGACACCACCGCCATTCAAGACTCGCAGGACATGGCATCGGGCCTGTCGGCTGCGTTGATCCCCACCGGCCAGAAGTTCTTCGGCCTCAAGATCAAGAGCAGCAACCGTGAGTTTTCTCCGCTGGCGATGCGGTGGCTGATGCAGGCAACGGAAGTCACGCATGAAGAGATGTTTCAGTCCAACTTCATGCTGCAATTCAACGAAACCCTGCGGGCGATGGTCGTGTTCGGCACGGGCTGCCTCTACAGCGAGTGGGACGAGCGCAACGGCTGCCTGAACTACAAGGACCACGATATTTCGCTGTACCAGATCAAGCAGGACTCCAAGGGCGCGGTCGATACCGTCATCCTGTCCTACTTCCTGACGGCACGGCAGGCGATTCAAGAGTTCGGCGTCGAGAACTGCGGCGAAAAGATCGTCAAAGACGCCGAGGCGATGGACACCGAGAGCAAGCGGTACGAGTTCATCCATATCATCCGCCCGCGCGACAACCGCAATCCGATCCTGAGCGACAACAGGAACATGGCTTACGAGTCGGTTCAGGTTGACGTTACGGGTCAGGTTGTCGTGCAGGAAACCGGCTACGAAGAGTTCCCCTTCGCCGTCGCACGATGGATGAAGTCGAGCTTCGAGAAGTACGGGCGCGGGCAGGGCACGGAATGCCTTGCCGACGTGAAGGTGATGCAGCAGATCAAGAAGGACTTCATCGAGTGCGGCAACAAGTGGAACCGCCCGCCGCTGGAAGTCCTCGACCACTACGAAGGCACGGTCAACGTCACGCCTTCGGCCATCAACTACGTCCGCGAAGTCGGCACGATCCGTGGCATCGACCAGCGGGCCATCGGCAACTTCCCGATCACGAAGGACATGCTGGAATTCCAGCAGGAAATCATTCACAAGGCGTTCTTCCGAGACATCTTCGTGCAGATGGCCGACCTTAAGGGCGACCGGCGCACGACGGTTGAAATCATGCAGCGGGTACAGGAAGGGCTTCGCCGCCTGGCCTTACCCGTCGCACGCCTGCAAAGCGAACTGCTCAACCCCGTCATCACGCGAACCGTCATGCTGCTCATCCGCAACGGCCGCATTGCCTACCCGCCCGACGAGCTTCAAGGCGAGGATTTCGCGGTCGAGTACATGGGCCAGCTTGCCCTTGCCCTGCGGGATCAGCAGTCTCGCGGTTTCATGCAGTGGGCCAGCTTCGTCGGCCAAATCGCACAACTCGCGCCGGAAGCCCTGGACAACATCAACTTCGACCGTGCGATTCCCCGCATGGCCGAGTCGTTCGGCGTCAACTCCGACGACATGGCGACGCCGGAAGAGATTCTCGCCAAGCGGCAGGCCCGCCAGCAGCAGATGGCCGCACAGATGCAGATGGCCGCTGCCGACACGATGGGCAAGGCGTACAAGGCCGGAACGAAGGCACCCGAGGAAGGGTCGGCCGCTGCACAGGTTATGGAAGCTGTTGCCTAACGACACAACAACCGGAGCAAGGATATGACGCTCAAGACACTGACGGACGCGGAATCGAACGAACTGGACCCCAAGGCGTACTTGGCCGAGATTGTCAAGGCGGCGCAGGCTGTGCAAGCCTTCGTGACGGCGCTGAACGGTAACTCCGCCGCCGTCGCCGCCACCGGCTCGATCTCGCTGACCGACAACCCGGCCGACACCGAGACGATCACAATCTCGGACGGCACAACGTCTGTGGTGTTCGAGTTCGACACCGACGCCGAGGCGACGATCACGCCGGGCAATATCCGTGTAGTGGTCGGGGCAACGGCCGCCGCCACGATGGTCAACCTGATCGCGGCCATCAACGCCAACGCATTCGGCGTCACCGCCGCCCCGACCGTTCCCGCATCGGCGGGCTGCACGCTGGTCAACGACACGGCGGGCACGACCGGCAACGTGGCGATCACCGACACGACCGACGCAACGGTAGTCGGCATGACGGGCGGGCTGAACACGGTGACGCTCCGCACGATTCAAACCTCGCTGGATGCCATTTGATGAATGACGCACAGAAAGCGATTGAGGCCAAGCGAAGAAGCGACGTGATCGCCTTCAAGCGGTGCTTCACCGGCAACGCCGAAGGCGAGCGGGTGCTGGCCTACCTGTCGTCGTTCTGCATGGAGAAGCGGACGACCTACACGACGGGCGATCCGAACCATACCGCCTTCAATGAGGGCGCGCGAACCGTGATCCTTGAAATCCGTCGCATGACGGAGATGAACATGGACGAACCGAAACCCCAAACCGCTGTAACGCAGGAGAGCAAGTAATGGCCGAGTCAGACACAACCGCAACCGCCGAAGTCGAGGCGACAACTGCGGCGTCTACCGAGACGACCGAAGCGAACGTCACGGACGTTGTGACGCAGTACCTCAACCCCGATGGCACCTTCAAGGACGGCTGGCAATCGCTGGCCCCCGAGGACTTCCGGGGCCGCACGGTCTACAAGGGCATTACGGGCATCAAGGACTTGCTCAAACAGGTCGGTCATCAGGCGTCGCTCATCGGCAGGCAGGGCAAGGGCATCGTGCCGCCCCCGGCCGATGCGTCGCCCACCGAGATCGAGATGTTCTACGAGGCGCTGGGCCGCCCCAAGACGCCCACCGACTACAAGGTGGACGTGCCGAAGGAGATGGAGTCGTTCTACGACAAGACCATGCTGAGCGAAGCCCTGTCCGATCTGCACAAGGTCGGGCTGACGCAGAAGCAGGTCGAGGCCGTGATGTCGCTGGACGCCAAGCGGCTCAAGGCGTCTGTCGAGGCATCCACCGCCGCCGCCACCGCACAGCGAGAGGCCGTCGAATCGTCGCTCCGCGCCAAGTGGGGCAATGCCTTTGAGGAACGGCTGCACATCGCCAACCGAGTCATCAGCGAGAACGTCGCCGAGGCCGACCGCCCGGCGCTGCTGGAAGCTATCGGCAACAACGCCGTCGTCGCCGAACTGCTCGCCAATGTCGGCAAGAAGTTCACCGAGGGCAAGCTGGTGAACACCGACGCGGCCAGCACGAAGGCAACGCCAGCAGAAGCGAAGCTCAAGGCCAGCGAGATCGCGGCCGAGCTTGCCCGCGAAGGCGACATGAAGTGGAACAACCCGGCGAAGTATGCCCGGCTGAACAAGGAACTGACGCAGAACATCGAGGCGTCGCTGGCTGGACAGGGATAAGCCGCAAGGCACCCCAGGAAGGCCCGCATGGATCGTGCCGACAACCCTCGCAAGAGGATCGGCGCTGGCGAGCGAGTCACGCAACGTCGAGCGGACGTAAAGCGCAGGCCCGGCCCCGTTGTTTGGGATAACCACAGCCGCAACGTGTTTTTTGACATCACTGTGGACACCTGAATGAAAGGGCAGATTATGCCTCCGCTTTCCATCAATGAAGTGACCGCGCAGAAGTTCAACACCATGCTGTACCAGTTGGCGCAGCAGAAGGACTCCAAGTTCGCCTCCAAGGTCCGCCGCGAGAACGTGGCCGGTTTCGACTCGGCCTACTTCGACACCATCGGCGTCGAGGACGCTCCCAGCCAGGCCGTCGTCCGCCACGGCGACACGCCGCTCGACGAAGGCACCTACGGCCGACGCAAGGCTACCCCGGCCAAGTGGCACAAGGGCCGGCTGCTGGACAGCTACGACCTCCAGCGCATGCAGACCGACCCGCAGGGCGCGATCCTCGAAGGCTTCGCGTCGAGCTTCGGCCGCAAGAAGGACGACATCATCATCGACGCGATGGTGGGTTCGGCCCTGATCGGTCAGAACGGCACCAGTTCGGTGGCGCTGGCCGCCGAGTCCATCGGTCTGAACGGCACGACCGCCGCCGTCAAGACCACGCGTGGCACCGCCGCCGTCCCCTCGACGCCCGTGGGCATGGAACTGGCGAAGATGCTCGCCATGCTGCAAATCTTCAACGAGGCCGACGTGGACGAGAACGAGACGAAGTTCTGGGCCGTCTCGCCCGCCGACGTGTCGTACATGTTGAACCTGACGCAGGTCGGGTCCAGCGACTACAACACGGTCAAGGCTCTGGCCGCCGGTAAGGTGGAGTCCTACATGGGCTTCAACTTCTTCTGGTCCAACCGCCTCAAGACCGTCACCGACAGCGGCGCTGTCACCAACCCCTGCACGCAGACCATCGCGTTCGTGCCCAAGGGCATCGTGCTGGCCTACATCGCCGACCTCTCGACCGCGATTGACAAGCGGCCGGACAAGCAGAACGAGATGCAGATTTACTCCAAGATGGACCTCGGCGCCGTCCGCATGGAAGGCTCGATGGTCCACGAGTGCCTGACCAAGAAGTAACCTAACCGTGGGGTATCCCCACAAGAAAGAGAGATGATCCAATGGCTATTCTGACCGCACCCGCCTACGCAGGCGGCATTCTGAGGGGCAGCGACGCGATGCCCTATCAGAGCATCTACACGTCGAGCGCCAGCCAGAACTTCGTGCTCGGCACGAAGCTGGAATTCGCGGACGGCCGCGTGTTCCGCTACGCCAAGGCCGGGGCGACCGCCCTGGTGCAGGCGCTTATGGCGCAGACCGCCGTGAAGGAAAGCAAGATGGTGGAGATCGCCCAGACCGCGCATGCGCAGGCGGCGGGCGAAGTGGACATCACCGTGCTTTGCACCACCGGCTCGGCCTCCGCAGAGAATGACTTCTCGGGCGGCTGGCTGGTCTGCAACAAGGTGTCCCCGGCCGTGCTGGGCGACATCTACGGCATCGTGGCGTCGAAGCTGCAATCGACGGACACGTTGCTCGATCTCAAGCTGGAGACCCCGTGGCGGAATGCCATGCTCGCCACCGGCGAGATCAGCCTGAACTACAGCGCCTTCTTCAAGACTGTGGTTCACCCGACCACGACCGCGACGGCCCCGGTTGCCGGTGTGCCGCTGTGCCCGGTTCCCATCGGGTACTACTACTGGTCGCAGGTCAAGGGTCCGGCCCCGCTGCTGGTCGATACCGGCGACACCATCGAGATCGGGTCGTACGTCGGCTGCCCGCGAACCAGCGCCGTTGCTGGCGCGTGCGGTCCGCTGACCAGCGTGACGACCGAACAGGTCCGTACCATCTGGGGTCGCGCGATGTCCATCGCGGCCGCCGATGAGCCCGCGCTCATCAATCTCTGCATCGAGTAGCACAACCGGACGGGGAGCCTTAACTGGTAGCCCCGTCCTTTAAGGTGAACACATGGTGACAAGTGCGACCACGATTGCGAACATGGCCTTGGCACGGATCGGGGCCAAGCGGATCGACAACATCGGTACCGATACGTCGATTGAGGCGGTCCAGTCAAACTTGCACTACGAGCCTGCGCGGGACGCCTTGCTCCGCAGCCACACATGGGGCTTTGCGATGGCCCGGCAGTCTCTTTCGGTCGATCCGACCGCACCGGAGTTCGGGTTCGACTACCGCTTTGCCTTGCCCGCCGACTGTATCCGCGTCGTGTCCTTGACCGACACGGACGGGTCGTACTCGATCCAAGGCCGCTATCTTCTGTGCAACGAGACGACGGCCGAAGTCGAGTACATCGCCCGCGTGACCGACGTGAGCCAGTTCGACCCGATGTTCACCGAGCTTCTCGTCCTCAAGCTGGCGATGGCCCTTGTCATGCCGCTGGCACAGGACAAGGGCTTGCGGGAGTCGTTGGCGCAGGAGACGCGGGAGTTGGAAGCCCGCGCGAGGCTGGTAAACCGGGTCGAAACCAACGGCACGGGGCGGCGCGATCAGCAGACGTGGAACGATGCCCGCTATACCAATCGTGGCGCGGTGGTATCAGACTAAATGCCGAATATCGCCATAGTCTCGATGAACAACGGGGAAGTGACCCCGCATATCGACGCCCGCAGCGACGTTGAGAAGTACGCGTCGAGTTGCCGCATCCTCGAAAACATGCTCCCGCTGGTCTATGGCGACGTGACCCGCAGGCCCGGCACGCAGTACATCGCGTCGGCCAAGCTCGCCATCAACCCGGTCCGGCTCATCGACTTCGTGTACTCCGCTGACGTGGCGTACATCTGCGAGTTCGGCAATGGCTATGTCCGCTTCTTCTACGGCGGCGAACCGCTGACCAACAACGGCGTCGTGGTCGAGATTGAAAGCCCCTATGCGTCGGCGGACCTGGCGGAGATTCAGTACAAGCAGGTCGGCGACACGATGTGGCTGGTGCATACCAACTACCCGCCGTACAAGCTGACGCGGACGACGGCCACGACCTTCGCCCTTTCCGCGATCACCTTCAAGAACGGGCCGTTTCGGACCCGCAACGACATTGAGTTAAACAACGGCGTCACGTTGGCGTGCAGCGTGATTGTGGTCGGCGAATCCGGCACTGTGACGGCCACGCACCCGATCTTCCAGCCCAACCACGTCGGGGCGCTGTTGCAGTTCACCCAGAACCGCACGACCCTCAAGGTGTCCAAGGCGGTGACGGGCGAAAGCGACGCGATTGACGTGGGCGGGACGTTTCACTTCGTTACGCACGGGACATGGACCGGCACGGTCTACTTGCAGCGATCCACCGACAACGGCACGAACTGGGACAACTACCGCACCGTCGTTTCCAGCGCCGACAACAACATCGATATGTCGGCCACCGAGAACGAAGAGAACGTCCAGTATCGCGTGAGCCAGACCATCAGCAGCGGAACATGCACGTCGGACATCATTCTCGACTCATCGGTACAGATCGGCGTGGTCCGCATCGACGCCTTTACATCGGCAACCTCTGTCACGGCCTCTGTCCTGAGCAAACTGTCGGCAACAACGGCGACGACGCGGTGGGCAATCGGGGCATGGCAGGGCGTGCGGGGGTATCCGTCGTGCGTCGCGTTCTTCCAGAATCGCATCCTCTACGCCGCGACCGTCAAGGACCGGCAGACGATCTGGTTCTCGGCCACCGATGACTACGAGAACTTCCGATCCGGCCTCAACGACGCCGATAGCTTCTCGGCAACGATTGCCTGCACCAACAGCATCCGCTGGCTGGACAGCATGGGCGATGTTGTCGTGGGCACCAGCGGCGACGAGTGGTATATCGCATCGAACAAGATCGACCAGCCGCTTTCGCCGACGAACTTCGTGGCGCGTCAACAGACGACATGCGGGTCCGCACAGATCGGGCCGGTTCGCAGCGGGTCGGCGGTGCTGTTCGTCGATCCTGTCGGCCGCAAGGTGCGGGAAATGACCTTCTCATCCGAGCGGCAGCAGTACGTCGCACCGGACCTGACGGCTATGGCAGAACATATCTCCAAGCCGCGAATCGTGGCAATGGCGATGCAGCGGAACCCCGATCAAATCCTCTGGTGCGTCCGCGAAGACGGCGTGCTGCTGTCAATGACCTACGAGCGGGATCAGAACGTCGTGGCGTGGGCAAGTCACCCGATGGACGACGCGCTTGTCGAGAGCGTGGCCGTGATCCCCGGCACGGATGAAGATGAAATCTGGCTCTGCACGGTCCGCACCATCGGCGGGGCTACTGTGCGGTATATCGAGCGGATGGCCGCGCGGGTTCAGACCGACATTGAAGAGGCTTTCTACGTCGATTGCGGCGTACAGATCGAAGGGTCGGCATTGACGACTCTGACCGGCCTTTCGCACCTGGAAGGCTGCACGGTGTCGATCCTTGGCGACGGGGCGGTGTATCCGCCGCAGGTCGTGGCGAGTGGACAGGTCACGATCAGCGGCCCCGGCGTCAGTACGGCGTCGGTGGGCCTTCCCTTCCAGTACGTCGTTCAGCCCATGCGGATCGACCTCAAGACGCAGGGCGGCGACTCGCACGGCAGCTTCGCCAAGATCAGCGAGATCAAGATTTCCTTCATGGATACGTCGTGTGCGCAGTACGGCACAGACATCGACAATCTGTTCGACATTCCATTCCGTTCCGACGAGCCTTATGGTTCCCCGCCCGAACTGTTCACCGGCGACAAGACGGTGGTTCTGGACGGCGGCTTTGACCCTGAAACACCCTTCCTGATTGCGGGAACGGACCCGCTGCCGGCGACGATCCGCTGTCTTGTGGTCCGCTGGACACCTACCGGGAGATAACATGACCGTTTCCAACCTGACAAGCCGTACTTCCGCCGTGGGAACCGGGGCCGCACAGACCGTTACCTTCGCATTCCCCATCACGGCCAATGCCGAGATCGTGGTCTATACCCGCGTCACCGACCCGCTGGTTGGCGCTCCTAGCCCGCTGTCCGAAGCAGAAGAGGCGGCATTGCTGGCGACCGATGGCGACGAGGCGACGCTTGCGGAAGGCACGCACTACAGCGTCACGATCAGCGGCGAGGCGGGCGGGTCGATCACGACGCTCTCGCCCTATGTGGCCGCATCCAAAACGGTCTACATCGTCCGCGCGACGACGCAGACCCAAGACCTCGACTTGGCACAGGGCGGGGCGTTCGGCCCGGCCGCCATCGAAGCGGCATTGGACCGCATGGCAAAGTCCATCATCGACATTCGCGGGCAGCTTTCCCGCTGCTTGTCGCTGTCGGTCACGGACGACGCGGACTCGGGCGTAATGTTGCCGTCCGCACCGCAGCGGGCGAACATGAGCCTTGGGTTCGGGTCCGATGGCGGCGTATCAGTCGTCGCAGGCGTGGTTCCGACCGACGTAACAGTGGGCGCGTTCGGAAGCGATGTAGTCGGGGCGTCCACCGCCGATCAGGTCAAGGAACTGCTTGGGCTGAACACTGGCGATTACCCGGCCGGTGCGTTCAACTGGTACAACAACACAGCGATGACGCCGGCGCTACCGGAAGTCACTCTGCCGACCGTATACGCAGCCAAGGGGTATATCGATGCGGCAATCTCCGCTGCTGCGGCGACACTCCCGGCCGGCACCGTCGTTGCCTACGGAGGTTCGTCGGCACCGGCTGGCTGGCTTTTGTGTGAAGGGCAGGCCGTGAACCGAACGACCTACTCGACCCTGTTCGCCGTCGTCAGCACGACTTACGGAAGCGGCAATGGCTCGACCACGTTCAACGTCCCTGACCTGTTGGGGCGCGCTCCTATCGGTGCAGGCACAGCCTCGGGCGGTTCGGTCGCACGGACGCAGGGTACGAAGTACGGCGAGGACTTGCACACACTGGCCGAGGCCGAGTTGCCCGTCCATACCCACAGCACTTACAAAGCCAACACGACCGTCTTGCAGGGCACGAGTAATCTGGTGAGTGCCCCGACCGATACGGCCCTGACCAAGAGCGCGAGCCTGACCGGGGCGACCGGCAGCGGCACGGCGTTCAACGTCACCGGGCCGTCGCTGGCCGTCAAGTACATCATCAAGACTTGAGGCATGAATGGAATTCCGTGAGGCGACAATGCGGGACATCGAGCAGGCGGCAGACGCCAGCGTGTCCCGCAGTTTCAAGCAGGCGGGAGAGCAGACGGATTTCGTCTATACCTTGGAGCATGAAGGGCAAGTGCTTGGCGTGGGCGGGATCAAGATAATGACCCCGACGACGGCGTGGTGCTGGATGGATTGGACACAGGCGTCGAGACAGCACACCAAGACCATCTACCGCACCGCGAAGGAATGGCTGGCGAAACTGATGGCCGACAAGGGCTTGCAGCGCGTGATGGCGGCGGTAGAGGTTGACTTTCCGCAGGCGCACCGTACGGTAGAACACATGGGCTTCACGAGAGAAAGCGTCATGCCGCGATTCTTCGGCGAGCGTGACGCGATCCTGTTCGTGAAGTTCGCGGAGAAATGACATGGCGAGTATTCTGGTAGGCACGGCCGCGATTGCTGGTTCAAGCGGCATTGCGATAGCCCCGGCGACGGCGGGCATCATCGGCGCGGGCGGTGCTGTTACGGCGGCGGGACTCGGCACGGTTGCCGTGGTCGGCGGTCTTGGCGTTGGCGCTATGGGCTTGGTTAAGTCAGGCCAAGCGGCGGCGGCAGAGGCCAAGGGTCAACAGGCGATTGCCGAGTACAACGCGCAGGTGCAGCAGAATCAGGCTGCGGCAGAACGCCAGCAGACGCTATTCAAGCAGAACCGCCAGGCCGAGGATGCCGCACGCTACGCCAGCACGCTGCAAGCCGACCTGGGGCTGTCGGGCGTGGTCCCGTCGATGGGCACACCGTTGGAGTTGCAGGCGAAACAGGCGGCGGAATCCGAACTCGATAACCTCATGCTGGGCTATCAGGGCCGCATGGCAGAATCGCAATCGCTCAATCAGGCGCAGCTCGACACGATGCAGGCCGGTATCTACGGCCGCCGTGCATCGAGCGTCGCGTCGGCAGGGTACATCGGGGCCGGTTCTACGCTGCTGACCGGGTTCGGCAAAATGGCAATGGACAGAGGATAAACGAGATGGCAAAGCTGCCGATTCGATACGCCAAGGAAATACCGCCAGCGCAGGGCACAAACGTCCGCGCCAGCATGACGACCGACACCGGCGAAGGGGCCATCTGGGGCGCGGTGGCGGGGCTCGGGCAGGCGGCGGCAGGGCTCGGGCTTGACATGCTCGCAAAGATCAAGCGGGCCGACGATGCCTTGGCCGAGTCCGATACACAGTTGAAGATGGACGATCTTCGTTCGGCATTCCGCCAGACTGCGATGACGACCGACGACCCGCAGGCGATGGCGGCAGCGGCACAGAAGTACGAATCGGACACGATGGAGCTTGCCAAGACCACCGGGGCCAAGCTCTACGCCAACCGCTCGATTGCCGATACGCGGGAGTTTGCCGTCAAGCTGGGGGTGGATCGCAAGATCAAGGAACTCCGCGACACCTTCGAGATTCAGTCGGGCCGCTTCCTCGCGTCGGGCAACGTGGACGATTACAAGAAGCTACTCCCGGCAATGGTCACGAACGGGATTATGACCAAGGCCGAGGCGTCCGAACGGATCGCCACCGCACCATTCGACGCGGGCATTGCACAAGCCCGCATGACGGCCGAGCATGACCCCGACATGGCATTGAAGCTGATTGAGCCGCTCAAGCCCGCCAACGAGACGCAGGCTAAGGCGAGAGAGTCGGCGATGTCGCACGTCGGAAACATCATCAACGCCCGCCGCATGGACTCCAAGAGCCTGTCGGACAAGAGTATCGGCGATATGTACGTCCAGATGGACAAGGCCAAGGGCTTGTCGGCCGCAGAACGCAACGTGCTGGCCGATCAGTTCAGCGCGACCGTCGCCAAGGCTACGGGGATGCGCGCACCCGACTACATCAAGGGCGACTTGGAGCATATTGAGGCGTTCCGGCGTGGCGAACAGGCCAAGGGCGACGCGATGGTGGAGCGCGAGGCGTGGGATCGCGTTCTGTCGCTGGATGAGAATTCAACCAAGGCCGAACAGGACGCGGCGAATCGGTTTCTTATCGACAACGCCCCCAAGCTCGGGTCGGCCTATGTGACGCTGGGCAAGGCGTTCGACGAGTCGAAGAAGTCGGCCGCGCAGAACTCCCTCAAGGCGTCCATCGACATTGCCGTGAGCAACCTTCAAGTCGCGCCCGACGAACAGGCGTCGTTCACCCGGCTCATCGTCGCCAAGACCAAGCAGCAGAAGCTCGACAATGCCGGGGTCGCGTCGCTGGTGGCACAAGAGGCCGTGACGTGGCAGGCGGCACACTCCAAGCCCAAGACCGTGACAAAGGGCGACGTGGTGCTGGACGCGGTGATCGCCCACCACGAGAAGGAACTGGCGCGATATGACGCGCTGTACAAGGCTCGTGGGCTGGCAGACAAGGGCATGGATTATAAAATCGCACTCGACATGACGAGCATCGACGCATCCACCGGATATGCCCCACCGGACGTTACAACCGAAACAATGACGTTGGAGAAGTTTTACAGGGTGCGTAATGCACTCGCCGATCTTCTGGCAATTGAGAAGAAGAAGCGGGACACCGGCGCGGCGACGCCGGCCACGGTCCCGTCGATTACTTCTGATGCTGAACGAAACGCTCTTCCGCCCGGGGCTGAATACATTGGACCCGATGGCAAACGCCGAAGGAAACCGTAATGGGATGGCAAGACGATCCCGTAGTCGAAGAGACTCCGAAGGCCGCATGGCAGTCCGATCCGGTCATCGGCGAGTCCGCGTTCAAGTGGCAGCCCGACGCGATGGAAGCGGGGCAGTTGGGACGCGAGGCGATGGATATGGCCGCCAAGAACGCCATTCCGCTCGACCGTGCCAACCGCGCCGTCATGGGCCGTTGGGTGCAGGATAACGGCGTTGTCCCGGCCGGGATCAAGTTTGACCTTCCGGCGCGTGCGGATGACCCGTTGCCGACAGTCGGCTTTGATGGGTCGCAACCCATCCGGTCTGGCAAAAGCCCGATGGCGGGTGTCACTGACCGAAACGCCGATGTAGCCCTGACAAAGAGCAAGGCCGACCGATTCGAGAACTTCCCCTATCTCAAGATGATCGTCGCGTTCTCGCCGCAGGAGGCCGACCGGCTGACCGTTGCGGGCAATGGCCCGGCGATGGCAAGCGACCTTGGGCGGCGGATCGAAGAAGCGGCCACGCGAGGCACCCCCGCCAAGTACTACGCGTTGGGCAAGGTCAGCAAGGACACCGAAGCGATCATGGCGCTGCTCCCGGCCGTGCAGAAAGACCCGGCCAACGCGGGTTCCATCGACCCCGAAAAGGTCAAACGGCTGATGGACGCCATGTACGCCAGCGACAATCTCGCGGACAGGCGGGCGGCGGTGCTGGCCGAGGACTTCCGAGAACTGGTCAATGCGGCCAACGTCGGCAAGGACGAGTTGTTTGGCCGTGCTGCCGGGACACAGCTAGTCAACGCGGCCACGTCGATTGGTGCGATGGGCGAGGCGATCATTGCCAATGACCCCTTGCAGGCCCAGCGGCGGATGGCGAGCGACGGGGTTGACTACAACAAGCCAGCGATCACCCCCGGCCAGAAGTGGGCACAGACGGGCGGCAGTGTTGCAGGCGGTCTTGCGGCATTCGTCGTCGAAATGGCGGCGGCCCGCAGGGTCATCGGTGGCTCGCAGTTTGTCCAGCCCGGCAAGATGGCGTCGGCCATGCTGAATATCCGCGACATGGCGGCAGTCACGGGCACACAGGGCGGCAACCCGGTTGAAGGTGCGGCGGTCGGTGCGGCCTTCGAGGTCGGCGGGGCGGCCAGTATGCTCCCCGGCCCGGCATGGCTCAAGGCGGCATTCGGCATCATCGGATCTGGGGCTGCTGGCGCTGGTACAACCAAGCTGGCGGGCGGCAGCGACGAAGAAACAATCATCATGGCCCTGTTGCCGGCAGCGATGAAGGCACCGGGCGGGGTTGCCAAGCTCATACGGCGGGTCATGCCCGAGACGACGCCCGAGGTTGCGGCCAAGATCGAGACGGAGATTCAGGCCATTCCAACACAGCAGGAAGCCCCAGGATCGACGATCCCGGCCGGTACGCCTGTTGAGACGGCTGCAAGGCCGCAAGCGACTGTAGGGGCGGCTGGCGCGGCTGTTGAGCCTGCAAAGCCCATGTACGAACCGACGCCCGAAGCCAAGGCCGCGTATGACGCGAAATTGGAGGCGGCGACGGCTCAATACGACGCCAATCCGACGCCGGAAGGACGCAAGCAGTACGCCCAGGCGATCCGCGAGGCGCAGGCGGAGATGAACACCGCACCGGCAGACCCGGCTAGACGTGATCTGTCGATGAAGAATGCAGCCCTCGATGCCGTCATGGTCGAGATGAGCCAGAACCCGGCCACCAAGCGGGAGGCACAGACCGTCGAGCAGTGGCACAGCGAGGCTGAGAAGATCGTCGCCGCAGACCCGGCAGCCCCGCAAAAACTCATCGCCGACATCACCGCCAATCCGAGAACGCTGTCGGACGTAGAGAACTTCGTCGTTTTGCACGAACAGAACCGCTTGCGTCTGGAACGCAACAGTCTGGAAGCACAAGCCGATGCCGCTATCAAAGCCGGCGACTATTCAACGGCAGAAGCATTGAAGCCAGCCATCGAAGCGAACCGGGCTTCATACGATTTGATGGCCGACGCCGCAAAAAAGGCAGGGAGTGAGTGGGGGGCGGCCGGTCGTGCCCGTCAGGAATGGATCAAGGAAGATTACTCCCTCTCCGCACAGGAGCGCGCACATAGCGTCGCCAAAGGCCGTTCGTTATCTCTGAAGGAGTTGGCGAAGCTCAAAGAACAGACCGCCCGTCTTGAGGAACTGGAACGCGAGGCCAAAGACAACGCACCGCCGCAGGAATATCTCGACCGAATCGCCGAACTCGAAAAGGAGTTGGCTGAGGGTCGCAAGCAACAGCGGGCGAGTGGTGGTAAGAAGGTTACAGACCCGTCCTCGCCCAAATACGGGGCTCGCAACCGACTCGTAACGCGAGAATCCTACGAGGCCATGAAGAACGACCCGTCTGTGTTCACGAACATGGGCGCGGACATGGCGAAACTCGCCAAGATCGTAACGTTCCACATCGAAGCCCTTGGCCGCGAGCTTGGCAAGGTCACAGAGGCCATCGTCAAGGACTTCGGCGAGAAGGCCCGTCCGTTCATCAAGGAAGCCTACGGCATTGCCGAACGCGCCATGATGGCCGACAAGATGAAGGCCAAGACTGCCAGCGGCAAGGGATTCAGCATTTACGACATCCGCGAACTCAAAAAGTCTTTCGTCGAAGGCAACCCCAAAATCACCACGACCGAGTTGATCGACGCCGTTCACGGCGAACTCGTCAAGATCGACCCGGCAATCACGCGCGATCAAGCATGGGACTTGGTGGCAGGCTACGGCGACACCAAACTACCGTCGATGGAGGAACCCAACCCCACCCTGCGTGATTTGACACAGCGGGCGCAGTTGGAGGCCAAGTTGCGGGACATGGCCGCTGGCAAGGCTCCGCTCCGCAGCGGGCCGCAGCGAGGCGAGATGAGCGACGAGGCCCGCCGCCTGACCGCCGAAGTCCAGGATGCCGTCAAGAAGGGCGGATTCAAAGTCACCGATCCGGAGACGCAGTTGAAATCTGCCGACGCCGCCAAGGAAACTCACCTACGCAATCAGATTTCCGACATCGAGGACCAGCTTGCGGCGCACGAGCGTACCGCCAAAGAGCGTAACGTCGCACCCGACACACCAGAGATCGCCAAGCTCCGCGCCCATCGGGACATGCTCAAGGCCCAACTGGACGAGACGCTTCCCAAGCCCGGCAAGACTGTCGAGCAGAAGAACGAGCAAAGAGCCAAGCAGTACGACGCCAGAATAGCGCACCTACAGGACAAGGTGGCCCGCAACGATTTCAGCATAGACAAGAAGGCTGAACCGCTTGAACTGGACGCCGCAAACGTCAAGCGTCAGCTTGAAATCGAACGCCTGAAAAGTGCGATAGACCGGGGGCGGATGACGATCTGGGACAAGGTTGTTGATATAGCCAGAGAAGCAAGCAGCACAGCCCGCATCATTGCCGGCGGCGATGCGTCGATGATGCTTCTGCAACTCTTGCCGGTCGCTGCCCATGACGTGCAAAACCTGATGCTTTTGAAGCCTACACACAAATGGTCTACTGCGGTAGTCCAGATGTTCCAGGCGTTCAAGAAGCAGCACTACACGGAGATCATGGGCGACCTTCAGGAGTCGCCGTATTATAAACGCCAGAAAGACGCTGGCCTATGGGTGGAGATGCACGGAAAGACCAGCACCCGCGACGAAACGTTTATGAGTAACCTTCCGTCGAAGATACCATTCCTCGGAAAGTTTATTGACATGGCAAATCAGGCGGCGGTCGTCGCCGGCAACTCCGCACGCGATCTACTCTACCGAGAACTGGCACCGAGATGGGAAGCGCATGGACGCCTAAAGACTGCGAACGACTGGGCCGCGCTTGCGACGTTTATTGGCGACCTTACAGGGCGAGCGAAGTTGCCGCAGCAAAAGGCTTTGCGAAACCTACTTTCGTTCTCATCGCAGTGGATGTTTTCGGCTCGTCAGACGTTATCAACGTTCAGAAACGTCGTGACCCTGTTCCACACATTCAGCCTGCATCCTGAACTGCGCCGCGAGGGCGCGAGGCAACTCGCCGGATTTTCGGTAATGGCGATCACGGCCGCATCAATCGCCAACCTGTTCGGTGCGGAAGTAGAACTTGACCCGAGGTCGAGCGACTTCATGAGCGCAAAGGTCGGGAACACCCGGTACAACTTGATAGGCGGCCTGAAAGCGCAGATCACCTTCATTGCCAAATTTTCGATGGGGGAGATCAAGACCTCGGACGACAAAATGAAAAAGACCGACCGTGGCGATGTCGTCATGCGGTATCTCAAGAGCAGGGAAAACCCGCTGCTGTCCATCGTCAGCACGGCAGTAACGGGGCGTGACGGCGTAGGAAAGCCGGTGGAATGGCCCGACGATTTGCCGAATCAGGTGCGAGAGAGGGTAGCGTTCATGTATATCAACGATGCCATCGACAGCTTCCAGCAGAGCCTACAGGATAACCCGTCCCTGATTCGCGCCATGGGCGTCGGTGTTATGGACGGGGCAATCTCGGCGACTGGCGTGAGCGTCCAGACCTACGCACCCAAGCCCTCCAAGACGAAAAACACGCTTCGCCCGTAGATTCTGCTGGACAAGGCAGGGCGGCAGCGGCACAATACCATCCTCTATTGAACGCCGAACACGCTCAGTAGACACGGCTCATGCGGTTTGGCACCACCTTCCCGCATGGGCCTTTTTGTTGCGCTCAAAAAAACTTCACGGTGAGGCTGATTTTTCTTGCACGTTGGAAAGTGGACGTTATGGAATGATACATGGGCCGGAAACCCCACAACCTAAGCTACACGATTCACCGCGAAGCGCGTGAGTTTTCCGGCCCATGCGCGACGAACAGAGCCTCGGTAGAGAAATCTACCGGGGCTTTTTGTTGCGCACAATTGAACGCACCCGCTACTTGCAAGGTTGACTATGGCTTTCCTGGGAATAGGGTGCCCAAAAAGCGATTCAACAGGCCCAAATACCAACGAGACACTACCGTACAGTTTCTAGGCAAGTCGTTGGGCCACAGGTGCATCAGACTGCCACGGTCTTGCACGGGCCACGCCTCGATGTTGCTACCGAAGAGTTCTATGGGCATAGCCAACGTTCGGTCGTAGCGCGTTCGATTCACACTGTCGCGCCGTTTTTGTTTACAGTGCTCTCAGGTCCATGAGAAACGTAGCCAGTTAGTAGAGGTAGGCAAGTAGCGGCAGTAACCAACGCCCTCGCGGGAAGAGAATACCCACAGGGAGTCTGAGATGTGTTCTAGACACTCCGAATAGAAAGGCTCGACAATTAGAACAACACAAAAACGCGCGGTCTTAAACTTCGACGGATCATGCAAACCAAACCCCGGCGAGATGGCTTGCGGCTGGGTCATCAGAGAGGATGGAGGTCAAGGCAAAATCATCGACATGGCAACCGAGCAGCTTGGCCACGGCACGAATAACATTGCCGAGTACACGGCATTGATACGCGGGCTGGCTGCTGCTGATCGTCACGGCGTCACGTCGCTGAAGGTCTACGGCGATTCCAACATCGTCATCTTTCGCATGGCCCACCCGAAATCGAAGCCGACGAAGAACGGCCAACACCTGATCCCGCTGATAGCAGAGGCCCGGCGACTGGCCGCCCGATTCGATTCATGCACCTTTACATGGATTCCCCGCGGGCAGAACACGGAAGCTGACTCGCTTTCGACTGCTGGCGACGAAGAGGCACAGGAACGCGCCGCCGAAGCCGCCACCGCCGCACTTATGGGCGATCCCTGCGAGTTTCTCAAAGCCTAGCCTTTCCGCCACGCCATCGCCGCGTACAGCCCAGCCGAGGCGAGGCCAGCCACGGCCAACTCCAACAGGATCATGCTCGACAGGGTTAAGCTGCCGTCGAGCATCGAGCCGATCCAGACGAAATCACGCGAGACGGTTCGATAGTACAGGTTGTCGGGGCGAAGGCTGCCGGATGGCCTGGCGTAGTCACACACCGGAAACAGCAGGATCGCGGCGGCAAGGACGCCAAAGACGACGCAGGCGATTCGGGCGGGACGGGGCATGAGATAGTCCTTTCGTTAGAGATCGTCGCTCCTAGGTGGCATTCTATCGCTTCTGGCACGGTCATGACCTGTCCATCCCGGCCGCCCGTGCGATATTGACGTACCGCATGGTCGTCTGGGGGTTCTTGTGACCTAGCCAGGCCATCAACTCCCACATGGTAGCCGGATGGTCAAGGCCGACCCCCCTTGCCCGCTGCACGGCGAAGGTTGACCGGAGTAAGTGCCACTGACCGCCCGGCCCGCGCGTCTGGCCGAACACTGCAAGCCCCCGGGTGGCGTCGGCCATCAACTCCCCCCACCACCGTTCATCGTGCGCAGCAAAGACCCGCCCGGCCGGGTGCGCCACCTTGAGTCGCCGCAGGGTTCCGGCCGCCTCGGGGAAGATCGGCACGACGCGGTAGTCGCGCGTCTTGGACGAATGCACCACCATTTCGTCGTCGCCAATATCCTCCGCGTCGATCAGGCCAATCTCGCCAAGGCGCGGCCCTTGGTAGACGGCCACCACCGCCGCGTCGAATATCCACTCCGGGGCCGTGTCACACACGCGCTGAAGGAACTGCACGATCTGGAAGTCATTCAGGTACTTGGGCGGGGCTTTCTCCGGGGCGCGCACCTCGACCTTGGCGGCCGGGTTGGTGTCCAGCAGCCCGCGAGTGACCAAGAACCGGCAGAACTTCGACAGGCGGTTGCGGTACGCCTGCACGGTGCGGTCGCTCTTGCCTGACTTGCGAACCTCTGAAAGCCACTCGTCGATCTGCTGGGCGTCGATCTCCCACGGCTTTGTGATACCGCGCGCCGCCACGAACGCCGCCGACGTGCGCTGATTGTCGCGGGCCTGGGCGTCCTCGGCCGTGTGAAGGTTCCACTCATAGAACGCGACCAGCAGCTTCGACAAGGACGGCAACTGTTGGAGATCAGGTGTTGGAGATTTGCCATCCGTAAGCCACGCGGCCCACATGCGGCGGCGGCAGGCATCGGCCACGGTCTTTGACGTGGTGGCCTTTGTGCATCGGCCGGCGATCATCGGAATGTAGTGGTACGGCTTTTCGTGCTTGCGAAATTTGGCGGGAATATGGCGGGATGCGAGCTTCCACGAGTATCCGCCTGTGCGGGAATCTCTGGTCAAACAGCCCGGCAGGTGTTGGAGAAGTGTTGGAGAACTGTTGGAGTTGGCTTTGTCAGCCCCGGCCGAATCGTTCGTAAATCCCTTGTGCATCATCGCTTGCCTTATTGCGCCGCGAAGGACTCGAACCTTCGACCCGGTGATTAAGAGTCACACAGAGCCGCAAAACCGTATGTCGCGGCATGGCCTACGGTTGCGAATGTAACGTGCGGAACACGCCACACTTGACGGTCCGTACAAGCGCCGTTCTGCGCCGCATTTCGACGCCTTCGGGTTGGCCTTTCGGGGCAGGTGTTGGAGCAAAACTGTTGGAGATAAAGGCACATTTGAGCATCGAAAGTAGGTAAATTGACGGTGGAAAATCAGTACTTTTGCTGATACAATCATAGGGCGTTATCTGTAACAATGATCGCCCTTCCAAATCGGATTAACGAAAGGGGTTTCGTTATGGCGTCTTTGGTGAAGAGGGAATCGGTTCTGCTGCAACTGCAAGAGCTTCTTAGCCAACTCCCTACCCACGTTTTGACTTCCTACCTTCCGGTTGTGTCTCAGCACGTTCGCCGCCACCGCGACCAGCCGCGTCTAGTTCTGCGGCTTCCTTCGCCCCAGCCGGCATCGCGTAGCGAACAAACAGCTTCGTAAGTTCCTCTTCGCTCGTTGCCAATAATTGAAGAACCAGCACTTCAAAGACATATCCTTGGTTCAGCCACGGGTGCGCCTCAAACCACAAGTCTAACCGCTCATTCGTCTCGGGCGTCAAACCCACGTATCGCGTTTTCTTGGCCATGACCATCATTTTCTCCTTCGCCGTAAGTAATACAACCATGAACAATTACAAATCGCTTCGCATCCCACCACAGATTTTCTGAATTTTTACATTGCATCATGCCGATCCTTGGGCTATGTTTTTCATCACGGTTCATGATGGAACATGATACGACTCGCCAAGCACCAAGGAAGGCTGCAATGAAACTACCCTATGTCCGACTCGGGATCACGATGGACCCAAAGCTGCACAAGCGGGTGAAAAAGTTGGCGAAGGACTCGCGCATGTCGCTCAGTAAGGCTATCGAGAATCTTACGCATCGAGGCTTGGCTTGCATGGCACGCCCCGCAACGTCCATCCGTGACGGCTTTGTTGGACAGACCTCCGTGCCGAGCGAGCAAGTATAGCACACGTTCCCAATTCGTCCTAGAGAAATCGCCATGATCTTCACATGCCAATGCGGTGTCGTGCATCACCTGAGCGAAGGCCCGGAGTACGGCGGGGTCGGCGCGGTGGCAAAGATGCTAGGCCAGCACAGATGGACCGCAAGCCGCAAGCTGGCCGATCTGATCGCGGCCGGAACGCTCGTGAATCTCGGCAGCGACTCGCGGCCCTGGTATCGGCTGGATGACGTTCGTGCCGCACTTTCCCAAGGAGCTTCCAAATGACCGACTACATCATCCGCACCGCCGCCATCGCCGCCAGCCAACAGGCCACAACCGAACACAATACCGCCCCGGCCCGACGGAGTCATTCGGATAAGCAGCCGGGGCAGACATTGGGCACGGAGGCCCAGAGCAAGGAAGGTGCGAAGTGAGCGAATATATGCACCTTATCGGGTCGGAAGATGTTGTGCGGGCATCGAACAACATGCGCGAGGCGGCCGACACAATGACGCGAGCGGCTAACTCGATGCAAGAGACATGCGAACAGTTATCGCGTCTGTGGGTGGAGATCGAGCAGACGCTACGCAGCATTGCCGAAGCCTCTAAAGGCGGTGCGGCATGACCGCCACCGACCCCATCGCCAGCCTCCGCGTCTCCCAGATGATCGCCGCCAAACACGCCCGACGCATGGCAGGCATCGACGACATGGGCGAAGGCCCGACGCTGGATGAGCTTCAGGAAGAAGCCGACACGCAACAGGACGAACACGAACACGCACTCAGAGAAGAAGGGAAGATCAGATGAACGACCAAGAAACGAAACTGGTGAAGCAGTTGACGGCAGAACTGGCGGCTTGCACGGCGACGTTGCAGGCGATGAACGACGCGGCAGAGAAGCCCGCCGCACCTGCGCCGAAGCCAGAGGTTCGCGTGCCGTGGGATGCGAAGCTGTGGTATCCGCCAGTCGATGGCGCAACGTACCTATCGGTTGTCGAGTGTGTTTATCCAGACGGTCGCAACCTGCGCCTACGAGAGTTTGGCGGCGCATGGGACAACGCATATCCAAAATGGGACAACAGCAAGTTTGCAGAGCAAATGTGGCGAGCATTGCCCGACGCCGACGCCGAGCGCATCCACGGCGTGAAGATCATCCGCGAGGCCAAGCCGCTGCCGAGGTGGTTCCGGCACATCAACGGCGGCCGTGAACTGCGGACCATTCGCGATGGCGTTGAGTATTACCGAGGCGGCGACAGCCCGGAAATCAAATCGAACTGCACTCCGATGTCGATTCTGAGCGACCTGAACTGGAAGGAAATCACCGAGGCCGAGGCGTTGGCCATGTTCACCCCGAAGCTCCGCACGCCCCAGGTAGGCGACCTGCTGCGGGTGGAGTGCGAATCGTGCCTTGGCTTTCCGATAAACGGCGAAAGCGAAGTAGTCAAGATCAACTCTGACAAAACGCATCCTGTTGGCGTCAAGTACGATGGCAGCACGAAATACATCCGCCTCTCCGACGCCCAGAACGTCATCCGCCCGGCAGGGTGGAAGCCGAAGGCTGGCGACAAGGTGACGACGACGACGACGGTGGATTTGTTCGACAGGGCACTGGCCGAATGCTCATGGGTATTCAATCGCCTGAGCAATGATGGGTCGCTGGCAAATATCGGCACAGACGGACGCATCATCGTCCCCACGTCAACCCTTCGCCCGGTGGTGGCAAAATGAACACCGCTTCACTCATCTACCGCTGCATGAACGCCGCCGCCGCTGGCCTGTGCCTCTACCTCGCCGCCACGACGCCGCCGATGTGGGCGCTGGCATATGCCGTGTTCGCGGCCGGGAACATCTACCACGCCGTGAGGCTGGAAAGGGTCGCACAATGAAACTGGCACTACGCATCCTCTCCGCGCTGTTCGTGATGCTCATAGCCGGGCTGTCGGCTGACCTGGCTTACGACATGACCTACGACAAGGACTAACCCATGATGATTCAAACCAATGAGACAATCCAAGAGCAATGGGGCGACGGCCGCGAAGTGCTGACGCAATCGGCGTGCAGGGCGTTCAAGGCGTGCCCGACGCGGTACATGTTCAAGCATGTCATGGGCATCCGCCGCCAGATCGACCGCAAGGCCCTTCGGTTCGGCACCAACTGGCACGAGGCCCAGGAGCTTCTTGGCATCGGCAAGCTCGACGAAGCGATTGCCCTTGTCAACGAGCGATACGCCAACTGCCCCGAGCATATCGACCTGACGGAATGGCTGGTTGAACGCGAGACGCTGACGGCGGCCATCGCTGCCTACCACTGGGTCTACTCGCAGACGCCGATGGATGTGGTCGCAACGGAGATTCTCTTCAACCTTCCCATCGTCAACCCCGAGACCGGCGCGGCATCGACGAAATGGCGGATGGCTGGCAAGATCGACAAGATCGTAAGACTGCCCGACGGTCGGCTCATGGTGCTGGAACACAAGACCACGAGCGACGACCTGGCCGCCGAAAGCGATTACTGGTCTCGCCTGCGGATCGACTCGCAAATCTCCTTCTACGTCGATGCGGCACGGCGGGCCGGGTACGACGTGCAGGGCGTGCTGTACGACGTGCTGCGGAAGCCGACCATCAGCCCCAAGAAGCTCACGCAGGGCGATACCAAGGCGTTCATGGCCAGCGGCGAGTACATGCGGCAGACGTTCGAGATCATCGGCAACGAATCGAACGTGACGGTGAACGGCATCGCCGCAGAAGTCGAGCCCGGCGCCAAGCCCGGCACGATGGCCATGCGTGAGACGCCGGGCATGTTCGGCGCCCGCCTCGTTGATGAGTTCGCCAATCAGCCCGAGCGGTACTTCGCCCGCCGGGAGATCGCCCGCACCGAGCAAGACCTCGACTCATTCCGCTACGAGCTTTGGTATGTGATGCAGAACATCAACACCATGCGCAAGACCAACCGCTTCTACCGCAACGACGACGCCTGCATCGGGCGTGGCACGTTCGCCTGCGACTACTGCCCGATCTGCCTTGGCGGGTGGGACATCGAGAGCCAGGGACTTCCCATGGGCTTCGAGCGGCAGACGTTTACCCATCCCGAACTGATGGAAGCGTTGGAGCAGGGCGTGCAGGACTATGTGACCGAACCGAGACCGCTTTAACCCAAGATCGAAAGGAACAACACATGACCACGACACCAACACCCCCGCCGGTCAAGCCAGGCAACAACGGCTCGAGGCCCGCCATGCCGCCACGCACACCGACAGCGGCACCGCCGCCGACGCACAAGCCCGCGCCGAAACTGGCCGTGCCCGCGTCGGTATTCGCACCGCCCGCCATCGTCCTCAACGCCGTGGAGGGCTGGGGCAAGACGAGCTTTGCCGCCTTCGCCCCCGACGCAGCAATCCTGATGGCACGCGGCGAGGCGGGATATACAACCTTGCTGGGCGGCGGGCGAGTACCGGCGATCCCGGCCGCCGGCATCGAGGAATGGCCGCAACTGCTGGCGATGCTCGATGACTTGGCCCGCGACCCGCAAGGCCGCAAGACGCTGGCCCTGGACGCATTGGGCGGATTCGAGCGGCTGTGCCATGAGTACGTCTGTGCCCGCGACTTCGGCGGAGAATGGGGCGAGAAAGGTTTCGGCAGTTTCCAGAAGGGCTACGAGGTAGCTGCGTCCGAATGGCTGCTGCTGCTGCAACGGCTGGACGCTCTCAGACAGAAACATCATATGACTGTCGTGATTCTGTCTCACTCAAAGGTCAAGCCGTTCAAGAACCCGCTCGGCGCCGACCACGACCGCTACATATCGGACGTGCACGACAAGACCTGGGCGCCTACGGCGAAGTGGGCCGATTGCGTCCTGTTCGGAAAATTCAAGACCGACGTGGAGACGAAAAAGGACAACAAGGTCGAATCTCTCAAGAAGGGCAAGGGCACCGGAGGGACCGCACGAATCATCTACACCGAATGGCGGGCGGGATTCGACGCCAAGAACCGCTACGGCATGCCCGAGTGGATCGACATGCCCGATGACCCATCGAAGACGTGGGCCACCGTGTGGGCCGCCATCACCCAGCAGACCGCACCGGCGGCCGAGTAATTCATCAACCCCCTTTAGAAGGAGCAGCATCATGTTTCTGGATCGTGACGGAAAGTTCAGAGCGTACCCCATCGAGTCGGCCGTGACCGAATCGAGCGGCGGCCTTCCGCAGTTGGTCGTGCGGTATGGAATCGTGGAAATCCTCGACCAGGGCAACTGGATCGAGTGGCAGCAGTACGGCATGGAGATCACCGGCTATCTCGTGCTGTGGGGCAAGGACGGCCAGCCCACCAAGAACCACGAGCAGGCGATGAAGGTCTACGCGTGGGACGGCCAGGACCTCGCCGCACTCAACGCCGCCGACCTGACGCAGATACTTACGCAACTGACGGTGCAGAGCGAGGAATGGAACGGCAAGAGCAATCGCAAGGTGAAGTGGATCGACACCGCCGATGCCGTTCCCAACGGGTCGTCGGGCATCACTCGCCTCGACGCGGGCAAGTTCGCCGAGTTGCAGAAGCGGTTCGGCCGCTCCAAGCCCGCCCCCAAGCCGGTATCGGCCGCCGCCCCCGGCAAGCCGCTTCCCAAGCCCACGCCGGCAGCGGCCAAGCCCGCCACGGCTGCCCCGGCCGCAAAGCCCGCGACTCCGGCACCGGCCGCAGAGCCGACCCCCAAGGTCGCATCGACGTTGGAAGAGGCATGGTCCGTGTTCCAGGCGGTCAACGCGGTGCTGGATAAGCCCTTCAACGAAGCCGACCTGTCCAAGCAGTGGTACGAGGCGATGGCCAAGGTTCGGCCCGACAAGACGCAGGAGCAGTTCGACGCCGCGGACTGGCAGGCAATGGCCGAGGCAGCGGATGGCGAGTTGAGCATCCCCTTCTGACCACACCCAAAGCCCCACCGCTCGTAGCGGTCGGGCATGACCCGTCGCGGTTCTTGGCCCGCGTCGAGTCTCGGCTACGCACGCGGGACACCGTAGGCGTAGCAGTTTAACCGCCCAAAAGGGCAAAGGAGCATCAACGTGGCATCGAAGAAACTACCGTATGTGATCGTTCGGACGTACTCCGCTGGCGTGTTTGCTGGCGAGTTGGTCAGTCGCAAGGGCAAGGAGGTCGAACTCCGCAACGCCCGCCGCCTGTGGATGTGGCAGGGAGCAGCGAGCCTGAGCGAACTGGCACAGCGCGGCACGAGTAACCCGACCGGCTGCAAATTCCCATGCGAGGTCGCCAGCGTCACGCTGACGGAGGCTATCGAGATTCTGGCGGTTACTACGCAGGCCCGCCAGAGCATCGCGCAGGTGCCGGTATGGAGCAAGTAATACAAACCTCCGGCTACGGCTCCGGCTCCGGCTCCGGCGGCGGCTCCGGCTACGGCTACGGCTACAGCTACGGCTCCGGCTCCGGCTACGGCGATGGCTACGGCGATGGCTACGGCTACGGCGACGGCTCCGGCGATGGCTA
>CAZWPN010000012.1:0-1350 GCA_964635275.1 uncultured Victivallales bacterium | reverse complement strand
GGCTAATCAAACCCGAACACCTTAGCGGCGGAATGTGCCAACCGGCTTCACAACCGGCCGCCGCAATGAAACAGAAAAGGAGCAAGGCATGGACGCCGTTATCACGTTCTTCGCAGAAGGCACACCGAAAGCACAACCCCGCATCAAGGCGTATCACCGCCCCGGCATGCGTCACGCGGGAGTCTACACGCCCGACACGGCGAACGATTGGAAAACGCGGGTCGCTATCGAGGCCCGACAGCATCGGCCGCGTGTGCCGCTGGATTGCCCGCTGATCGTGGATCTGTGCTTCCTGATGCCGCGCCCCGCGAAGTACATGCGGAAGAAAGACCCTATCGGAACCTTCCCACACACGGCTAAGCCTGATTTGGACAATCTGGACAAGGCCGTTCTGGACGTTCTGACTGACTGCGGCATGTGGGTAGATGATTGCCAAGCGTACTGCGGTAGGCGTGAAAAATGGTACGTCGCCAAGCCGGGCTACGCCAGTGATCGTCCGGGCGTGCTGGTGACGATTCGATATGCCGCTGTGACGGCGGCAGAGACAAAGGAGACGAAATGACAAAGCAAACACAGATCGAGAAGATGGCCGACCGGCTGTATATGGTGTGGGCGAATGCTGGCGGATACAGCAACAACTGCGCCGCGTTTGACGCCGTTGCGGCCACTGTCCTTCGCGTCCGCTCTGCCGCCCGTCGCGCCGGGTTCCGTGCTGGCGTGGCGTCGGTGAAGGCGGAGGAGTTGCCGAAGTGGACGTACTGGAAGTTCCAGAATTGCGACAAGCTGTATCGCCAGTATGAGCACCGCATCGAGTTCCTGCATAACAAGGCGTGGGTGTCATCGGCATACGACGGCAATCCGGAAGCATGGAGAGCATCACAGAAATATCGAAGCCGAGTTGGACGATTCGGCAAGACGCCAGCCGCCAAGGTCGCCGCCCGTTGTGGAGAGGGGGCTGTGAAATGAGCGACAACGACAAATGCCCGAAGTGTCACGGCAGCGGAGCTTTGAATGACGCTACGCAGGCGTGGGACTGCAATGAGTTGCCGCCAGAGTGCAATCTTTGCCGAGGCGCAGGAACGTGGGTTGGTATCGAAGAAGTAATGGCGGAATTGCACGGCCAACTCGCCGCCGCCAACGAGCGAGCGGAGAAGGCGGAGCGGGAGAGGGATGAGGCGAATCGAGAACCGGCTTGCGTTGGATGCAGCCAACAGGTCAAAGCCGAACGCGACCGCCTCAAGGCCGAGAACGCCCGGCTGACACAAGAGAGGGATGATTGGCAGGATCGGCTTGCGGGCGTCGAGCATATTGACATGGTGAAGCTCAAGGCCGAGCGTGACCGGCTGCGAG
>CAZWPN010000011.1:0-42057 GCA_964635275.1 uncultured Victivallales bacterium | reverse complement strand
GCGCGCGGCGGCGGCTCGCCGACCAACGCAAAATGGCCAAACCCCAGGCGGGAGCAAGATGCTCCCGCCACTATAGTGGGGGGAGCTTCCAGCTCCCGCTGGTCTGGCCATCCAGGGTCAGGGGCGAGGACCGGAGGCAATCGTAATCAGTAATCGCGCGCCCATAATCGTCCACCGATTCTTGCAGGCCTTCAGCCTGCGAAAAAAGGAGACGCCTCTGCCGTCCCAGGGCATTGCCGTGGGCTGGGTTCTACGACCCCGTTGGGCTCTCATTCGTCGGTTGACACAACGGGCAGTCAGGCTTAGGGTAAACGCCGTTAACCTTTCTAAAGGCCTTGATGGCTTGCGAAATATCCAGCGCACCATGACTACACTGACATGTAAGCGTCCACTCCGACTGGCTCGGCTCAGGCCTTGTCTTTGCGTCGCAGTGGCGTTCATTTGCGCCTTGCGTGCTGTCGTTGCAGGCTATGCGCAGAATGAGCCGCCGCATCCGTCGGACCGTCCGCCGGCGATTGAGTCTCGGCGCACGCTGGGCGGATACATTTCCGCCGGAAAAGGCCCGGTGCCAGTCTTGCTGCCCGCGGTGTTGGATGACTGGCCCGGCATGCGTCAACCGGAGACTCCGCCTTGGTCATCACAGTCAGTACTCCACTGGTATCCAGCCCGTGGGCGGTTCCGCTTTTCCGCCGGCGCCGGCAGTCGGCGATCCGACAGGTATCCTGCTCCCGGCAGGCGCGAGCCAGGCACAGTTCTCAGCCTTTCCGGAGCATCCGCCTCCTACCCGATGGACATGAGAACAGTGCTGGAGTCGTTCTCCTACTATCTAGGACTAGGATTCGGGGCCTCCTGGTTTAGAGAGCGATGGCAGATTAAGTTCGACCTAGGGGCTATTGTTCAGGGCGATGGTGTGTCAGAGGGCCAGACAGATGCATCTGTCTCGCAAGACGAATCACCGTTTGCTTTTACCCTGTACTACCGTTCTCATATTCCTCTGGCAGTGTTCCCCGTGGTGTTTGTCGGCATCGCCAGGCCTTTCTGAATGCGGCAATCAGAGGCGAATGGCACGAGACTGGCGACGAGAACGGATGACGAGCACCGATTATCCCATTGTCCACCGCTCTCGTCGCCCGCTATCGTCTGCCGAAGTGACCGCAGCCTTTCTGAACAACAGATTGAAGTTATGCCTCAATGCCTTGCAAGACACGCACACCCGTGAGACGAGGATTCAGGTTCGGATTCAGGTTCTCCGATACTTTCTTGTCTTCCAATCGTCTTCGTGTCATACTAGCCCATTCTATCCTGCATGATGAATGTACCATTTACGCAGAAGATGTTGGTGGACTGGGCTGGCTCTGAAGTCGTCCGTCTGGCCGAATCCATGGTAAGTCGTGGCCTTGTGCTCAACGCCACGTTCGAGGCTCCTTTTGTTCGCGGCGCCATCCACTGGAACAATCGTTCGCTCCAGACCGGCGTCAAACTACTGGCCGACGGCAACGTAGAGAGTCACTGCCCCTGCTATGATAACCGGGAGCGGGGTATAATTTGCGCCCATGTCATTGCCTTGTGCCTGACGCTCGTCAAGCGCTCGACCGACCCGCAGCGGGAGGCGAAGTATCAAGCGGAGATCCGCCATGCACAGAGACTGGCCGCGGTTGATGAATCCGTCTACATCAGGCGCGCAAAACCCGACACGCCCGGTGCCGTTCCAGCCAAAGTACGAGTGATCCTACGCTCCGGATGGCTGGCAGCTTGGAGAAAGGGCGCCATTCCTGTCCGGTGTGAATTTGCCTTTGGGGAACAGGTGCTTCCAATGGATCAGGTGTCGCGGGAGGCGGTCTTCTCACTGTCGCCCGCCGACGAATCGCTTCTTTTCGTCTTGGAAGATATCTGCGAAGGACCGCCTTCAACCGAGATAATCCTCACGAAAAGCGACTTCTTGAGCGTTTTGCGCCTTTTGACAGGGCGGACGATCGAGACTGGCGACATGGGCCCTGTCACCGTCAACGCGGCCGTGATGAACACGGTTTTGAAGGTTAACCTCAATCGCGATAACGGCGAACTCACGCTGGCGGGTCACACAGAGCTCCCATTTCTTAGCGAGGGGGACCCGCCCGCGTATTTGGTCTCCGGCAAGGAGGGATGGGTATTCGGGGCCGCCAACCTGTGGCCGTTGGCAAGCGTTCTTCCGGAGCCGTACCACGGCATCTATGATCAGTCGGTGTCGGTCGCAAGGCGAAGTGCTCTCAATTTCCTGCAACAAGAGATGCCTGTCCTTTCGCGGCATGTCAGGATCGAGTCCGAACTCACCACGGACCTGTTTGCGATCGAACCGGGCAAGCCGAAGTTCCACCTGAAAGTTCGGGGAAGTCCGGCGTCGTTGGCGGCAACGCTCTACGCTCGGTATGGCGAGAATCTCGATTTGGTAGCCGGAAAGCCGGACCCTCGTGGGCGATTCGCCCTGCCGGATCCGGATGACCTGATGCGTTACACTATTCGCAGCCCTGACGAAGAACGCAAGGCAATTGAAACGCTGCGCCGCACGGGCCTCTGCGGCGACACAGGCGACGCGCTCAACAGCATCGTAGGCAGGCGGGAAGTGCTCAACTTCATGGGCAACCATATACCGGCCCTTCGTCGAATGGGGTGGCATATTGACGTAGAAGGCCGTGCCGGCACGATGGTGGAAGAAATGGACATGATCACGCCGGTGGTCCGGATCGGAGATTCTGGCGCCGGATGGTTCGATGTGTCCTTCACCTTCGAGGACACGGCAGGCGCAAGTCTCTCGCAGTCCGATATCCAGTTGGCCCTGCAACGCGGGGAATCATTTATCCAACGCGGTGACCGCACGCTACTCATAGACGGAGACGCCGTTCACTCCATGTTCGACGTTTTCCAGGACTGCAGCAGTGAAGGCGCCGAGGAACACGGGCATTTTCGCGTGCCGTCCATCTACTCCGGGTTCGTGCAATCATCCCTGCAAAGCCTTGATGGCGTGGACATAGAGGATTCGCCGGCGTGGCGAACGATGGCATCTCAGACCAATCGGACCATGCGCATCGAGACGGTCGCGCTCCCCGAGGCGCTCGAAAAGACGCTGCGAGAGTACCAGAAGGACGGCGTAAACTGGCTGCGCTTCCTCGAAATCAACGGTTTCAACGGTCTCCTGGCCGACGAAATGGGACTCGGAAAGACCGTCCAGGCGCTGACGTGGTTTCAGATGGATCGGCATCACCCGGAAGCAATGGGGAAACCAGTGCTGATTGTCTGTCCGACCAGTCTTGTAGAGAACTGGGCGGAGGAGGCTCAGCGGTTCACACCGGGACGAAAGGTCCTGATGCTTGCCGGCGCCGATCGTCATGACAAATGGGCCTCTCTGGGTGAAGCCAACATGGTCATCACCTCCTATGCTCTGCTCCGCCGCGACCTGGACCAATACCTGAAAGTCCAGTTTTCCGTGGCGGTACTCGATGAGGCTCAGCATATCAAGAACCGATCGACCCAGAACGCTCTGGCCGCCAAGCAACTCCGGGCACACCACAGACTGGTGCTGAGCGGCACACCAATGGAGAATTCGGTGTCGGACCTCTGGTCGATCATGGATTTCCTGATGCCCGGCTACCTCGGCCCCCACGACAAGTTCAAGAACCGCTACGAAAGCCCTATCGCCAAAGGCGGCGCAGACGCAGACCTCGCCCACCTCCGGCTGAAACGCAAGCTGCAGCCGTTCCTCCTGCGCCGGCGCAAGTCAGAGGTAGCCAGGGATCTGCCGCCCAAAATAGAGCGAATCGCTTCGTGCACGCTTAGCCCGGATCAGCGCCTGGTCTATAACGAACTCATCGAGGCCTCCCGCCGGAAACTGACCCAGATGGTCGCCCGCCAGGGATTTAACCGATCCAGGATGGATGTGCTGGTTACCCTGATGCGACTGCGACAGGTGTGCTGCCACCTTGAACTCCTCAAGCTGCCAGGCCTGAAGCCTCGCTTCCCATCGGCAAAGATGGATCTGTTCTTTGAGTTGCTGGACGAGGCGCTCGACAGCGGACACCGCATCCTTGTCTTCAGCCAGTTTGTCTCGATGCTACAGATACTGAAGACAGAGTTGGACCAGCGCGGGCTTACCTACTGCTACCTCGACGGCGCCACGAAGGAACGTATGTCCGTCGTCCACCAATTCAACACCGAGCGCTCCATCCCTCTGTTCTTGATCAGCCTCAAAGCCGGAGGCACGGGACTGAACCTCACGGGAGCCGACATGGTGGTTCACTTCGATCCATGGTGGAACCCCGCCGTCGAGAATCAGGCTACGGACCGCGCCTACCGAATCGGTCAGAAGCAAACGGTATACAGCGTGAAACTGCTGACCAAGGACACGGTAGAAGAGAAGGTGCTCGCCCTGCAGGAGCGAAAGAAGGCTATGATCAAAGCCACGATCGAATCCGACGAAGCCATGATGCAGGCGATGACATGGGAAGACGTCCAGGAACTCCTCAGTCTTTGAGGGACTTGCTGCTATGTTGTGAGTGATTGACACTCAGTTGTTATTAATGAAAAATGACCGTGCTGAGCAGGCGCGCAGCCGACCACGCGACGAACATTTCTCAGGCTGAGGAGGATCGTCATGCATATCAGGTTGATGCTCAATTGTGCATTGGTATCCGCAATTCTTTACGTGGTCCCTGTCTTCACGGCCCGCGCCGCGTATCTGGAGGACGACACCGACTCCTCAGGAGTCCGTGTCGTTGTACCGCCAGATCACCCTCCCCGCCCGATCCCACCACCCGTCGGCGACAATCCGCTGCGCCGGTTGCTGCGGCAGGTCGTAATAGGACGGCCTTTCACATACGGACATATGACCGTGTTCCCGCTGGATATCCGCGGCTCGGCTGACAGACGTGACATCCGGTCTCTGGACGAGGCGCTGAGCCGCGGGTGGATCACGATCCGCGAGCAGGATCAAGCCCAAGTCTCGGCGGTGCGGGTCCGCAACGAGTCGCAGCGAACCGTGTTTCTGATGGCCGGCGAGATCCTGGGCGGCGGCCGGCAGGACCGCATTCTGCTGAAGGACGTTCTCCTGACACCCGGCATTGGCGAGATAATCGTGCCCGTCTATTGCGGAGAGAAGGACCGTTGGGCGGGCACCCGCGATTCCTTCGACCGTGCGCCACACATCGCCGGAAAGGCCATGCGCGGCATGGCGGCCCGCGGGGAGTCTCAGGAGGCGATATGGAGAGAGATCGATCAGCGACTGACTCAGTCAGGCGTGCAGGCTCCGACGCGCAGTTACCAGTCGTTGCACAGCGATCCGGACACCGGTAGGCGCATCACAGACAGGGTGGATCGCTTCCGCCATGTCCGGACCAGTCGGACCGTCGGCTTGGTAATCGCAACTTACGGCCGCGTTGTCGGCATCGACCTGTTCGGGGATTCCGATCTCTGCGCGACGCTTTGGAGCAAGATCGTACGATCCTATGTGGCAGACTATCCCAATGAGGACAATTGGCGGATGGAACGGGCTCCGGCGGCTGACGGATCACCAAGTGCCGTCCGACGCTTTCTGGATGACCTGTCCCGTGCGGAGCAGTCACGGGAGAACACTCCTGGCGCCGGCGTGTCTTTCTCCCTGCGTGGCAGCGTCGATGGACATGTGCTGGAATGGAACGGCGATCTTGTGCACGCGGCGGCATTCGCCCTTGGTGATGTGCGTCCATTGCCGGGAATCGATCCCCGTCGCTGACTCTTCCGCAGTTCACGCCAACGGCCGAAGCAGCCGAAACGATTGGCGGAGACAGATTTCGGCGGCCAGTGCTCTCAGACGGTCGTCCGGAAGCGACCGTCCGGAAGCGAAGATGCTTCCGTTGTTCCCAAACACCTAAGCGCTGTGCCACCGGCTGGACCCATTGCGGACGGCCTTGCGACAGCGGCTCGCTCGGAGATCTCGCCCTACCCAGCGAGACATGTGACGCAAGGCGTCGCATCTTTCTAGAGCGAGGTCGCATTTGAGAATGTGAGTGTGTGAGTATGTTGGAGCGAATATCAGGTCCCACACTCACAGACTCCCACACCCACACACTCCGGTTGCGGGCGTGGCCCGCCTTGGTATGTTCCCCAGGTAGGGCGAGCTCTCCGAGCGAGCCGTAAACACAGGACGCACATGAGTCCGCCAAAGGAGTCCTGCCTTCCCTAGCCGAGGGTCAGGGTTGTTCTACAAACGTTGCTTTGTGGATCGCGGTACGCTAATATTCATCTCACGAAACCTTTGACACATCTGGCACATCACTGCCGGGATCGGAGATTGCCAGGAAGGTGAATATGTGCGGCTAGGGCACTATTGTGCATGGCAAGACGTCCTGCCGCAGAACATTGCTTAGAACAGGAGGAGTAGATGAAACGTTCAGAGATCAATGCCATAATGCGCGAGAGTCTTGCATTCCTTAAGAGCAAACAGTTTCTGCTCCCGCCGTTTGCCACATGGACGGCGAACGAATGGCGAAAGAAAGGACCCGAGTGCCGGGAGATCATCGATCAGTCGCTCGGTTGGGACATCACCGATTTCGGCAGCGGGGACTTCGCGCAGGTCGGGCTGTTTCTATTCACCATCCGCAACGGCACGCTCGCGGATATGGACAATCCCCGCGCCAAGAGCTACGCGGAGAAGATCATGATTGTCAAGGAAGGCCAGATCACCCCCACTCATTTTCACCAGCAGAAAATGGAGGACATCATCAACCGCGGCGGCGGCAATCTGGTAATCCGCCTCTGGAACGCCACAAAAAACAACCAGCTCGCCAAGACGCCGGTAACGGTGAGTATGGACGGGGTGCGCGTCACGGTTCCGGCGGGCAAAACCATTACGCTGCGTCCCGGAGACTCGGTATGCCTGCCTCAGCGCAACTATCACCGCTTCTGGGGTGAGAAAGGCAAGGGCACCGTTTTGGTGGGCGAGGTCAGCCGCGTAAATGACGACAGGGTAGATAATCATTTCTACGAACCCATCGGGCGCTTTCCGGAAATCGAGGAAGACGAGAAGCCCCTTTACCTGCTGTACAACGACTATGCCCGGCACTATCAGCATGGGAAGAAGCGGTAAAGAAGCGCCAGCGCAGCCTCATGTCGACCGCGATTGAGGCTTGCGCCATGGTCGTGCCGGATACCTACCTATAACTTTACCCTGCGAGAGCGGAATGAATCTGGCAATCAGGAAACCAGGAAGGGGCGGAACCAAACCATCCCTGATTTCCTGAGTTCCATATGACTGTCTGATGACCCAATGTTTACTCATCGCCAATGCCGATAGTTATCTCCGTGTTTGTTCGTGGCGCAGCCGCGCGGCAGGCTTGCCTGTGCCGGGCTGAGTTCTGGGCTATCCAGAGCGAAACAAAATGTCACAGCATGTCTATATCCACGTCCCCTTCTGCACCGGCAAGTGCAGTTACTGCGCGTTCTACACCACGCTCTACTCGTCCAAAGCCGCAGAGCCCTATCTAAAGTCACTGGACCGCGAAATATCCCTGTCGCCGCGCCTATCGCCCGTCACCATCTACATCGGCGGTGGCACGCCCGGCGCCCTTTCCCTCGCGCTGTGGGGCAAGCTCGCCGCTATCATTGAGCGACGCTTGAACGTCACGTCGCTGGTTGAGTGGACCGTTGAGTCTAATCCGGATACGATCGACCGCCATGTCCTTCGACTATGGCGGCGCATCGGCGTTACCCGTGTCAGCATGGGCGCGCAAACCGTAGACAATTCCATGCTAAAGAAACTTGGACGACGCCACACCGCCGGGGCAATGAGTAGAGCATTGTCCTTGCTCAAAGACGAAGGCTTTGGCAACGTCAATCTCGACCTGCTGGCGGGCATTCCCGGATCCACGCCGGACACCTTCTCCCGCTCGTTGGAGGCCATGCTTGCACTTGAGCCGTCCCACCTCTCTGTCTACGCATTCACAGTCGAGCCTCAAACAAGATGGGAGTCGGGGGTTCGCGATGGGACACTCGCGCCCCCGGACGAAGCCGCCCAACTCCGCGACCTGCGGCTGGCCGCTTCGACGCTGAGAAAGCACGGATTCCGCCGGTACGAAGTCTCGAACTACGCGCGCCCAGGTCGGGAATGCCGCCACAATATGGCCGTCTGGGCCGGCAACGACTACCTCGGGTTCGGACCGGCAGCGGCCACGCGTTCAGGAACATGCCGATGGACCAACACTCCGGACCTGCGCGCTTACGTTCGGGCGACCCGACTCGGGATTCCGCCCCCACGCGATTCTGAAACGCTAGACCCGCACCGCGATGTCTCTGAACGGCTGGCATTCGCCTTCCGGATGACGAATGGTATCCTTCTGGATGACTTCGTCTCACGCTGGGGAAAACCGGCATTGGACGAACTCCCTCGATGGATGCAAACGCTGCAATCCCTCGTAGCCGAAGGGCTCGTACGGCAGCGCGCAAACCGATGGCTCCCTACCTCGCGTGGACTGGACTTCAACGACAGGATCGCCGAATCACTCCTGCCCTGATGCCTCCCGGCACGGGGACAAACGCCCCCCTCCATATGACCCTTCAGGGTTTGCTGTGGTTCTTCCCCATCCGGTGGACGACTACGGCGACGACTACGGTGGACGAATTCGGAAGTCCCCTCGTTATCCGTAGTCGTCACCGTAGTCGTCAACCGGTTTTTGCCGTCGCGAGACGTGTCCTTCCGAGTAGTTACGCGCTGAGTTCGCTTTCTTTGTAGTAGCCGCCGTGTCCGCGGCATCTTTCCGCAGTCCTACGCCCTCTGTATCCTGGGATCCAAGAAGGCAAAATCGTGTAAGCAAGTGCGGCGGTTAAGAGTGAATTGTTATGGCTCATGGCTCTTTCATCTTCCATCGCGTAATAACTCGCAGGCCCGCGTCCTCAAACTGCATATTGACATTCAGCATATCGAGACCGGCAAGAACCCCGAACGGCCGATCGCCCGGTTTGTACTCCGGCTGAACAGGATGGCGGGCGTCGCCATACACGGTACTCCGCACCTGACCGTCTGCCCATACCCACTGCCCCTTCCCCGGATGCTCCGGCGCGAACCCAAACAGTTCCCGGCTCAGAGCGGCAGCCTCGGCAACCGACCCGGTGCCGCCAGCCAGCAGCGGATAGAGATAACTCTGGCCTTGAACCGACACCTTTCTCTCCTGTTCGCAAGCAGCAGTGAAAAGCCCGGGCATCTGCAGAACGCCAGCCTCGGGGCGAACATCCAATGCCATTGTGTTCAATTCCGCCGTGATGGCCGCGCCAAAATCCGGCTTCTGCGACCACGGCAGATTGCTCAGCACCAGGTAGTCTCCCCGGATCTCCACACCGAACCGTATGTTCACTATGTTCTCGATGGAGAGGGAGCAGATCCACGCATCGCGCCCCTCCAACCGACAGAAGTTGACAGTGGGATTCATACCACGCCTGCTCTCCGCAGGCGCGCTCGAAGCGGCAAGCATCATGCGCCGTATCGCGCCCGGATCCTGCAATTCCACGATGATCTGACATGGCCGTGTGAGGATGGAAGCCATCGCCGGGACAAACAGCATCTGCCCGCCACGCATCGTCGGCGCACCGAACATTCCCAACGCATCACCAGCGCCAAACGTGATGATGGGATCGGCGTCGTGAATCGCGAGATGAATGCCAGGCCCGATCTTGTCAAATGCGGTCGGATCCAGCGTCGTGTACCGCCGCAGCATGTCGGAGAACATTTCGCGCGTCACCTTGGTCCAGGAATCTTCCGAAAGATTCGCAGACAACAGCAGCAACGGTTTCGGCGTGAGGTTGGGAATCCGCAACGGTGCGCCTTGCTCCTTGTGCTGCACGACCTCCTTCAGTCCGTTGTAGATGCTGTTGTCGATGAGCGGAAGGATGAACGTGGTAAGTTGCAGTTCACCCGCAGGCCCGTCATCCAGACGAAAGGCGATCGGATCGAAGTACTGGCGCCAGAACCGCGAATAGCTCTCAAGATAGCCGCCGTATGCGGATGCCTCGGCGGAGGTAACCATGCTCACGGGATTCTCAAGGAGCGTCTTCATCCGGGCCGGTGAGCCGTATGTCTCGCAAGCGGCTGCCAGCCGCTCATTCAGAGCGCTGCCACGGGCCAAAGCCGGTTCCGCGGCCAGGTAGCCCTTCGCGATCAATCCCTGGATATCGGGCTGGCCAACCTGACCATCCAGCCGATACAGCATGGCCGCCGCCGAGAGTCCCTCCATGTCGCCTTTTGCAACCAATCGCCGAAGTTGACCTATCTTAACTTCGGGACCCACCAACCGTCGGATGAACGGATCGGACAGGTAGCAGTATGCGCGCGTTTCCGGCCGGACCGGCGTCACCGCGAGCATATACCGAAATTCCGCGCTGCGCCCCAGGCTGCCGGCACCGCCGGCCTTCCGCATCGCCAGCACCCGATCGGTCTCGCTGCGGGATGTGCTGATGACAAGCATATCGCCATCCATGACCCAGTACGATGTCCCGGCCTTGCCGCTCTTCTCTTGAATCATGCTCGACAAGCCAGGCATGCCGAGCAAACTGAGCGCAGGGGCGAGCAACCTGGCGCTTGGAATGCGCGCCAGGACAGTGACCTCTGTTCCATCTATAAAGAACAGATCCGGAAACATGACAGCCATCTCCTTGACCGCGCCGGACTTTATCAGCAGATCCCGCACCCACTGATCCGTCAGCGACATACGTTCAACATATCGCTGCTTAAGATCGTAGGCTGCGGAATTGGCCACGGCAAGCGATCCGCCCTGAAACGCGAATTCAGCGCCATCGTCCAACAGCGCCAGCAGTTTCTCGGGCTTGGGGAAATAGACAAAGGCGCGATCTGAGGGCACATTCTCCGCTATTGTGAGCTGCCCGGGTGTCACGCCGGCCAGCATGCTGTCAAAAGGATGCGACTTGACCTGCAGGCCAGCAACTTTTTCGATCGGAATCGTTGCATCCGCCGATGTGGCACCACTCGGGCGCAACGGCTGCATCTGAAGTGTCTCCCTCACGGCTGCGCGTCCACCCAGAACACTGAAGGCGTCCGCCAACTCGCCGCGCATTGCTCCAGGGGCAGACCCGATATCGAAGTCGCGCGTCCCATAGAGCGGCCGTGTCCGTGACATCCAGTAGCGTAGAACCGGCGCATCGCCATAGGCGGCCGCCAGTGCCCAACGCCTCGCTCTGGCCTCGGCCCAGGCCGAAAGCGCACTTCGATCGCCTTCCCTCGGCGCGGTCCAGTCCCATGTGCATTCCAGGCTCGCACCCGACGAATCGTTCCTGAATGTGAGCCGGCTGGCACGAGCCGCCGCCCCGGGCATCACCAGCGCGGATATGGCGTAGGCCACCGTGTTGGATGCAGGCTCCGGTAGCGGCGTTTCCGCGGCGGTCTGCGGTTTTACCGTGACGCCGTACTTCGCGCAAAGCGCCAAGTCCACCGCCACGCGTTCGATGCGGTTGTCGCTGTAAAGCACCCAATGCTTGCCGTCGGCCACACACGGGCGAAGTTGCAGCACCAGCGGACCACGGTTTGCCGGCCCGCCGGCCGGCGGAATGGCTACCCCAGGTACAAGGAAGAAATCGCCGCTCGCCTGCGCTAAGCCGGTGGCGTCAAGTCGGCGGGTGGCGTTGGTGGATAGATCTGCCCATGACTCCGGACCACGCCCATTGTGGGCCATCGCGTATTCGGAGCACGCAAAGTAAAGACCCCACAGAGGTGCGCGTTCCTGCTCTATACGCCGCTGCACTTCAGCACGCCCCACGCGCGCTCCCCGTTGGCTCGCCCGATCATCCGGTCCGCAATCCAACTGAATCTGACAGAGACCAGAATCCCCGGTAGAACCGCCAATGATCCAGGCGCCTCCGGCCGGCAATTCCACTTCACCCGCAACCACCGTCAGGCCAAGCTTGGAGTCCGTGTACCGCCTGGTACCCTTCACTGACGGCTCGGCCACTGCGCCCAAACACATGAGGAATACCGCCACTGCAACAGCACCATGCTTTGTCATATACCCTCCCATCTTAGCCACGCCCACAAGGGCCACACCAAAACATCAGCGGCCGGAATATCATTCAGCGCGCCCTCGTTGATAGACGCACTGCTTCTGTGCGGCCTTGCATCAGCCCTTGCCGCGGCAAACGCCGACACTGCGATAGAACATCTTGTTTTCATGCCTTCTTCTCATTCGTCTTCGCGTTGCGAAGATATCACGGGTGTGCGCTTCTTGGCCACACCTTCCAGTCTTCCGCCAAACCATGGACGAGCCATTTCCGTTTGACTCGCGAAGCGTACAGTTGCATAGTTCGGGCCTTCGGCCAATATCGTCTTGCGAATTCAGGAATGACTGATGTTGCTGATAACGCGCAGATTTTGCGGGGCTTACGCTTTGATCGCTCGTTCTAACCTCATGATCATCCCCTCACTGTGTGCCGACAGGGGCGTAGCATTGCTGCGTCAACGGCAGCGCTCCTGGCATGCCTATTGGCGCCTGACAGTGCTCTGCCTGATTCTCTCCGGCTTCCGTCCGACACCCGGATTGTGCGCATCCGGCTCGGTGGTAGTCCACGAATCGCCGGCGGCGCAATGGATGGGAAAGAAGCTTTACGCAGAGGCGATAAGTCAACTAGAGGACGAGATCAAGAGCGGAGATGCCGCCGCGAACGGAGTCCGGTTCCTGATGATGGGAGAATGCTACTACATGCAGGCCAAGTACGCTGAATCGCGCCCTTGGTTCCAGAAGGCGTTGGATGCCCTGCCGAACGACAAGAACAGGATCACTGCACAATACCGCCTGGCGAGCCTTTGCTACCGGATGGGCGACACAGGAGACGCCATAAAGAAGACGGACGAGTTTATTCGCGAGTTTCCCGGCGACGAGCGCAGCGGGAGACTGCTTGTCATGAAGATGAAGGTCGTTGCCGGGACCGGGACGGGCGCCGAACAGGCGCTCGATACAATGCGAAGGCGGCTGGCAGCGGGAGGAGAGTACGGAGCAGGGGTCAATCTCGCCGCCGACAAAGTGATGGCGGATTTCTATCAATCCAACGGAAATGAAGAAAAGGCAGTGAGCGGCTACCAGGGGATCATCAGCAATTTCCGAAGGGCCCAGAGCCAGTATGCGCAGGAAAAGAAACCGGTTCCGGCTGACATGCAGGAGACCCACGACTATGCGGCCTTGCGGCTGGGTGCGATCAACCTTAAGGCACGGCGCGAGAGTGAGGCGGTCCGGTGGCTGCAAAGCGTGCAATACGACCCTGAGATGATGCAGAAGGCGCGCCTGACGCTGGCGCAGATCGCCTACGATGCGCACGACTACCGGCTGGCCGAGTCCTACCTTTTGAAAGACGGCTACATCGATATGCTCCCACCCAGCGACACACGGTCGGACATGTACCTCCTGCTGGGATTCTGCGCTAAGAAGTCGTCGACCCCGACAAGGGAGCAGGTGATCGAATACTTCGGAAAAGTGGAAAAGGGCAGCAAGGCTTATTTTCAGGCGCAGATGGGGATGGCAGACACGGAGGTCCGGTGGCGAAAGCCGGATCATGCCGTCTTGCATTACGAGAACGCGCTAGAGTCCCCCCGGTACGAGGCCGAGGCGCTTTTCAACCTGGGCAAGATATACCTGAGTGAGGGCAACCAGGAAGGTGATCCGGCGAAGAAACAGGAACTGTTGGCCAAGGCAGCCGAACGGTACGACGCCCTGATGAGGAGGCACCCGATGACCCCGTTCGCCAGGGAGGCTGACGAGGCGATCCGTACGCTCGTTGCCAAAGGCTTTAAGATCCAGCATGGCGCTTCGGACGAAGAGGTCTTCAAGCGGTGGGAGACCGTTATCACGAATGCGCCGGGATCCATCGAGGCGGCTCGGGCACTGCTCAACATCGCACGGATGCACCAGAACTCCGTTCTGGACGAAAAGACGAGGGAGTTCATCAAGGCGCCGGACTTCGCCGCATGCGCACGTACCTGCAACCGTCTGTTGGACGAATCGGTTTACACCGGTAGAGGTATGAGCCAGGAGCAGTGGGATTCCATACGCAGCGAGGCGCTCTACTATCGAGGGCTTTGCGGTGTGTCGAGCGTGGGCCACCAGACGGACGCCTCCACCCCTTCCACTATAAGCACGGTCTACCTCAAGGATCCGGACCTTCAGAAGGCGATGGCAGATCTGACGCGGGCCAGGGAACTGGTGAACCCGAAGGAAATCGAAATGCTCAAGAATATCGAGGTCCTGCATGTAGAAGGGCTGTTCAAGAGCAGTTCCGATGAAAAGCGCCGTGAGGCCGAGAATCGCTTCGCCGAGCTGGTCGAAAAGTACGGGCGCGATTCCCGCCTGCAACGGCTCGCGATGAACCTGGGCAAGTGGCACCAGGAGCAGGGGCATTACATCGTGGCGGCGGACGCGTACAAGGGAATTGCGGACCGGGCAGGGGCAGAGACGCCGCAAGACGATATCATGAATCTCCTCTTCCTGGCCGGCAAGTTGTACAGCCGGGCTGCCCACGATGTGGTCGGAAACCGGGAGATCAGGAAGTACGGCATCGACATCTATGCAAAGGAAGCGACTGAGATCCCCGGACTCCTGGAGACTTACAAACCTTTCCGGAAAGTCGTCCGGCTGGAGAACGCGGACGTTGAGATGACTGGCGAGCAGGCAATACAGAAGGTGTCCGACATATCGAAAATCCCCTTCGTATGGTCCAAGAGCGGCACGGTGGGCCAGTACCTCAAGACCCGGCGGCTGAAGTTCAGCAAGAACCCGGCAACCGTGAAGGAGTTATTGCTGGATATCCTCGATCTCAAGACACAGGATTTATCCTTTGACATCGGGTTCTTACGGGACCAGCCGACACTGGCCCCTGTCGCCAAGGACGCTGCGGCTGCCGACTCCGATTCAGTCAGAGTAATCGAGATCCACGCACGCGGAGATTGGGAAAAACGGTTCGAGCCGGTGTCACGGCCCTACGGCGTCTGGGGCAGTGTTCATCGGAGTCCGTCATGCATGATGTTCAACGTGCTCAAGCGGGCGGAAGACCTCACCGGGGCCCGGGTTCTTTGGGCGGAGGGTATCAACAGCGAAGACGTGCTGGCGGTAGAGTACAAGGCCCCCCCTACCCTCAACCCGCCGGCCGCCAATCCCAGTATTGCACAAGTGCTGACGACATTGCTCGATGCCCAGGGGCTGGCCTTCCGTATCGTGCCGCGGGACGTGACGGCGGAATTGTATGAGAACGCGAAGGATTGCTTCACCGAAGTCATGAAGATAGCGCCGCGATCCCCGCAGGGGGAGGAGTCGCTGTTCCTGCTGGCGCTGAACTACTATCGGCAGGAAGACTACAAACGCATGAAGATCGCCTTCGAGGAGTACATGCGCGCCTTTGACGGCCCGGGTTATGCGCGTTTTCACCAGGCTTGCTTCTGGGTTGGGTGGGTGAACGAGAGGGACCGGCGCTTCCGGGACGCGGCCAAGTACTACCAGCGTGCGGCGGAGGAATACTTGACGGTCTACCCTGTCGACACCAACGAGCCGCCCGTCTCAGCGGATGTGATGCATGCGCGCCTGTCGTACGACACGCGTTACGCGTTCGACGAGGCCGTCACCGGCGCCATAACGAATATGCCGTTCGCGAGCCGGTTTGTGCCGTTCGTGCGGCTGAACACGGACGTGGACGTAAGGCTCGATCCTGCCGTCGCCGACCTGCAGACTCCGGTCCGTGTAGGAGCTTTCAAGAACCGCAAGATCTTCGACATCTTCTGGGAAGCCCTGACGGAGTTCAGCCTGACTTTCCGGGCGGAGAATAGCGACCCCGAAACGGCGGAGAAGTCCTACTATCGTCTGGCATACTGCCTGAAACAGGAAGACATGAACGAGGAGGCGTTAGGCGCCTGTGAAACGCTGCTGACCCGGTATCCGAAGACAAGCCGGAAGACGGAAGCCATTAATCTGCGTCTTGAAATCCATAAGGCGCTGAAGAACTATGGGGACGTGCTGAAGGACATGGAACTTCAGAGGACTCTGGCGTCCACAGCGGAGGAGGCGCAGCGCGCCGACTATGCGCGGGGGTGGGTTCTTATGGATCTCTGCCGGTACACGGAAGCGGCGGAGTTGTTCAAGCGTGCGCTGGAGGGGACCATCGTTCCGCAGGAACGGGTGGCCGTTCTAGACGGATATGCCAGGGCGTTGATGCGCGGCGGGAAAGCCAAGGAGGCGCTGGCCCAGTACGAGATACTTATCAAGGAAGACACGTCCCTCTTACGTCTCCTGGTTGAAGAGTTGATGATTTGGTATTTGCAGAGGGTGGTCGGCACAGCGTCGGGAGGTGCGCTGCCAAAGACAGCGTCGGAAGTCATGAAGCGTTACGATGGGTTGGATGAGCAGGGGCGCCTCGGGCTTGACCGTCTGGCAATGGCGAAGGTGACATGGGTTTACTACGTTACCGGCCTTTATGACTTGCTGCAGCGCGACGTGGACCGTGCGTTGGACAAGTTCAACGCCGCCGCGAACTCGCCCGACGACTGGCTGGCGGCCGAATCGATCCTGCGGGCAGCCGAGATCGATATTGCAGCCGGACGGCTGGACCGGGCGCGTGAATCGTTGGAGTATCTCCTGTTCTCGACGCAGTCGGTGGAGGGGGAGATCAATGCCTTGCGGCTTCTGGCGCAGACACTCCGGAAGTTGGGCGACACGCGGGGGGCCGAGGAACGGCTGGACGTGCTGGTCAGGCGGTTCCCGGAGTCAATGCCTGCCATGCAGGTCTTGAAGGAGAGGGCCGACCCCGCCCCGAACGATGCCAAGGAGTCGGAAGAGGGAGTGAAACGCGGCGCCGGAAAGGCTGTGGAACCGCGTTGAGAGGACAGGAATGAGTCGGCGGAATCATGCAGCAGAACGGCCGGGGGCTGTGATCCGGCTGGCGAGAGCCGTTGCCGAGGCGCACCGCGCCGGCGGCGGCCGTTCGCCTTTGCGGCTGGCGACGACCGCGGCATGCGTGTTCCTGATGACTCTCGTGGCAGTATGCGCGCAGCAGGCGCCGGAGCCTGCGCCCGGTGCCAATGGCGATCCCGAGGCCGTCTTGGTCCTGCCCCAGGTGCCGGAGGCATTGGCCCGGTACGGGCAGCGGATGGAGAATGAGGGGAAGATGGCCGCCGCGAGCGAAGCGTACGCGCGGTTCGTCGAAAGCTTTCCCGACCATGTTCAGGCGCAGGAAATGCGGTATCGGCTCGGGAAATGCCTGGACGCCATCGGCAAAGTTGACGACGCGATAAAGCATCTCGCGTCCGTGACGCGCGTCAGGGATTCCAAGTTCAAGAATCGCCCGGATGCACTGTTCCTCCTTGGAAGGCTGTATGCGGATCTTACCGCATACGAGAAAGCCTGCGAGGTCTTCGAGACGCTTATGGATGAAGGGGCGGGTGCGTACGGGGAGGAGGCGCTGAACCTTTGCGCAGGCTACTACGCGGCCCAGAAGAAGTACGCCGAGGCCGCCGGAAAACTGAACGTCCTCAAGCAGCGGCGCGACTCCCGCTACGCCGAACGGGCGTCTCACAAGCTGGCGATGCTGTGGATCGAGGCGGGCGACCTCGATCTGGCGGCTGAGGCGGTGACCGACCTGGGGCAACAGTACCCGCAGAACCCGGACGTGCGCGGATTGATGATTCGACTGTCCGAGTTGTTCCGGCAGCAGAAGAAATTCGCTCAGGCGATTGCCCTCTGCGAACGGTTGAAGACCACGTTCCCGGCGTCGCGTGAGGCGCTGGCATCGGGGTACGTCGTTGGGCTGTGCTACCGTGACCAGAAGATGCCGGACAAGGCATTGGAAGCCCTGCTCGCCACGGCGAAGATTCCCGAGAACGCGAAGAACGGCATGGCGGTGGAGTCCATGCTCAAGGCGGCCGAGATCACCTTCGCGGAGAAAGCGGACGTCGAGAGGGCGAAGGGATTGTACGAGGAAACGGTCGCCATGGCGCAGGTCTATGAGGACGCAGACCGGCGGCAACAGGTGTTGGAAGCCTGCTATTTCCGGATCGCGGAGTACCACTTCCAGAAGAAGGACTGGGGCCGCGCGCTGGAGTTCTACACGCTGCTGCAAAATGCCTCCACGAAGCTCAACGTGGTTTCGCGTATCCTGAAATGCCAGACGGAACTCGGCGTGGATCCCGGCGCCTTTGTCCGGGGCGTGAAAGCCATTGATTTCATGCGGTCGAGCGTCGCGAAGAATCCAGGCACCTTCGCTGCCGCGGAAACGGAAGTCTTTATCGTCGACCAGCAGTTCGATACGGCACTTCGTGAGCGGCGAACGGTTGATGCGCTGCGGCCGTGCGCCGAGGCGTACGAGGACATTCTGAAGAGATACAAGCCCGAGGTTCTGGCGGAGTCTCATCTGCATTCCTATATCTACGTGCAGTTGGGACGCTGCCATTCGGAACTCGACGTTCAGAAGCGCCGGACGATCACCATGGGAAAGACCAGCCAGAGCTGGGAGCCCGCCATCCTGGCATTCGAGCAGGCGTTGCGCGTCGATGCGCGAACACCGTATGCGCAGCAGGCATTGGAGTTCAAGGCTCAAACGGCGGACGCGGACGACAATGCAGCTAAAGCCTTCGAGGCATACAAGATGCTGTACGAGTTGATGTGCGACCGGCTCAAGAGATTCCCGGACGACCGGTCGTATCGCGAGGACCGGCTGGGGTACCTGCGCGGCATGCTCTCAAGAGCGGGGAAGGCGCTGCCGCTCACGGAGGCCATAGCGCTGTTGCGCGGCATCGCCCAGCAGGAGGGCGCGGACTCGCCCGGGGCACGGCACGCCATGTTCTACACTGGCGAGTCGTACTACCTGCACAAGGATTTCAAGGCCGCCACGAAGGCCTTCGATGCGTTCATCGACACTTATGGGCCGAAGCGTAATGCCGATGGCGATTTTGCGGATGGGCCGCTGAAGACCCCGGTGGTCGACGAGGTCGCCGAGCAGTTGTTGGACTCGGCCCTGCGGCGGGCGCACGCCTGGCACCTGCAGGGAAACGACGCGAACATGATCAAAGCGTATGAATGGATCGTTCGCAATACGACGGATGGGAACCGTTACGCCGCCGAGGCGCGCTATTGGCTCATCACGGACGAGATTCGAAGCCGCGGGGAAGCGAACCGGGAAGGCCTGCGGGCGCTGGTCGACCGGTTGTGGTCCAGCGTTGTCTCGCCTGTGGGGATCAAGGAGTTTTCTATTCCAAAGACTAGTGCGGAGGAGAAGAAATACTTCCGGCCCTGGCTGAGAGACAGGGAGATTATGCAGTGCTGCAAGATGGCAATCATGCAGACCGGCGAGATCCTGAGCGACCGGGATGAGCACGAGGCCGCGGCCATGGTCTACAACGCATACCTTGTGCTGTATCCGCCGGATCCGCCCGCATGGGAAGGGCAGCCGCCGGTCATAGAAGAACTTTACAGCATTGCACGGTACATGCTCGGTAGGGAATACCGTGCCATGAAGGACTACGAAAAGATGGTGCTGGCCTACAGGCCGTACCTGAATGGGATGCGCGGCGACCGCTTCCGCCTCTCCGCGCTCCGGCTACTGGGGTTTTACGCCTCGACCGGCAATTTGAAACAGGACGGAATCGCGGCGTATGGCGCGATCCTGGACGAGTACGGGATGAACCGCAAGAACGAGAACCAGCAACTGATCCCCATTGCGTTGCCCGACCGGATCCGGAAGGACAGTATCGGGTGGGACGGCATTCGCCAGCCGTTCCCTCCTGATTTCGACTTTGGACAGATCCGCTTCGCGCTCGGATTCCTTTACTGGAAAGACAAGGATTGGGCCACGTGCGTACGCGCGCTCACGCCGTTCGTAAGCGATCCGGATCTGGCCAAGAGCGTATCGCGCGGCAAGGCGTTGTTCATGTTGGGGAAGAGCTGCTACCGACTGGGGGACTTGCCCAATGGAGTGAAGGCGCTTAAGACCCTGGCCGAAGTGCGTCCGGATTTCGAGGCGATGGAAGAGGTGCTCGCGGACACTGCGTCGTGGGCCATGACGCTCAAGGACTGGCCGACGGTCGTGCAAATGCATACCGCTTTCGTATCCAGGTTCCCCTCGTCTGTTCGCAGGCCATATATCGACCTGTACAGTGCCGTGGCTTCAATGGAGATTCCGGAGCGGTTCAACACAGGGTTCAGCCTGTTGAACAGCCTGGCCCGGAGCAAAACGTACCGGGATGTGAAGGCCGAGGCTCTTTTCCGCCAGGGAATGTTCATGCTGGCCACAGCCGCCAGGGACGAGAAGGGCGTCATCGACAATTCGGACTATCGTAAAATCGCGACCAAGTTCGCCGCCAGTCTCGAGGTCTTTCCGCAGCCGGCGGTCTGTCTTGAAGCGGCGAGGTGCAAAGTGGCGCTCTGCGCGTGGGACGAGGCCAAGCAGTATCTCGACCAGATCCTGCGTGACTTTCCCGACGCCGCGCCTCCGCTGATCGAGGCGGCGAACCAGTTGTTGATCAAAGTGAAGAAGGAATTGGCGAGTCTTCCTACGGTGGTCAGAAAGAAGTGAACGGATTGTCGATTGGACGCGAATCCCGGAAAACCCGGGTGGAGGAGGTAAGATGACAGCGAAGCATCGGATGGGGGGTTGGGTGGGTGTCGGACTGCTGGCGGCGGCATTGACGGCTTCGGCGCAGGACCGTGATCTGGAGGCGGCCGGCAATGAGGTTAAAGAGAAGCCGGAAGCGGAGATGGTGGAGACCCGGGGCGGTGACAAGAAGATGTTCAATGCGGTGACCGACGACGACATCAGTACCGTCGAGGTTGGCGCCGTCTACAAGAACAACGGCAGCTTCTACAAGGTCGTCAAGGCGAACAAAAAAGGCAAGAAGGGCGGAGCCCTGAGCTTCCAGCGGACCAGCGGGATGAACGATCCCACGCGGACGTGGACCAAGATATCGGGTCTTGGCCCGGCGACGTTGAGCAGTCGCGAGACACTCTGGACACTTTACCTGGCCGGAGGCGGAATCATGCACCCGATCGCCCTGTGCATGGTAGTGGTCATCGTCGTGGGGATTAACGGGTTGTTCATTTTGCGGCGGAAGACTCATTACCCATTGCCGTTCGTGACGAAATCACGCGAATGCCTGTTGAAGGGGGATGTCGACGGATTCAAGCAGCTGTCCGCGGGCGAGCGCGGATTGCTTGGCTATATTTGCCGCGCGATGACCGATGAATCGGACAGCGCGGGCGGGTTGTCGCTCGAGGCCATGCAGGAGCGTTCCGAGATGGAGGCGAACAAGCAGATCAACAGGTTGAGAATTCCCCTGAAGACCCTGAATGTCATCGCGGCCGTGGCGCCAATGCTGGGCCTGCTGGGAACGGTGATCGGGATGGTGCAGTGTTTCGAGGCCATAGCGTTCGAGTCGGCCAGCGCCAGCAAGGCGCTGACTCTGGCGGCTGGCATACGGGTGGCCCTGTTCACAACCGTCGCTGGTTTGTTGGTGGCGATTCCCGCGCTGATCGTAATGTTCCTGCTCAACCAGAAACTGAACGGGATCGTATCCGACACCGAGATCGCCGCCAGCAAGTTTGCGCACATGATAGCCAAAGGCGCCGGGGCGAAGCCCGTCGCTGATTCCGTGGCGCCGAAGGCGTAAGCAGCCATCATCTGGCTGCGGGAGGGTATGCATTCATGAAATTCGGAAGAGACACCGACGAAGCCGTCGAGATGAACATGACGCCCATGATCGACTGTATCTTCCAGTTGATCCTGTTCTTCCTCGTGACCAGTTCCTTCATCAAACTGGAGCAGGATCTGAGTATCAGCCTGCCTGTCCAGAGCCAGGAAATGAAGGTACAGCCGCCTCCGACGCGCCCGATCATCGTCAACGTCAGGTACGTGGGCCCCAATCAGGTGAACTACGTGGTCGAGAACGAAGTCATGCCGCTGAAGGCGTTGACGGCTAATTTCAGCCACGCCAGGGCGAGGAACAAGGACCAGGCGGTGATCATCCGCGGGGACCGGCGAGCACGGTGGGACCACATTGCAGCGGTGATGGGGTGCTGCGCGCACGCGGGAATTGTCAAGATTTCGGCGAGCCTGGAGATTAACGAATCCAGATAAGGCGATTGTTTCAGATGCAGAGCGCGGACAAACACAAACAGGAAGGCATGCACCCGATCGAAGCGGGCCAGGTGGAGATCATCAGCCGCCGGGCGTTGATCATCGGCGTGGCCATTTCCATTGTGCTGGCCGCATGCATGATTCTCTGGCGGTTGGCCGGAAGGGTGGATACTGGCAAGAAGCTTGCGGAGTTCGAGTTCACTGCGGAGGAACCGGAAAAGGAGGAGATCGAAATTGAACTCAAGCAGCCGATGCGCGATATCGCCGTGCAACAGGGCGAACGGTTTGAAATGGTCGTGGAAGTAAATGACCAACCCACCGTCGATATGGTGGTTGTGCCCAGCGTGGCGAATGTCGTCGAAGAAGTCGCCCAGGTCAGGGATATTGCGGTGCAGCACCCGGAGATCACGGTTGCCGTGAGAGATGTCGAGGTTGACGCTCCGGAGCCGATGTCGGAGGTGGCGGAGACCATTGAATTCGGTGTGAATGCGGCAACGGTAGACTCGTCCGGGCCGACGAACGTCTTCACTTACGTCAGGCCGGCTCCGTACGACATGTGGCGGTTGTTCACCTGGGCCCGAGCGTCCATGCCCACCCGCACGCTGACGTCCATGCGCAAGATGGTTGGCGAGCCCGAGGCGCTTTCCCTTGCCGAGTTGGAACCCATCAGTGTCAACCTGTCCGGTGACGCCGATTCCTCCAAGGCCATTGCGCGGTCAGGCGGATCGAATGCGCGCTCCGCGGTGGACAGCGCCTTTCAATGGCTGGCGGCGCACCAGGAGACCGATGGGCGTTGGGCACCGGAGAAGAACGGCGGGAAAGGCAGCGCAGTGGGCAATACCGGACTGTCGCTCCTGGCTTTCATGGCCGGAGGTCACACGCCGCGACGGGGCGAATACAGGCGCGAGGTGATGAAAGGGCTGGAGTGGATGCTGAAGCAGCAGAAGCCGGACGGCAAGGTGGGCGATACCATGTACGAGCACGCGATCGCGGCCACAGCCTTCTGCGAAGCCTTCGGACGGGCACAGGACGAACGGATGGGGGCAGCCGCCAAGCGAAGTGTAGCGTGGATCGAGCGGAACCGCCTGGCAGACGGCGCATGGCGATACCATCCTACTTCGCAGTTCAGCGATGTTTCAGTGACGAGTTGGGTGATCCAGGCTTTGAAGGCGGCCAAGTTGGCGCAGGTGAAGTTCGACGCCAGGGTCCATGCGCAGGCTCTCATGTTTGTTGACACAGCGACGGACAAGGGCGCCGGACCGAACTCCTCCGGTGCTGTAGGCTATATCTATGAGGCGTCGCAGAACTATCCGCACAGCGCTTATCCTGCCATGACCTGCGCCGCCATGCTGATCCGGCAATTCAGCGGCATCGGCACACGTTCCGATATCCTGCTGAAGGGCGCCGCACTGACAAGGTCCCTGCCGCCGGACTGGCGGCAGAAGAACTTCTACTTCTGGTACTACGCCACCTACGCGATGCACAACATGGGCGGTGAGAACCGCATCTGGTGGAACAAGAGAATCCGCGATGTCCTGGTGGAAAACCAGAGCCGGGGAGGCGACAATGCCGGCTCATGGGATCCGCAATTCGACAAGGTGGCAGAGGAGGAAGGGCGGATTTACACAACCGCACTCGGCGCTCTGTGCCTTCAAGCGTCCTATCGTTATTCCGATGCGCTGAATGGATTCGGGGTTGTTCCGGGCATGGACGACTTCTTCTCGAAGTGATCCAACGCCATGAGCGAGATTGCCACCCGCCCCGCCCCACCCCAGAATGGCGGTGCAGCTGCAGACTCATCGCCTATGCATGGATTGGCACGCGGGGCCGCCACCCATTAGGCCGGCACAAAATCCAGCTTGCGTGCGTCGGTATCCACTTTGGCCACGCGGACTTTGAGCGTCTGTCCCCGCCGAAACACACGTTTTCCGGCCGTCAACGCGCCCTTCTCCTCGCTGAACCGGACGAACTTCTCGGAGAGCGCGGAAATATGCACCAATCCCTGGATCTGGTATCCGGTCAACTCTACAAAAAGGCCGAAGTTGACCACGCTGACCACGACCGCATCGAAAGTCCGTTCCCCGCCCGCGGCCAGCGTCTCCTCCATGAATCGGAACTTCTTTATCTCCATCAGTTGGCGCTCCGCCTCGTCCGCGCGCCACTCAGTCTGCGTGCAACTTTCCGCCAGCACCGCCAGGCGCTCCTGAGTATACCGGTGCCCCTTCCCGCCGGCTATCAGCGTCGCAAGCTGCCGGTGCACGGTCAGGTCGGGATAGCGCCGGATGGGCGACGTAAAATGCGCGTAGAACATCTTGGCCAACCCGAAGTGCCCGCGCCCGTTGGCCGAGTATAGCGCCCGTTTCAGGCTGCGCAGAACTGCCATCCGCGCGTGAGGTCCAAGCGGATCCTTTTCAACAGCCTTGAGAAAGGACGCCAGATTGTGTCGGTTACTCAGATCGCCTGGCTTATAGCCCATGGTCTTTAACTCGGCTGTCAGTGCCTCGATCTTGTCCTCTGACGGGTCCTCGTGAAGGCGGGAAATCAATGGTATAGAATGCTGCGCAAGCTCCATAGCCACCGCCTCGTTGGCCGCCACCATGCATTCCTCGACCAACTGGTGCGAGCGATCGTTCGGCACAATGCGCAGTCCTTCAATCCGCCCGTCATGTCCGATTACTACCTCACACTCCGGCATATCGAGATCCAGCGCGTCCTTCCGCATCCGCCGCTGACGGAACCCCTGGGCAAGTTCGTCGAGCCTCTTCAGCAATGTTATGGCGTCGGCAGGCAGCGATTCCTCTTTTCCAGCCCGCCCCCTCTCCTTGCCGCCCTTCGCGCGAGCCGACTGTTCAAGCAGAGCCATAACCTGCTCGTACGTCAGACGGTGCTTGGACCGTATGATGCTCCGGCAGAACCGCCGTCCGACCACGGCGCCGGCTTCATCGAGAGTCATGAACACAGAGAATGCCAGCCGGTCCACGTTCGGATTGAGACTGCACACCCCGTTCGAAAGTTGCTCCGGCAGCATTGGGATCACACGGTCAGGAAAATAAACGCTGTTGCCGCGCTTCTGGGCCTCGCGGTCCAACGCAGACCCGGGAAGCACATAGTGGCAAACGTCGGCGATGTGAACCCCGAGGACCAACCGCCCCTGACCATCACGGTCCAGCGACAGTGCGTCGTCAAAGTCCCTTGCCCGCGCCGGATCAATCGTCAGAATCAGCCTATCCCGCAGATCTTCGCGGGGCCCCGGCGTCTCTGCCAGCCGGGAGACAGTCTCAGCTTCCCGAATCACTTCCTCCGGAAAGGTTTCATCGTATCCGAATTGCTTCAGGACCACACGTGTATCCAGGGTGGGATTGTCCGCCGGCCCCAGAACCTCAAGGATCTCGCCTTCCGGGCTGACGTGCCGGTTAAGCCACTCGGTGAACCGTACCACCACGCGATCGTTCTCTGCCCCACCCTTGGCGTCCTTCACGTAAAAGTTCTGCCGGTACACCGGATCGAGAGGCACAACAAACGTGAAGCGACTGGTGGAACGCAGGGTGCCCACGATGTCGTGACGCGCCCGTTCCATAATACGAATAACTTTGCCTGTCTGCCGCACCCCGGGACGGCCAGACGGCTCCCTGTTCAGCCGGACAAGAACAATGTCACCCGGCAGCGCGGTTCCAAGGTCCTGCGATTCGACGACAAGGTCCGCTTCTTTGGCGGCGCTGGCCACAAACCCGCGTCCAGACCGGGACACGCTCAGCTTGCCGCTCACGAGATCGGCCTCCGCACCCAGTGCAAAGCGATCACTCCTGATCTGAACCACCTCACCACCCATCATGAGGTCATGAAGCACTTTCTGAAGCCGCTTCCGCTCCTTGCCGCGCATGCCCAATCCCACCGCCAGTTCACTCTGGTTCAACGGTTTGGCCTTGTTCTGCGCCAACTGCTTCAACACATCTTCCCTTAACTCCCGATCATCACGACTCATTTTACTCTCTCCGCTTGGCAACCGCCTCGCAACTCTGCTCCCAGCCGCTGAAAGTCCAGCGTGTCGGAAACTCCCGGCACTGCGCCGGTTTAACCTCCTGAATCATACATTCCAGCGTATCCAGGAGAAAAACGCAGGACCCGTCATCGGCCTCAATCAAACTCAAACCCGAACGATCATCAGTCAGCCGCGCATACCGCCCCGTGAAATCATACACTGCCATGCCCAGATGGGCCGCAATCGCCTCCGGCTCGCCTGGCCGCAGTCGCACATAGCCGGCGGGTCGGCAGCAATTTCCACAGCGGCGACAGACGAAGGATTCCATTACCTGCTTTCAACGGAGCCCGCCTTAACGTGGCTCTCCACAAAATGCCTGATCTCAGGCGTCAAGGCTCGCAGCACGGTCCGTCGCGCCGGCAATCCCGCCAAGGCGTCGATCACAGGATGCCTGGCCAGATCGCTACGTCCCGTGGCGCGCTCGACCGCCTCGCAGAACTTCGCTGGATGCGCCGTAGCAAGGCAGATCATCGGTTCGCCATGCGCCATGTGGCGCTGCGCGACCGATACGCCAACCGCGGTGTGCGGATCCAGGACATACCCGTACTTCCCATGGAACTCCCGCATGGCATCGAGCGTTCCCTGAGTGTCACAAGCCCCGGCCGCAAAGAGGTCGTCAGTGGCGTGCCCGGCAATGCTCAATGTGCCGGTCTTCCCGAAGATTTCCATATGTTCCGACAGCAAAGCGGGATCGCAGCCCAGGCGGTAGTACAGATATCGCTCGAAATTGCTCGCCACCTGAATATCCATGGACGGACTCAACGTCTCGCACACCTTGCCGATCCGATATTCGCCCGTACGGAAGAACCGCGACAAGATGTCGTTATCGTTGGTCCCAAGGATGAGCTTCCCCACCGGCAGCCCCATGCGGGCCGCCATGTACCCCGCAAAGATATCGCCGAAGTTACCCGTAGGCACCGAGAAACGAACTCGCGACGCTCCAGTCGCATCCATGACACGGAACGCCGAGTAGAAGTAGTAGACGATCTGCGCCAGAATCCGGGCCCAGTTGATAGAATTGATGGACCCCAGCCGCAGGCGGTCCTTGAACGCAAGGTCGCCAAAAAGGCTTCTAACGATGCTCTGGCAGTCGTCGAACGTCCCCTCCACAGCAATGTTGAATACGTTCGGATCGAGCACCGAGGTCATCTGCCGCTCCTGAACCGGACTGACCCGGTTGTTGGGGTGCAGAATGAATATCCGGATCCGGTCCCGCCCCCTGACCCCTTGAATCGCCGCGCTCCCGGTGTCTCCGCTGGTTGCTCCGATAATGTTCAGCTCATCCATCGAATCCCGCAGTACATACTCAAACAGATTGCCAAGGAACTGCAATGCCACATCCTTGAACGCCAGCGTCGGACCGTGGAACAGCTCCAGAATATGAACACCACCGACCGGGACTACCGGAGTCACCTCGGGATGCCGGAACGTCGCATAGCTGCGGCGCACCAAGCCATCAATATCCCCGCTAGGAATGTCGCCGAAGAGCGTAAAGATTTCTATGGCCAATTCCGGATAGGACAGCCCCCGCCATCGCTCAAGGCGGTTCCGGACGTCCGGTATCTCCTCCGGGAGCAGCAGACCGCCGTCCCGAGCCATACCTGTCATCACGGCTTCCCGAAAACCCATCGGAGCCGTCTGTCCTCGTGTGCTGATGTAACGCATTTGCTGAACCATACGGCAACCACCGCCGTGCGGCAAGATTGAAACGGAGCCGCTGATCAGCGGCCAGAAGGGAATCTTTCATGCTCGCACACCTTTCGCACTCCTGTTGGCACGGGCTCACGGGAGTTCGCCACTCCGATCGGAGAGACAGACGAGCTCTCGATACGCATCAGTGCGGAAGGTTAAGGCGTGCGAGCAGGGCAGCGGCGGCATCGCTCTCCGCCTGCTGCTTGTTCATCGCCGAACCGCTGCCGGACCTACCGTCAGGCAGCACAGCCTCCACCACGAAAACCGGCGCATGCGCCGGTCCCTCGCGACTTACCAGGCGATATTGCGGACTGACGCCTAATTCCCGCTGGGCATGCTCCTGCAACCGCCCCTTGGGATTCCCAGCCCACAGGTCAACGTCCATCGTCTCAACTGCTGGGCCCAGAACCTTGGAGAAGACCGCCGTTACCGCGCGCATCCCGCCGTCCACGTAGGCAGCGCCAAGAACTGCCTCCATTGCATCCGCGAGATTCGAATGGCGATGCCTCCCACCACTTCCCTCCTCGCCCCTTCCAATCCGCAGGTAGTGCCCCAGGTTGATCCGGTTGGCGGCATGGTACAGCGCCTTGCCGCTGGTCACCTGACTGCGCATGTTCGTCAAGCGGCCTTCATCACAATCGGCGTTGCGCGAGAAGAGCCAGTCCGCCGCCGCCAGCCCAAGGGCCGCATCCCCAAGAAACTCCAGGCGCTGGTTATCATACTCAACGCCTTCGTTTTCAAAACGAAACGACCGATGCACAAGCGCCGTTTCAAGCAGCGCCACACGGCGGAAACGATACCCAAGATCCCGCTCGAGGTCGCGGTAGGGGTTCCGAATTGCCCTGAGCACCCTGCCAAGCGGACCGTCTGCCGGCAGATCTGTCTCTGCCTTCCTGGCGCCTGTGCCTCGGTGCTGCACGCCGTTCGCAACATCGGGATGCGTCACCCTCCCGCGGGAACCACTGTTACTTGCCTTCATACTCAACTCTCCTTCACGCCCGTGGATGGAATTTGGCGTGCACGGCGCGCAACCGCGATTCATCCACGTGAGTGTACACCTGTGTGGTCGCAATGTCAGCGTGTCCGAGCATTTCCTGTATTACACGCAACGGTGCACCATTGGCCAACAGGTGGCTGGCAAACGAGTGCCTGAGCGTATGTGGCGACACAGGCTTCACAATACCAGCGAGACGGGAATAGCGCTTGACCATCTTCCATATTCCCTTGCGGCTGAACCCCTTGCCCCTGCGCGTAAGCATAACTTCCCGCCCAGTGGTATCCCGGCACAAACCGGGACGACTTTCCGACAGGTATTGTCGGAGAGCATGTGCCGCTTTCTCGCCGAATGGAACCACGCGGACCTTGCTCCCCTTGCCGAGGCACCGCAGGTATCCAACGTCAAAATGCAAATCCTCCATCTTCAGTGTTGCCACCTCGGAAACCCGCAACCCGGATCCGTAAAGCAACTCCAGAAGCGCCCGATCCCGGACGGAAAGCGCGTCGTCCCCGACCGGGGCGCTGATCAGCTTCTCCACTTCCTTGAGCGAAAGCACCCCGGGCAGAATGCGCCATAGTTTAGGCGAATCCATGGCTTCGGTGACATTCCGGTCCAGCAACGCCTCACGCTGAAGATAGGCGAAAAACACCTTGATGGCCACCAGACGGCGGGAAATCGTACTCAGACCAACGCCCCGCTCCTTCTCCGCCATGAGGAAATCCAAGACATGCCGCCGCTCCACCGAGCCGGGCGACGTCACTCCCTTCGCCTTCACAAAGGTCGCAAAGCGTATCAGGTCGTCCCCGTAGGCGGACCGGGTGTTCGGGCTCAACCCCCGCTCCAGCGACACGTAGTCGAGAAACTGGTCTATCAGTACATTCATGCCTGCGAGGATAGCGGATCAGGCGAAGGACAAGAATTATTCAGGCTAATTGCCCGGCGGCGGGCCGCTCACTGCCTGCGGAGCCGTAGCAAGACGCCGCTGGGCTTCGGCATTGGCTGGCACATCGTTCGCGGTGAATCCGGCATCGGCAACGGCAACCTCAACGTTCTTCAACGACGAGTGAAGGCTGTCGAAAGTAATTATCAGCGTCCGGGTCGGCAGATCATAGCTGCATTTGTCCGGTTTCACGCCGGGAATGGTGGCGGCAGCCCTCAGCGCCGTTTGAGCCAGCTCATCTGTCGACATTTCCGGAACCTCGATCAGGACTGTACGAACATCCTGCCGGCGACACGCAAGCGTCGTTGCGGCAGCAACCGTTAGAATGCAAAGCAAGATCAAGAAGCGCATCGGATCAGGCTAGCAAAAGTTATACGGAACGTACAGGCCAAAACTTCCCGTTGCAAAAGCAAACAGAAGCGAAACGCTCCGTTTGTCTTTGCCTGCGGACTTCCAGGTTGCTAATCTAGCCACCCGTTGCAACAAACGGAAAGGAAGTCACCATGAACAGCGATACCATCACCAAAGGTTGGGAACGGGCACCGCACCGGAGTTTGCTGCGAGCCACTGGCCTTACAGACGCCGATTTCGGCAAACCCCTCATCGGTGTCTGCAACTCGTTCACACAGGTCATCCCTGGCCATGTTCATCTGGACCGGGTTGGACGCTATGTTAGGAAATGCATCCGCGCCGCAGGCGGCGTTCCATTCGAGTTCAATACCATCGGCATCTGTGACGGCATAGCCATGGGCCACCCCGGCATGAAGTTTTCTCTGCCCAGCCGTGAACTCATTGCCGACTGCGTCGAGGCCGTGGTGAAGGCCCACTGTTTCGACGCCATCATCTGCATACCGAACTGCGACAAGATCGTGCCGGGAATGCTGATGGGAGCGCTCAGGGCAAACGTCCCCACGATCATGGTCAGTGGAGGACCGATGGCCGCAGGAAAGACTCCCGACGGCAAGGCGGTTGACCTTATCAGCGTCTTCGAGGGCGTGGCCGCCCATGGCAGAGGCCGCATCAGCGACACCGACCTCCGTGCGATCGAGTGCTCCGCCTGCCCCGGCGAAGGTTCCTGTTCCGGAATGTTCACGGCCAATTCAATGAATTGCCTCTGCGAGGCCATTGGCATCGCCCTGCCGGGCAACGGCACCATTCTGGCAGCGGATCCGAAGCGGCAGCGACTATATAAGCAAGCGTCAAAACGCATCGTTGAGATGGCTCGGGCCAACGGTCCCCTACCCCGACAAATTGTCACCGAGCATGCGCTCGACAACGCATTTGCTCTCGATATGGCGATGGGCGGCAGCACCAATACAGTGCTGCACGCCTTGGCAATCGCCCATGAGGCCGGCGTTGAGTATGATCTTGACCGCATCAACGACATTTCCAAACGCTGCCCTAACATTTGCAAGGTCGCGCCTTCCTCGGCATGGCATATCGAAGACGTTGATCGTGCTGGCGGCGTCAGTGCAATCCTCAAGGAGATCGCCTCGATACCCGGTCTCCTTGACACGTCGGCGCTGACCGTAACGGGCAAAACCCTGGGCAAGAACATCGCACGGGCCTCGGTCAAGGACAGGGCTGTCATCCATGCCATCGCGGACGCTTATTCCAGTGACGGTGGACTGACCATCCTTCGCGGCAATCTGGCCGAGGGTGGTGCGGTAGTCAAAAAGGCAGGGGTGGCTGCCAACATGCTCCAGTTCAAGGGCCGCGCGATTATCTTCAATTCTCAGGAAGAAGCCTGTGCAGGAATCCTGGCAGGACGCGTACGGGCCGGTCATGTTGTCGTCATCCGGTACGAGGGGCCGAAGGGCGGTCCTGGAATGCAGGAGATGCTTGCGCCCACCTCGTATATCATGGGACAGGGACTTGGAGAAAGCGTCGCACTGATAACCGACGGCCGGTTCTCAGGCGGTACGCGAGGCGCCTGCATCGGGCACGTGTCGCCGGAGGCAGCAGAAGGTGGAATGATTGCCCTCTTGGAAGACGGCGATGAGATCGAGGTGGATATACCGGCGCACCGGCTTCAGGCGAAGCTGACCGACGAGGTAATTCGCCAGCGCCGCGCCGCCCTCGCACCGTTCGTATTGCGCGCACAGACTGGCTACCTGGCCAGGTACGCGCGGATGGTGCAGAACGCAGGAACCGGCGCCGTCCTCCGGTGAATAAGCTGGTCAGCTTCAAGACACTTGGCTGCCGCCTGAACCAGGCCGAGACGGCGGTTATGGCGGCCCAGTTCGTTGCCCGCGGATTCACCGTGGTTCCGTTCGACGAACCCTCAGACGTCTGCGTCATACACTCCTGCACCATCACAGCCAAGGCTGAACGGGAGAGCAGGCTGTCGGCACGCGCCGAGAAGCGGCGCAACAATCAGACGGTCGTCGTATTGGCGGGCTGCGCTGTGGAGGCAGGCGCGACCAGATTGGCAGGCGTGGCGGATATACTCGCCGGCCAGGAGCAGAAGCAGAATCTGCCAGCTATCGTGGACGCATGGCTGCAGTCAGCGGGCCGCACAACGCCCGAAAACCGTCCCGTATCCTCCGAACACATGTCAACCCATGACGGGCCGCCGCGGTTCGACACCACCCGCGCACTCGTTCGCGTTCAGGATGGATGCAGTTTCCACTGCTCCTACTGTATTGTGCCTCACGCCCGCGGCCCGGCCGCAAGCCGATCTTTGGCCAGTATCGTTGAGGACTGTGTCCGCCTGGCCGACGCCGGACATCGTGAAATCGTTCTGGTGGGAGCCAACATCGGATGCTTCGAGGAGTCCGGCCGCAGACTCCCCCACCTTCTGGCCGCCGTCGAAAAGGTGGCCGGGATCGAACGGGTGCGCATCAGCTCGATCGAACCGGCCACCGTCGAGAGAGAGCTGATTGACTACATGATCGCTTCACCGAAAGTGTGTCGCTATCTTCATCTGCCCATGCAAAGCGGGGATGACGGAATTCTGCGCATAATGAGACGAAGGTACACGGTCGCCGAATACCGCAACATTCTTGACTATGCCATAAGCCGCATCCCGTACCTCGGTCTCGGAACCGACATCATCACCGGCTTCCCGGGTGAGACGCTCGATGCGTTCGCCAACACGGTGAAACTCGTCGAACAGATTCCTTTCTCCAACCTGCACGTCTTCCCCTACAGCCCGCGGCCTGGAACGCCGGCCGCTTCACTTCCAAACCACGTACCACGACCGGTCGCACGACAACGGGCCGCCAACCTGATCGCATTGGGAAAGGCCAAGCGCTCGGCTTTTGCCCGACAATTCATCGGACGGCCCGTTAAGGTGCTGACAGAGGCAACCGAAAGGGATGGTATGCAGGGGTGGACGGGAGAGTATATCGAGGCTCGCATGGATGGGCCTACGAAGGAAGTCAACACGCTCATCGCTATCACGCCGGAACATGAGGCCGACGGAGTCCTGTACGCCCGGCAAGGCCCATCCGCTGAATGATGACGCACTTCAAGCCGTGCCGCCGACAGGCATGGTGAGTCTCAGTACTGCGGCTTCTTGCGATGCTCGGCGAGGAGTATCTGTAGCACCTGAAATCGCCTGGCGTCGATTTCGCCGCCCGCCAGGGCAGCACGGAAGGCGCAATGAGGTTCGTGGTCATGCTGGCAGTCACGGAACCGGCACTTGCCACGCAGCGGTCGCAATTCCCTGAAACCATCCTCAATCTGCTCTCTCGACAAATGTGCCAGGCCAAATGCTTGCAGACCGGGGCTGTCAATGATGGCGCCGCCACCGGGCAGGTCATACCAGCGGGCATGGGTGGTGGTATGCTTTCCGCTGTTCAGCGCTTCCGACACAATATCAGTTCTGGCGCCGGCTTCAGGCACCAGAGCATTGGTCAGTGTCGTCTTGCCCATGCCGGATTGCCCGACCAGCAATGAGATGTGGCCGCACAGATGCTGGCGCAACACTTCCAGGCCGCCATCTTGTGCGCTCAACTCGAGTACGGTATGACCTAGCCTGGAAAAGGAGGCCAGCAAGTCACGCCCACGTTGAAGGTGTGTTTTCAGATCACACTTGTTGAGCACAATCAGTCCGTTGATATCCTGTGACTCGACAGCGCAAAGGCATCGCATCAGCAATTCGTCACTGAAACCCGGTTCCGTAGCCGCCACCAGCACGACCTGCGTCACATTGGCGGCAATCACCTTCTCATTAAAGTCATCCTTACGATGAAAGACACTGCGCCTGGGGCGCAGAACATTGATTACGCCTTGAGTGTCGTTCATGGCTGTCAGTTCAACTTCGTCGCCACAGGCGTACAGGCTCTTCTTGCCGCGCTGGGAACACATCAGACTGCTGCTGCCGGTGCGCCCCACTTCGATCCGGACTTCATACTGGCGGCCATGGGCAGCCACGATCCGACCTTGGAGCACTACACTGTCTTGATCAGGCATGGCCGGGATTGTATTGTGGCTTCCCTCTGAAAGCCAGACGATTGCGGGGGGCCGCGGGCCGAATTGAACGCGTTGTCGTTGAGTGCCGAGGTGTGGAGGGAGTAACAGCCACACCAAGTAGCGCATCCTGGTCGTGCGCGACATGGGACTGAACAAACGACTCGACCACACTTCTTGACGTTCGACTTGGCAAAACAAAGGCGGGCCACGCCCGCAACCGGAGTGTGTGGGTGTGGGAGTCTGTGAGTGTGGGTCCTGATATTCGCTTCCACATACTCACGCACTCACATACTCACATACTCACGCACTGACATTCTCACATGCGACCTCGCTCTAGAAAGATGCGATGCCCTGCTTCACATGTCTCGCTGGGCAGGGCGAGCTCTCCCTGGCCTGCGTAGCCATCCTGGCGAAGCGGGCCGAGCGCGCCGCTGCCGCAAGGCCGTCCGCAATGGGTCCCGCCAGAGCGCATCGCTTGGGCGAGGGTTGTTGGCACTACTCTTTGTATTGTGTGAAAGCGGGAAAGAGACTAGCCTATCAACACTGATGAGCCGCATTGTGCGTGCTCGCAACAAAAGGAGAGAGCCATGAGCGACACGGGTGCGACGGAACAGCAGGCGAAGGCACAGGGACAGAACATCTTGAACACAGCTCTGACTGTCATCAAAGATCCGGCAGGCTTCTTCCGGGGAATGCCAAAGTCAGGCGGATTCGGGGATCCTCTTGTATTCCTGGTCGTCATGGGGGTTGTGTCTGGGATCCTTTCGGCGGTTTTCAGCCTGTTCCATTTGGGAGGCGTGGTTTCGATGACCGGGGCACTCATGATGGTCATCTGGATGCCGATTGCCGTGCTGATAGGTGGATTCATTGGTGCTGCTATCCTGTTCGTCATCTGGAAACTGATGGGATCAAGCGAATCGTACGAGACCGCGTATCGCTGCGGGGCTTACGCCGGCGCCATTTCGCCGATCACAACGATCCTGGGTTTCATCCCGTTCGTTGGCCCCATGGCGGGATTGGTTTGGATGCTCTTCCTTCTGGTGACAGCCAGCGTGGAAGTGCACAAGATTGCGGCAAAGACGGCGTGGATGGTGTTCGGCATCATCGCCGCTATTCTGGCGCTGGCATCGATTTCCGCTCAGCTTGCTGCGCGCCGGGCGGCCAAGGCTATGAGTGCATGGGGCCAGGAGATGAACATCAAGCCGGGCGAAGAGATCACCCCGGAACAGGCAGGAAGAGCTGCGGCCGCGTTTATGAAGGGCATGCAGGAGCAAGCTGCCAAGCAGGCCAAGGAGGAGACTAAGGACGAGCCGCAGGAGTAGCCTCACAGCGGGAAGGGCTGTCGAAGGCTTGGACCGAACAGCACCGGTCAGGATTCTGGCGAATTGAAGTCACTTCGGCTTGAACAGCGCCGGCACGGAGATGGTGAGCAATGCGGACAGCAGACGAAGGCGCGTGATCATGGCGAGGGCCACGGCAGAGTGGTCACGACGGAACTCTCAAGCTTGCAGGGCAGAACCCCGAAAGCCTGCGTCCCTTCACCTGCGTTCAGGCTGTAGTCGCCTTCCTCAAGTGGAATCTGGAGGCCTACAAATGGGTAAACCGGGAGCTGCACACCGCCCAGAGTGATCCATTGGTTGGTAGTGTCGGCTGAAGGCGGCGTGATGCGCAGAACGCCGGGACGAGATGCCCGATAGAGATCGAAGACATTGCCGCTGATGTGGATACGCCGGCCACCGTCCAGGAGTTCCGTCCAGACGGCATACAGCCCCGGGGGCGCATTTGCTGGCGGCGCCCAGCTGATGTGCGCGACAAACTGTGAACGCTCCGGGGTTACATCAAAGGCGATCTCACCGCCGCCGACATTCGTCTGCCCCTTCAGCACAGTCCACCTAGCCGTCAGCCCCTTGCGAGGCGACAGCATGCGGTTGAAGGTCCGAATATCGGCGCGCCATGTTCCACCCGTGGCGACAAAAGAGTTCATTTCAACAGCATACAACCGCAGATCGCCGCGCATCTGGTTCACCAGCGAGTAGGCAGCGAGCTTCGGCTGGCGTAACACGTCGAACACGCCGTGCGGCTCCACGCCGCCACCCCTTGGAAAGTCCGTCCAGGACCAGACACAAATACCGTTTACCGTATTGGTCACCGTTGCGTAGTAGGCAAAGTTGAATCGAAGTATCCGATCGAGGTAGGTCTCGCTGCCGCGCGCCTGGTCGGAGTATCCGCCGTTCAGTGAACCGCGATTCGCCAAGCCGCCTGTCTCTGTCACCAAAAAGGGCCTGCCCCGCGTCGCCGCGAACACGCGCTCTGCAATTGCAGTGCCGTCGTACACATCATGCGAGTGGTACCATCCGAAATGGAAGTTTCGGGTCTCCATGTCGAAAACAGGTCCCGAGTCCAAGTCTGAAGTGGGTTCCAGTACGACGGAAACGGGGCGCGACGGATCGAGCCTGTGCAGGTAGTCAGCGGCGCGGCGATAATAGGCGTGGGCTCCACGGGTTTCATTGGCAATACCCCATAAACAGACCGATGGGTGGTGCCGCAACGACTCCGTCATTTCCCCCAACTGCGGTTCGATCCATAGGTTCCAAGTGTCGTCGGAGGCAAGGATCGCACCCCCCATTTGCCAGACCGGGATTTCCGCAAAGACGAGCATGCCCAAATCGTCGCAGAGATTGTAGAGGTCAGGGTGATTCGGATAGTGTCCCGGCCGGATAACGTTTGCATTGAAGACCCTCTTCATCTGTTCCAGGTCACGACGGCGCAGGTCACGGGGAACGATGGGGCCGTTGCCGGGCGCCACTTCGTGCTGCCCGAATCCTTGGAGCCAGATCGGCTGTTCGTTGAGAAGCAGCCGCTCGCCGTCCACCCGCAACGTGCGCATTCCGACCGGCATAGTGTGCCGGCCACCTGCCCATTCCAGAGTGAGCTGGTGCAAAACGGGATTAGATGGGGACCAAAGATGCAGCGGTTCCCTAACGCTCAGTCCGATCGTCAAAGGGGTGGCGCTGTTGGTCTCGATCGCGCACTCGGCTCCGGCAACGAAGCGCCCCTCGTACTCCAGCCGCGCACGCAACTTCGAAGCATGAGGGGGCGGACGCAGGAAAGGGACCTGCAGCACGGCATCCCACCAACTGTCGCGAACCACGCGCCAGGAAATGTCAATCGAGGCGGGACGCACTGTCGGCTGGTGCAGGAGGTACACTTCGCGGCACAATCCGCCGTAGTGTTGCCATCCGCAGTGTGCGGCGGGGACGGTGTTGTTGTCCACGACATTGCTGACGCGAATGGCCAATCGCAGTTCGTTGGTGGCCCGTGCCATTGCAGTGACGTCCATCCGGAACGGCGTGAAGCCGCCGCGATGCACACCGACATACTCGCCATTTACCCAGACATCCGCCGTGTATTGGGCGCCCAGAAAGGCCAATGTCACGTCCTGATCCCATTCCGGCGGAACAGGGACACTGAGTCGGTACCAGCCGATCGTTCTAGCCACAGCTCTGGTGACCGCCCCGTCCGGAATGTTCCATACCCTGGGGATCGTGACGGCTTCCCAAGCGGCAGTGTTCGTGATGGCATCGTACCACCCGGCTGCTGCGCCCTCGTTTCTCGGATCAAAAAGGAACTGCCACGGGCCGCGCAGTTCGATGGATGCCAACACGGGTTGATCCCGGCAGGGGAACACGGCATCCCCCACCCCTTCGGCGGCGTCAGCAAAGACATGCGGCAGCGCAAGCACAGTGAACAGGATAAGCCGCAAACAAATCATGGCGCGGGAATCTAGCACAGTTCGGAACGTGATGACAGGCAAACCTATCTAAGTCTATAACCCGTCAGTCATCCTACTTGTGCACCCTGATCCGGAAGAAGATAGTCTGCTATTGGTGGGCTCGGTGTTCGCTGTATACTCCTGCCAGTTCAACGCATGGTCGTGGTCAGTGTCGTTGGTCTCCGCTTCTGCGAACGCAAGGGAAATCCCTATCCCGATCGCCAACATTCAGAGCGTACCCATTCCGCGAAGTACGAAGTATGTCCCAACTGAGCCTTCCAGCAGGCAGACCCCATTGAGGATAATCGCGAGTCTTGCCTGTCGCCTTCGGGAAGGATTCCGGTACATCGTGACGCTGGCAAGACAAACTTCTAAGAGTGCTAATACTGGCGTGGCGAAGAGAGTATGGACACTGGAGCGGGGCGTTAGCGATGTACTCAGCAGGCCATGGTTCGGAGCCTTATCTCGCGCCCGAGAGTCTATTCTTTGCCTCGATCTTCGGCCCGTGAACGCTGCACGCAGGCCCGCATCCCATCACGGGACCAAGAGTATAGACTCCGCCCGCGGGACAGCGGAGGGAGTCGATCCCCTCTTTGATGAACGTCGACACTTTATCGATAGGGGCGTACTTACCATTCTCGATTTCATATAAAACGGCACATTGCTCTACTGCAGAGTCAAGCATCTCCATATTCTGAACGCAAGTTCTCAACTCCACGCGAGGAAGCGTCGCGCACCCCGCTGCAAAAGCCACTACCGTGAGCACGATTGTCGTCCTGATCATTCAGTCCTTCTCCGAACGCCCCGGCTGTGGATTCGGCGCGTTAGCGACGATAGTCACCAGCCGGATGTCATGTCATTTGCTATCCTGCGCAACCTGTCGGTCACTTCTGCGAGTTGTAAAACTGCTGCACCTCGGAAGCGGACAACGCCCGACCAAAGATCATGACATCATCCAGTACCCCTTTAAACTGGTCGTCGGCAGGACTCCAGCATCGGCCGGCACCAATGAGTACTTCACCAGACGTCACACGCACTGGCTCCACCGGCGTCGTCTTTGCCTTGTTCCCGTCCACATAGATCTGCCCACTCTCGTCCTTATCGAAGGAGAAGTGCAGCACCAGGCATTCCTTTAGTTTCGCAGGCAAATCACCCCTCCCGTTCAGACGAACCTGCACGCCACGGATGTGTTCAATTCCCACTGACACTTTCCCGAATAAGGTCGTGAGTTCAACCCGTCCGAGGCTCAGCACCACTGTCAGGTGGTCCCCGTTTGTCGTTTCAACTTCGACTCTTTCGTGGTCGCCGCCTATCACCACCTGCTGGATCTGCCTAAGCGGAATGTCCATCTTCGCAAAGGCCGTTCGAATGGGAATTGACGAAATCGCGGGAATTCCTATGACACGAGAGCCGTCGGAGAGGTCCAGCGTCACGCGCATGACTTCATTGGTAGGCACGTCACCACTCAACCCCTTGTTCGTGAGGGCCACGACGATAACCGCTGCGAGTGCATATTTGAGTCCTTTCATATCCGATTCGTCTCCCTTCGTTCGACATAACGTTGCCAGTCAACCTGCTAACAGGACGCGAGTTAGGTTGCACTGGCGTTGTTGGATGCATCTATCGTTGTTCTTTCTCATCCTCCGACGTCAACATCAAACGATAGCGTCCAAAAGTCTTCCCGAGGACCATTCTCACGGGAATCACCGAAACGGCGATGGTGACAACAGCAGCAATGAATGCAGTGGGTCTCGAAAGTGTATCGTCCGATAGACCGGCAAATCCAAGAATGAAGGCCACGATCGTTGTCGCCGCAACGAAGGCAGACACTGCGAACAGCAGTGTTCGCCAAAACAAGGACCACCAGACAAGCAAGGTATCGCCCCATGTTGGAGGGTGTTCCATCTTCATCCCTTCATTTCTCACATCCAACGTTAGGGCTGTGGGGAGTCGGGCTTGCGAGCCGTACCCACGAGCCCTTGGTTGGGGCGCTGCCATGGGTATCGCCTACAGAATGCTTCGTCCTCCTCCCTCAAGATCGTGCTCATCGGGGTCTCGCTTTGTAACAATGTGCTTTCCGCGCGCTTTAGAATCGTCTGAAGCGGACGTTTGCCGGAACGCCGATCTTGTTCCACAAAACGACCGTGTTCACGCTCGTCGGCGAAAATCACACGCCGCTCCAGCCCACGCGCCATCACGTTGTGCCACCCCCCTCGCACGTCCACTCGCAGAGGCCTTGCCATACCGGGGTCATCCCACCCAGACCTTCCGCCGTCAACCGCTTATTTGTCATTTAGCGAGACCCCAATACTCGATCACCGCGCCGGCACCGGGCTGCAAGACACCTCGCTGACAAAAGCGTTCGTCTTCAGTGCAAGCCCTGACACGTCGGCCACGGGCGGCTGACCGGCCAGCCGAATACCGCGGAACGTTACGCCGCGGATATCGTGCTTCGTATCCGCGCCAATCAGTTCGCTGGGCGGCATGGTCTTTCCGTAGAGGGTGATGCCGTCCACCAGCACATTGCGGATCCGGCCACGCTCGGGATCATGTCCCCAGCAATCCCGCAGGATCGCGCCGCGTAACAGGACCGGCCCGGGCGTCAGCCATGCATACGGGCTGCCCGTCGGATTCGTCACCCCGGTCTGGTCGGAGATGGCCGTGTCCGCGAACGTGATGTTCTCTACCAAGGCGCCGTCGGAAAGATGTATCCCCAACGCCCAGTGCCTGGAATAGACGATGTCGTTGCCGCGGAAGGAGACATTCCGGACAGGCGAACGTGTCTCGTAGGTCACCCCCAGAGCATATCCCCAGTCGCTCCAGACGGTGCAACCCTCGACTTCGATGTCTTCAGCAGGCGCATCCGGGGCCGCCGTCTTCACCACGATGCTGTCGTCGTGGTTTCGCACGAAACAGTCGCGGATGCGCACGCGACGGGAGTTGACGGTGTTGATGCCGTCGCTGTTCAGCCGGCCGCTGATGATGCGCACGTCCCGCACCTCGATGTCCTCGGACTTCCCGATAGTAAAGTTCCAGTTGGCGGCGTTGCGCAGGGTGATGCCCTCCACCAGGACATTGCGCGCGCCGTCGAATCCAAGCATATTCCAGCCGGGATGCGGGATGGCGCTGGCGTCCATGATGCCGCGGCCGCGGATGCGCACATCCTTCACGCCGTTCAAACCCAGCATGCTCCCGTGGTGAAAGACGACCTTCCACTGTTCGCTGTACGTTCCTGTGTCGCCCGGCTTCAGCCTGGCCTTGAGCACGGCGCCGCCCGCCAGGTAGAGTGTCTGCCCGCTCTTGAGCGCGATTCCCGTGGTCTCATGCACGCCGGGCCCGAAGTACAGCACGTTCGGATCGCCCGGCACGGGGACGTCCTTCTCCGGCTCACCGGCGAAGAGGTGCAGGGCTACGCGGGTGTCGTTGTCGAGCAGCAGGGCCATCTTCCGCGGGCGGTCGAGCGTGAACTCAATGGCGCCCCCGTCCACGCGGGTGGCGATGCCGGCCCGCTCCGGACGCAGGGCCGCAGTCTTGAAGGGCCGCCCCGGCACCACACGCACCGTCACCGGCGCGGACATGTCGAAGATCACGAACGATGCGCGCTCAGCCGCATAGTCGGGCTTATGCGAGGCCAGCCCGCCTGTCGGGAGGATCTCCGCCCGCACAGGTGCCTGGTACACGAAAAGCCGGACTCCATCCGCGGACACCTCGGCAAAATCCAGCGAGGCGATTTCACCGGCCGGCGCCGGCCAGGTGATTACGGTCGGGGCTACGGGGGGCGGGATACTGTCTATGGGCATGTTGTTATCTCCTCTTCTTGTTCTCGCTCAGTAGGCATACATCCGTGTGCCGTATTCCTCCCCATACTCACCCAGCCGATCAGGAAACCGCTCCCGATCCTTGTCATCCACGAACAACGTCCGCCGGTTATTCCCGCGGATCGTCACATGGTAGATGGCACCAGGATATGCCACTCTCAGCGGTCTTGCCATGCCGCAGACACTACTATCATCCCCGCCTTCTTGCCAGTCGTTTACTCCAGTAAGGGCTGAGCCACCTTGGATAATCACAAGATACAGAGGGCAGAAGTCGGAGAG